>DATECF010000186.1:0-42913 GCA_035287045.1 Gemmatimonadales bacterium | reverse complement strand
GGGCGGGCGGGTGGGTGCAGCGCCATCGGGAGGAGCCGACCGGCCGACCGCCGGCCCGCCCGGCCGCCCGCGAGGAGCGGCGGCATGATCACGGTCCCGACGCGCTGGCGGACAGCGCTCGAGGATCAGATGGCCGACGCGCGTCGCCGGCTGGAGGCCGCCGGGCGCCAGCTCAACGATGGCGACGGGGGCCGCGCGCTCCAGGCGGCGTACCCCGCCGTGGTCGCGGCCGCGACGGTGCGCGTCTGGTTGGCCGATCCACCCTGGCACAGCGGCCTGGCCCCCCAAGAAATGCAGCGACGGGTGCGGGACGCATTCCCCGGCCGATTCGCCGCGCTCGCGGTGCTGGACCTGCGCGACGTGCTCACCAGCCCCTGGACCGCGGAGGCGGTAGCGCCGTACGTGGCCGACGCTCGGGCCTTCGTCCAGGAGACGGCGGCACAGCTGGAATCATGGCTGGGACAGGGTTGACCATCGTTCGCCGAGTCCGGTCCTTGCTGGGATCGGACGCCGTGGTGGACACCGACGCCAGCGGGATGCCCCGGGTGGCGCCGCGAACCGAGGAGGCCATCGCCCTGGTGTTGCAGGCCGCCGCCGCGGAGGGCTGGCGGGTCCGGATCGAGGGGCGCGGCTCCTGGGTCCCCGCCGACGGCCACGCCGACCTGGCGCTCACCACCCGCGCATTGGTCCGCGTCGCCCGGCTGGACGCGGCGGACCTGGTCGCGACGGTGGAAGCGGGCGTGGTCTGGGGAGACCTCCAGCGGGTGCTCGCCGACCAGGGCGTCTGGGTGGCGACCGACCCTCCGGGTGAAGGCCGCACCGTCGGGAGCGTCGTGGCGACGAGCACGGCGGGGCCGCTCCGGACGGGATTCGGCGGCATCCGGGAGCACGTCCTGGGCGCGACGCTGGTGACGGGCGAGGGACGCATCGTCCGGGCCGGCGGCCGGGTGGTGAAGAACGTGGCGGGGTACGACCTCGCCAGGCTCGCCACGGGGAGCTTCGGCAGTTTTGGCGTCATCACGTCGGTGAACCTGCGCCTTCGGGCCGTGCCGCGTGCCGATCTCACGCTGGTGGGCGAGGGAGAGCGAGACGCCCTGCTCGATGCCGCGCGGGCGGTGCTGGAGACGGGAATCACGCCCGCCTCGCTCGAGGTGTTGTCGCCGCTCGCCGCTGGCCGCGATCGCTGGACGCTCGCGGTGCGGTGCGTGGGATCCGCCCCGGCGGTGGAGGCCGACGTACAAGCGGCAGGCGGTGCGTCGGAGATCCCGCTGGCGGCACTCGACGCGGCGGACGCCGGCCGCTTCTGGCGCGGCGCGCTGGCCGGCGCCAGTGGGAGCCCCGTGACCCTCCGGATGGGCGCGCTGCCCACGGCAATGGACGACGCGCTCGACCTCGTGCTCCACCACCTGGACGAGCACTGGATCATGGCGGGCGTGGGGGCCGGCGGCCTCCGGTGGTCGGGCGACGCGCACGCCGATCGCCTCCGGCTGTTGCGCCATGCCGCCGCACCACGGGAAATGCCGATGACGCTGGAGCGGGCCCCCTGGGCGGTGCGCGAGCAAGTGGGGTACTTCGGCGCGTATCGCGAAGGCGTGGGGCAACTCGTGGGCGCGCTCAAGGATGCCTTCGATCCGGCGGGCGTCTTCGTCGTGCCAATGTCCAACTGATGAGCTTCGCCGGCCTCGACCCGTGCGTCCACTGCGGGTTCTGTCTGCAAAGCTGTCCCACCTTCCTGGTCACGGGTGACGAGAGCGACAGTCCCCGCGGCCGCATCGTGCTCATGCGCTCGTTGGCGCGCGGCGAGCTGCAGCCCGCTGACGCCGGGCTGGTGTTCCACCTGGATCGTTGCCTCGGGTGCCGAGCCTGCGAGCCCGTCTGCCCATCCGGCGTGAGCTACGGACCCGCCCTGGAAGAAGCCCGCCGGCTGATCGCGGCGAAGCGGCCGGCTCCTTTCTCCGTGCGCCTGACCGCGAGTGTATTCGCCGAGCCGGCGCTTCGGACGCCCCTGATGGCGTTGGCGCGACTGGTACGTCCCCTCGCCCGCCACTTTTCGGGCCGTTCCCGGGTCGGTTTTCTCGCCGGCATGCTGGCCGCGACGAAGGCGGACGGACTGGCGGTCAGGCGGTCAGGCGGACAGGCGGACGCTCAGGAGGTTGGCCGAGTCGTGGACCCGACCGCCGGACCGGCGGACCGCCGGACCGCCGCCCTCTTTCGGGGCTGCATCATGGACGGCCTCTTCGCCCACGTCCACCAGGCCACCGAGCGCACCTTGCGCGCGAACGGCTATCGGTTGGTGAACGTACCCGGCCAGGGTTGCTGCGGCGCGCTGCACGCGCATGCCGGGCTCCACCACGACGCCGTGGCGCTGGCCCGGGCCAACGTCGCCGCGTTCAACCGGGCGCCGGAGGCCACTATCGTGGTCAACGCCGCCGGATGCGGCGCCATCCTCAAGGAATATCCCCGGCTGTTGGGAGGCAGCGTTGCCTTCGGAGGGGCCGCAGCCGCGGAGCAGTGGGCCCGCCGCGTGGTGGACGTCACCGAGGCCCTGGCGTCGGTTGGCCCCCGTCCTGGAGCGCCGTTGCCGCTGACGGTCGCGTACGACCCGCCGTGCCACCTGCTCCACGCGCAGCGGGTCGCGGACGCGCCCCTGAAGGTCCTGGAAGTCATCCCCGCGCTCCAGCGCGTGGCGCACAGTGAGGCGGACCTCTGCTGCGGCAGCGCTGGTAGCTACTCGCTCACCCAGCCGGCGCTGTCGCGCGAGGTGCTGGACCGGAAGGTCGCGGCCCTCGCCAACGGCAAGCTGGACGCCGTCGCCACCGGAAATCCCGGGTGCGCGATGCAGATTGGCGCGGGGCTTCGCGCGGCCGGCCGGGACGTCCCCGTAGTTCACCCGGTGGAGCTGCTCGACCGGTCGTACGCCCTCGCAGGGTACTACCGCGCATGACCACACCGTCCGCGACACCGCCACCGTTCCGGCTCGACCGCGGCCAATTGGCGGAGGCGGAGGCGGACGCGGTGATGGACAGCGCGGGGTTCGCCCGGGCCGACTGGGCAGTAGTGGACGTATCGGGCCCGGGCGCCGTCGCCTGCCTCCAGGGGTTGCTCACCAACGATGTGGAGCGAGCGGGGGACGGGGCGTACGTCTACGGCGCCGTCCTGTCCTCCAAGGGGATGATCCAGAGCGACCTGTGGGCCCTGCGCCGGGGCGGCAGCGTCTTGCTGGTGGTCCCGCCGGACGGCAAGGCCGTGGTAGACGAGGTGCTCCGAAAGACGTTGCCACCGCGCCTGGCGCGCGCCACCGATCGCCCGGAAGCCGGCGTCTGGCGCCTGGTGGGCCCGCAGGCGCTGGACCTGGCGGTGCGCGCGGGGCTGACGGTCCCGGAGCCGGGCAAGGCATCGGCGAACCTGGTGGCGGGGGCGGCCGTGCTGGTCGCCCGGCCGCGGGCCGCGGGACCCTTCGCGCTGGAATTGCACGCTGAGACGGAGCACGGCGCCGCGCTGCTGGAGCGGCTCGCGCGCGCCGGGAGCCGCGACGTGGGACCGGCGGGGCTGGACCTGGCCCGGATCCTCGCCGGCTGGCCGCGCCTCGGCGCGGAGATTGACCAGAAGACGCTGCCTCAGGAAGTGCGGTACGACGACATTGACGGCGTCTCCTACACCAAGGGCTGCTACACCGGGCAGGAAACCGTGGCCCGGGTACACTTCCGCGGCCATCCGAACCGGGTGCTGGCGGGCGTTTCGTGGGGCGGGGGCACGCCGGACTTCGATGCCGCGCCCGCGATCACGCAGGATGGGCGCGATATCGGCTGGATCACCAGCACCGCCTGGGCGCCGCCCATCGAGCGGTTCATTGGCCTCGCCAAGGTCCGGCGCGAGATGGACCGCACTCGGCCCGCCGTTGCCTGGGGCACCGCGGCCCGAATCGTGCCGTTGCCGTTCAGCAGGGACGGGTAAGGGGAAACGGCATGACGGCATGACGGCATAACGGCATGACGGCATGACGGCATGACGGCATGACGGCCGTCTGTATCCCCATGGCATCCGCCCATGATACATTGCCCCAATGCCCCACCCTGACCGTCGAGAGTTCATTACGCTGATGGCGGCGGCAGGCGGAGGCGTCCTGTGGCCTGCGGCCGCTGTGGCCTCTCCGGCCGCTCCGGCTGTCACCGCCCAAACGACGCCGTTCTTCGCTCCTCCCGACGGCCAACGCTGCCTGATCCGGTTCTTCGTGTCCGACCTGGACGCGCCCGCGGGACGCATGCGGGCGTTCGATCGCGCCGGCCGGCAAGTGGGCACGGCGGGCGTCCTCCCGCTGGGCAACGGCCGGCTCTACGGCGAGCTGTGGCTCCCGCTGGGGGTGCTGCCGCGCGTGCGCACCGAGCTGGAAGCGCCGGGCCTCCGGCGACCGGTCGCGACGTGGCACACCCTGACACCGGCGCCGCGGTGGATCATCCACTGGCTTACGCTGCTGGATCCTGAGCGTCTCCAGCGCCACCTCGAATCGCTCGAGCGCATCGCGCGAGCGGCGGAGATTGCCACACTCCGGAGCATCGGCGCGATGGTTAATCCGCTGCCGGCTTCCCTACCGACGCTCATCGGTGACGTCGCGTTCCTGCGCATGGCGGAGCCCGGTGAGCGCGTCGCGGCCCTCACCGGCATCGCCCGGGGACCGGCGGTGGGCATGACGCGCGGCGACCTTCGGCTACCATCGGCAGCGCCGGTCCTGGTGGCAAGCGGCGTCACCACCGTGGTGCTCCGAGATGCTCTCGCCGGAGGCCTCCACTGGCTGCCCGGACCTGGGGGGGCGCGGCTGCTGGTGGCGGCGGCTCCGCCGGGCGCCAGCCCGGAGCACCTCGGGTTCGTCGAGGGCGGCGACCGGATGGCGCGCTCGGTGGAGACGTTCCTCGGGGTGGCCGGGGCGGCGGGGGCGGCGGGCGACGCGCAAGCGGCGACGGAACGAGTCGTCCTGGTGGCGGGAGGAGAACTCGAGGATCTGGCGCGCGCGGCTGACAGCGTGCGCGACTGGAATGCCCGCTTTGCGCACCCGCGCATCGTGGTGGGCGATGCCGCCGCCTTACTCCGCGCGGCGCCGCGGAACGTTGCCACCGGGGGCGCTGCCTGGTCGCCTCCACTCCGCGCGGAGCGTCCCGTCCCCTCAGGAGCCGAGGTCAGGGACCACGCCGAGCGCCGGGGCGACGAAAGCCGCCGCCGCGCCGACGCCATGATCGCGTGTCTGGCACCGCTGGTGCCGGGCACCGGGATGGGTTTGGAGCGTATCGCGAACCAGCTCGCCATGCCGGTGCCCGGGACGCTGGTGTTCAACCCCACATCCTATGCCCGCACCGAGCTGGTGCGCATGGCCGACGGGTCGGAGCGGATGGCCACGGACATCCCGCCGCTGGGGTATGCGTACTTTCCGCGCGGAGCGGGGGATGGAGGGGAATGGAGGGCGATGGAGGGCGATAGTTCGCCGTACGGGATCCAGACGGCGCGATTTCGCGTCACGCTCGATCCGGACACCGGCGCCATACGCTCGCTGGTTACGCCCGACGGCAGGGACTGGGCCAGCCGGACGCCGGGCCTGAATGCGGTGGCGGGAGCGCGCCTCGAGGGAACCGCGCGCGACGCCATGCCCGGCGTGGGGGCCCGGATCATCGCCCGGCGACGAGCGCCCTGGGGCGGGGAGATCCGGACGGTGGTTACGGCGTATGAGCGACTCTCCTGGATTGACGTCGTGAATGACGCCGATGCTCCGGGGAGTGAACCGGTGCCGTACCGCTTCGGGGTCGCGCTGGACGCCGCGCGGATCGAATGGGAGATCCCCGCCGGCATGGAGCAAACCACGCCACCGTGCGACGTCGCTCACCTTCGCTGGTTGCGCTTGACGGGAGCGCAAGGCTCGGCGTTCCTGGCCGCGCGGACGTCCGGGTTCGGTCGCGTGGACGCCCAGGGCACCATCACGAGCTACAGCCCGCGCGGCGAATCGCGGTTTCGCCTGAGTGTCATCCCGCCGGAGGCGTTCGTCTTCCCGGACGACCCGTGGCGTTTTGGATGGCGCATGGAGCCGGTGCGGGTCGCGCCAGTTCCGGGGACCGGCCGCGCCACCCTGCCGACGTTCGGCCCGCTGCTGGTCCTTGACCAGGCGGGCATGGCCGTGGTGGGCATGCAGCCCGCGGCGGACGGGAACGGCGTGATCGTGTATCTCCAGGAGTTGAGCGGGCGCTCACGAATCGCCACCCTGGGAGCCGGGGTGATCGGCTTCGACGACGCCCGCCAGGTGGACTTGGTGGAGCGGGACCTCGGACCGCCGGCGATGGTGATGCGGAACGGCGTGGGCGTGATGCTGCCGGCCCGAGGCGTAGCCGCGGTCCGTCTCCTTGGCGTGACCCTCGCCGGGGCTTGAACCGGGGTTTGGGGGAGGGGTATATCTCGGGCGGGCGGGTGGACGGGCGGACCGGCGGTCGACTGCCTGACCGCCTGACCGCTCATCATGATGGAGGACGATGCAATCGATGCCGACGAAGCCACGGACGCTTGCCGAGCTGAAGCAGTCACCCTGGGGTGACCCGGCGCGGCACCTGCGCTCCGTGAAGGACGAGATGCGGGCCAATCTAATCGCGATGCTCGAGTCCGGCACCGAGATGTTCCGAGGGATCAGGGGATACGATGAGACGGTGATCCCGCAGGTGATCAACGCGGTACTGTCGCGACACAACTTCATCCTGCTGGGCCTGCGCGGTCAGGCGAAGAGCCGGATCTTGCGGGGCCTGGTGGAGCTGTTGGATCCCGAGATCCCCATTCTGGCGGGGAGCGAGATCAACGACAACCCGTTCCGCCCCATCTCCAAACCCGGGCGGCAGCTGGTGGACGAGTGCGGCGACGCGGCGCCGATTGACTGGGTGCCCCGCGACCGCCGCTACGTGGAGAAGCTCGCCACCCCGGACGTGACCATGGCGGACATCATCGGCGACGTGGACCCCATCAAGGCGGCGCGCGGCGGGCATCTCCTGTCGGACGAGCTGACGATCCACTATGGGCTGCTGCCGCGCAGCAACCGCGGGATCTTCGCCATCAACGAGCTGCCGGACCTCGCCGGCAAGATCCAGGTGGGGCTGTTCAACATCATGCAGGAGGGGGACGTTCAAATCAAAGGCTACCCCATCCGGCTGGCGCTGGACGTGCTGCTGGTCTTTTCGGCCAACCCGGAGGACTACACCGCGCGGGGGAAGATCATCACACCGCTCAAGGACCGGATCGGGTCGGAGATCATGACGCACTACCCGCCGAGCATCGAGCACGGGGTCGAGATCACCAAACAGGAGGCCTGGACCGAGCGATCGGGCCGAGCCATCGAGCTGCCGGATTTCATGCGGCAGCTGGTCGAGGAGATTGCCTTCGCCGCGCGGGCGGACAAGCGGGTCGACCGGCGCTCGGGCGTGAGCCAGCGGCTGCCCATCACGGTGCTCGAATCCGTCACGTCGAACGCCGAGCAGCGTGCCATTCTTGCCAAGGAGGACCGGGCGGTCCCCCGCGTGTCGGACGTGTACGCGGCGCTCCCGTCCATCACCGGCAAGATCGAGCTGGAGTACGAGGGCGAGCTGCAGGGCGCCGAGACCATCGCCAAGGAGCTGGTGCGCCGCGCGGCGGGCAAGACGTTCGAGGACCGGGTGGGCGGGGCGGACTGTGACGCGATCGTCCAGTGGTTCGACGAGGGCGGCGCGCTCAAGGTGTCCCAGCAGGAGCACTCCGACGCCTGCCGGCAGGGGTTCGCGGTGGTGCCTGGCCTGATGGAGCTGGTGGAGCGGGTGGGCCTGGCGCCTCGCCAGGACGCGGCCACCGTGGTGTCCGCCTGCGAGCTGGTGCTGGAGGGGCTGGTGGCGCAGAAGCGGATCTCGCGGAGCGAAGAGCTGGGCTACGTGCGCGCCCGGCCGGACAAGGGGCCGCCGTTTGGCAAGGGCGTTCCGGGTGCGGGGCCGAACTTGTTTACCTGACAACGGCATGACGGCATCCCATCCCGACCACCCATCCACCCCAGGGCATGACGGCATAGGGTGGTGCCGTCTATGCAATCATGCCGTCATGCCGTCATGCCGTGATGCCGTTGGCCCTGCCGAATGCCCGTCATAACGGTCTCGCGCCAATACGCCTCGGGCGGCTCGCAGATCGCCGAGCTCGCGGCCAAGCGCCTAGGCTGGGAGCTGGTGGACAACGAGTTCGTGGACCGGGTGGCGCGGCGCGCCGGCCTCCCCCGGGAGGAAGTGGAGCAACGCGAAGAGCGGGTCACGGGTTTCATGGAACGGCTGGCGCGCACGCTGGCGGGATCCTCGCCGGAGCTGTTCATGGCGGCGGCCGCCGAGACGCCGGCGGCGGCGCCGCCGGAGGAGGAGATCGTCCACGTCACGGAGCGGGTCATCGCCGAAGCGGTGCGGCACGATCACGTCATCCTGGTGGGGCGTGGCGCCCAGGCGTATCTGGGTCAGCGCGAGGGCACGCTGCACGTGTACGTCGTGGCGCCGTTGGACGTGCGGGTGCAGCGGGCCATGGAGCGCCTTTCGGTGGACCGGAAAGAGGCGGAGCGCGCCACCCACGAAATTGACGAGGGCCGGCGGCGGTACGTGAAGACCTACTACGGGCGCCGCTGGGACGATCCTGTCAACTACGACCTGATCCTCAACAGTGTGCCGTTCACCTACGAGCAGTGCGCGGGAATGATCCAGGCCGCGGTACGGGTGCGGGGGTGGCGGTAGGGCGGTACTCGCGCGATCCTTTCCTTGCAGAACTCTCAGCCAGGTTTCCCGCCGCCGAGTACGCCGCCCGGCGTAACTGGCTCGTCAAACCGTAAAGCTCGTTCTTGGGGAAGCTGCTGGTAGCCCTGTAGATAGCCAGGGCAAGAGAGTGGCAGCGTTTCCAGACGTCGAAACGTTCATAGGGCATCAGGAACCCAGACCTCGATGCCCGTCGGCCTGACACGGTAGTACCACCTCGGGAACAGCACCAACCAAACCGTTGCCGGCCGTACCCTTCGCCCGCCCCGACCGCCTGACCGCCTGTCCGCCCTCTACCGCAACTCCCCCACCTGCCGCACGCGCCGGAATAACACGAACGTGATCAGCACGCAGACCAGGGCGCCCACCATCAGGGTGGTGGGAGCCCCTATGCGATCCGCCAGGATGCCCGCCTGGAGTGCCCCGATGGGTCCCATCCCCACGAACGCGAGCGTGAAGACCGACATGACCCGTCCTCGCAGCTCGTCCGGCGTGAGCGTCTGGAGCAGCGTGTTGGTGGTCGCGGTGTTCACGATCAAGACAAACCCCGTCATGACCAGCACCGCGAGACTCAGGGGAAGAGACCGGGAGAGGGAGAAGGCGAACAGGATGATCCCGAAACCGGTCGAGGCCCAGCGCAGCATCCGGCCCTTGGGCAGCCGGCGCGCGAAGGCGGCTAGCATCAGGGCGCCCGCCAGCGCCCCCGCCCCCACGGCCGAGCTCATCCAGCCGAACTCCACCGCGCCCTTGCCCAGCACGTCCCGCGCCACCACCGGCATGAGCACCAGGAATGGGTAGCCGAAGATGCTCAGCGCCGCGATGTTGAGCACGATGGCGGACACACGGCGGTCGCCGGTCACGTACCGGAGGCCTTCCCGGATATGGGCCCACGTGGAGGGCGGGAGGGCGGCGCGGCGGTAGGGCGGCAACCGAATCGCGAACAAGGCGGTGAGGACCGCCAGGAACGACAGGCCGTTCAACAGAAAGCAGACACCGACCCCCAGCTTTCCGATCACGACACCCGCCACGGCCGGTCCCAGCACCCGGGTCACATTGAAGGCCGACGAGTTGAGCGCGATCGCGTTCATCAGGTCGTCCTTGCCCACCATCTCCACGAAGAACGACTGGCGGGCGGGGACGTCGAAGGCGTTGACCGCGCCCATCAGCGTCGCGATGACGATGATCTGCGACACGGTGATGCGATCGGTGAGGACCAGCGCCGCCATGGCGAAGGCCAGCACCATAGAGCTGGCCTGGGTGATCATGACCAGGCGTAGCTTGGACATCCGGTCCGCGACGGTGCCGGCGAACAGGGCGAGCAGCAACACGGGCAGCGACCCCAGCGCGCCCACGAGACCTACGTAGAACGGCGAGTCGGTGAGCACCAGCACCAGCCAGGCCTGGGCCGTGTTGCCCATCCAGGTCCCGGCCAGCGACACCAGCTGGCCGCTGTAGAACAGCCGGAAATTCCGGTGGCGAAGGGCCCCGAACGCGGACGGCAGCGCGGGACGGCGGTGGGACGGTAAGGGCTCCGGACCTTCCGGCATTGCGGGAACAATGATGAAACGCCAATGTTTCAACAAGGTATGCGCTACACCACGTACTCCAAGTACCTCCCAGAGCTGTTAGACGCCGTCAACCTGCAGGATCTGCTCGATCAATTGAGCGATTTCCTGTTGCAGTCGGGGTTTGCCGGCGGGCCGTACGATCACCCCTTCTGGGGCGAGTTCGGCGAGCAGGAGCCGGAGCGCTCCATGGACGCGCTGCGCCGGGCCATCGTCCAGGCGCTGATGGACTCCGGCAAGCTCAACCCCGAGATGCTCAAAGTGCTGCGGGGCGAATCCACCGGCGACGCCGAGCGTGATCGCGAGATCGAGCGCCAGCTGGCGGAGCTATTGGACCAGATCGTCCAGAAGCTGATCGAGGAAGGCTACCTGTCGGTGGAGCAGGCGCCCAAGATGCCGCAGGGCCATCAGCCGGTGACCGGCCCCGGCGGGCAGGCGCAGTCAGCGGCGCAACAGGTCCAGTTCAATCTCACGGACAAAGGCATCGACTTCCTGGGGTACCGGGCCCTGCGGCACCTCCTGGGGAGCGTGGGGAAATCGAGCTTTGGGAGCCACGACACCCAGCACCTGGCGACCGGCGTCGAGGCGGAGGCGGTGAGCAAGCCGTACGAGTTCGGCGACACGATGAACCTGGATGTGCCGGAGACGTTGAAGAATGCGCTGGCACGGCAGGCGGATGGGCGGTCAGGCGGTCAGGCGGATGACGACGGACCGTCTGTCCACCCGTCCACCGCTCCGCCCGTCATTGACCTCGACTACCCCGACCTCATGGTCCACCAGTCCGAGTACCGCTCCAGCGCCGCCACGGTGCTGATGCTGGACTGCTCGCACTCCATGATTCTGTACGGCGAGGACCGGTTCACGCCGGCCAAGAAGGTGGCACTGGCGCTCACGCACCTGATCCGCACCCAGTTCCCGGGCGACACGCTGCGCGTAGTGCTGTTCCACGACTCGGCGGAGGAAATCCCGATCGAACGGCTCACCCATGCGCAGGTGGGGCCGTACCACACCAACACGGCACAGGGCCTGAAGCTCGCCCGCCGACTGCTGCTGGCGCAGAAAGAGGACATGCGCCAGATCATCATGATCACGGACGGGAAACCCTCGGCGCTGACGCTCCCGGACGGCCGGGTGTACGTGAACTCCATGGGCCTGGACCCCAGGATCCTGAAGGAGACCTACCGCGAGGTGGCCATCTGCCGGCGCAGCGGCATCCTGATCAACACCTTCATGCTGGCGCGGGAGCGGGCGCTGGTGGAGTTTGTGAAGAAGGTGTGCGAGATCGCGCGGGGGAAGGCCTACTTCACCAGCACCATGACCCTGGGCCAGTACATCCTGATGGACTTCATGCGGCGGAAGACCAGGAAGGTAGGCTAGCCGATTGGACTGAGCGTTCCTTCACGCTGTTTTCGCCAATCCCTTCACAACGGCCTTCATTACTTGAGCACCTATAACCCGTCGCTCACGGGGGCCGCCATGTTCCACGATCAGGGGTGCCACGGACGCATTGTCATCGGCCCGCTGCCGGAGGGCGTTCGCGCCCGGCTCACCACCCTTCCCGGCGAGTGGCTGGAGTACGACGCGCCGGCCGAGGCGATCGTCGTGCGGCACATCCAACCCACTGCGGCGCCCTGCCTGCCAACCATCGTTTCCGAGCTGACGCGAATGCTGGCGACCATCCCGGTGGAGCTGCACGGCGCCATCGGCGGCGGCGACCTCTTCGTGCATACCGAAGACAGCCCCCACGTGGTGCGGCTACGAGTGGACCAGGGGGGTGGCGTGCGCATCACCTGGGCGCACCCCTGTTTCGCGGGCGCCCCGCGCCACCCATACTCGAGCGCGCACATCGACATCGACCCGGTGTTCTGCCGGCTCACGGGCGACGTGACCATCCGCGCCGCCGACCCCGTCCGGGCGGCCCGTGACCTCCAGCGCCTCGCCGACACCTACGAGGGCCTCTATCCCGAAGGCGACTTCCAGGCCTCTGCCGACCGCGCCGCGGGCATCGTGCGCATCCACATGCAGGACGCCAACGTGGATATCCGCGTCCTGGTAGACCGGCTTCTGGCCCTGGCCAAGCCCGGCATGGCGGATGGCGTGATCGACGTGAGCACCTTCGACGTGCGCTTCCCCGACGACCGCGTCCGCGTGGTGCTCGAGGCCGGGCAGGCGTGGGTGGAAGCACCGGCCTTGTTCGACGAGAGCCCCGCCGCACCCTGACCGGCCCAACGCCACCGCCGCAGGAGGACCAGTGCTCGATTACGGGTTAACCGATGCCCAGCGGGCGATCCGCGACCTGGCTCGCTCCATCGCCGACAAGGAGATCCGCCCGGTGGCCGCCGAGTACGATCGCACCGGGGAGTTCCCCTGGCCCATCGTGAGGACGCTCGCGGCCGCGGATCTCTTCGGGGTCTTCATCGACGAGGAGTACGGGGGCATCGCCGAAGGCTCCCGCACCATGAACATGGTGCTGGTCGCCGAGGAGCTGTCGAAGGCCTGCGGGGGCATCGCCCTGTCGTTCGCCGGCTCGGCGCTCGGCGCCATCCCCATCATCATCGCGGGCTCCGAGGAGCAGAAGCAGCGCTATCTCCCCGACCTCGCCACCGGCCGGCGCCTGGGCGCCTTCGCCCTCACCGAGCCGCAGGCGGGCTCGGACGCCGGGGGGATCCGCACCACCGCGCTCAAGGACGGCGACCACTACGTGCTGAACGGCACCAAACAGTGGATCACCGGCGGCGGCGAAGCCGAGATCTACGTGGCGATCGTGATGACCAACCCCGGCAAGGGCCCCCGCGGCGCCAGCGCCATCGTCGTGGAAAAAGGAACTCCCGGATTCTCCTTCGGGAAGAAGGAAGACAAGATGGGCATCCGGGCGTCGGCCACGCGCGAGCTGATCTTCGAGGACTGCCGCGTGCCCGCCGACAACCTCCTCGGCCGCGAGGGCACCGGCTTCATTACGGCGATGCGCACCTTCGACGCGTCACGGCCCGGCGTCGCGGCGCAGGCCCTGGGGATCGCCCAGGGAGCGCTGGACCTGGCCGTGGACTATGCCATTGGACGTCGCCAGTTCGGCGCGCCGGTCGCGTCGTTCCAGGGGCTCCGATTCCTCCTCGCGGACATGGCCACCAAAGTCGAGGCCGCCCGCGCGCTGGTCTACGCCACCGCCCGCTACGTGGATTCCTGCCCCGCGGCCCGGCCCACCATCTACTCGGCCATGTCCAAGTGTTTTGCCTCGGACGTCGCCATGGAAGTCACGACCGACGCGGTGCAGGTGTTCGGGGGGTATGGGTACATGCGGGATTACCCGATCGAGAAATACATGCGGGACGCCAAGATCACGCAGATCTATGAAGGCACCAACCAGATCCAGCGCGACGAGATCGGCAAGATCCTGATCGGCGAGCACGTCGCCGGCCACCCGCGGGAGAACCACCAACCGTAGGCGGCGAACCGCCGGCGTCAGGGCGGGTCCAGCACCTCGAGCTCGAGCGCCGGCGGCTCGCTCTGCACCAGATACTCGAACTGCTCCCGGAACTGCTGCAATGACAGGTGCGCCACCGCGGCGAATCGAGCCAACTCGTGCGGGTCGTCGAAGTCGTCGCGGCGCAGCCGGATCATGTAGCGCCGCGCGATGGCGTAGCGGGCGGTATTGACGTTCACGTACCGTACCCGGGTGCGTCCCGTTTGGGAGTCCAGCATTTTACTGAACGGCACCGGCACGAAGTGGCCACCCTGCATCGAAACCATGACGCTGCTGCCGCGGGACAATAGATACTTGGCGGCGCAATACCCCAGGTCCCGGGCGTATTCCATGTCGTAGGGGATGGGATCGGCACAGCGCAGCTCGTACCCGATATCCTTGGCCACCACCGTCATCTTGATGCCGAATTCCCGCAACCGATCCTGCACCGCGAGCTTCAGAATCTGACCGATGTCCACCTCGGCGATCCGGAGGTTCCCGTGGGTGTCGCGTTCGGCTTCCCGGATCTCCTTGAGGTCCGCCGGATCGATGCCCTCGACGACGCCCTCCGCGATGACCGCCACGCCGTGGTGCTGTCCCTGAGCCAGCCGTTTGATGATGGCGCCCACCAGCGTGTCCACGATGGTCCTGAACTTGACGTTCTTGAGACCGAACTCCTCCGGAATCAGCGTCAGGGTGGCGCCCGCGGCCTTGCCCATGCCCAGCGCCAGGTGCCCGGCCTTGCGGCCCATGGCGATGACGAAATACCAGCGTGAGGTGGTGTGGGCGTCCACCATCAGGTGTTTGATGATCTCGGCACCGATGTGGCGGGCGGTTTGAAAGCCGAACGTGTCAATGTCGGGAGGCAGATCGAGGTCGTTGTCAATGGTCTTGGGCACGTGAACCACTCGGATCCGGCCGGCCGACTTCGCCTCCAGCCGCATCGCCGAGAACGCCGTGTCGTCCCCGCCGATAGTAATGAGCTGCGACACGTTCATACGCAGCAGTGAGGTCACCGTGTTCTCGAGCAGCTGCGGATCCGTCGTGGGGTTGGCGCGCGAGATACCGATGAACGAGCCGCCGCGGAAGTGAATCCGGCTCACCATCTCGATATTGAGGGGCGTCACATGCTCGATGTTCCCCTCCATCACCCACTGAAAGCCGTCGCGGACGCCGATCACGTCCACGCCCTCGAGCACGCACCGAATGGTGGCGGCGCCGATGACGGCGTTGATTCCCGGGGCCGGCCCGCCGCCCACCAGGATCGCCAGGTTCTTGCGTTGGGTCATGGCGATGGCCAACGGCGGACGGTCCAATGCGGGCTCACGATGAACCCTTCCGCGCCGGCTCCGCGAAGTAGTCCGGCTGGTTGCCTGGCTTCCACTTGATGTTGCATCCCACGCTGGGAATCTGCTCCGTCGAGATCAGGCGGCCGTTCCGCAACGCGTCCAGCGCCCCACGGAGGTCGCGCCCGGTGACGGGAACGTCGTTCTTGGGCCGGCTCCCGTCGAGCTGTCCGCGATAGACCAGCTTCCGCTGCCGGTCGAACAGGTAGAACTCCGGCGTGCAGGCCGCGCGAAACGCCCGGGCGACCTCCTGGGTGTCATCGAACAGGCAGGGGAACCGCCAGCCTTCCGCCAGCGCCAGCTCCTTCATCTTGTCCGGGGCGTCGTCCGGATAGGTAGCCACGTCGTTCGAGCTGATGGCCACGATCCCGACGCCCCGCGGCGCGTAGTCTTCCGCCACGCGCCCGATCTCCTTCTTCACGTGCTGCACATACGGGCAGTGGTTGCAGATGAACATCACCAGCAACGCCGCCTGATCGTGGAAGTCCTTGGGCGAGACCATACGCCGGTCCACCACATTGGGGAGCGAGAACTCCGGCAACCTGGTACCGAGGGCCAACATGGTCGATGGCACAGCCACCATCACTACCTCTCCAATCCAATGAGGGGATTCACCGCGGAGACCGCAGAGAAGCCTCAGCCGGCGCTACCGAGGTAGGCCCGCAGCGTGGGACTCACGCGTTTGCGCATCAGCGCCCGTTCCAGGTGGTGCCTGGTGACCACATCCTGTTCCACCAGATGCCGGGTCTCGCGGGCCTCCCGCACGGCGACCGGCACGCCGTCCCGGAACAACACCCGGTTCGACGCCACCGCGGGCACCCGCGCCCCGGGGGTTACGACGCCGGTCAGGTTCAGCGGATCCGCGGCACTGAGGCTCACCAGCTCCCCGACGGCCCCACCGCGCCGGGTAGCGCGCAGCTGGGTCACCGCCTCCGGCAACGCGAATTGCTCGCCCGCCATGCCGGAGACGAACCGCCCGCCCCGAAGCTCGCCGCGCGCCTCCAGCCGGCGATACACGCGCAGCAGGTCCCGCCATGGGGGCGCGAGCGATTCGCGGGCGAGCAGGCGATGGAACACGACGCCGTAGCGCCGTAAGAGGGTCCTGGCGAAAAGCTCCACCGCCGGTGATTCGGCGGACCCACGCAGCAGCGCCCATCGCCCCGCCGTCTCCACCCCAAACGTCACCGTCCGGCGCCGGCGGCGCGCGTTTGCCGCCAGGGGCCGCCGTTTCTCCGCGGGCACCAGCAGCGCGCGCAGACCCGCGAAGCTGTCCGCCGTGACCAGCCCGGCGGCGACCAGCTCCGCCAGCGCCCGCTCCACCTGCGTGGCGAGCAGGCCGGACTGCGCCACCAGCTCCTGAAAGAACAGCGCTCCGTAGCGAGCCAGGGCGTCCCGCACGGCGATGCCATACGTCGAAAGCTCGGCGGCCTGAGCCGGCGCGAGCGACAGCCAGGCGTCCCGATGCGCACGCAGCAGCAGGGCCACCGGAGTGGATCGCACCGGACCGACCGGGGCCGATCCTCCGCCGGGAGCCGGCGGGCTCAGCCTGCCCCACGCCACGCGCCCGGTGAGGCAGAGCGCGTCCAGCAGCTGGGGGTCGTACTCGTCCACCCGCGACGCCAGCACCTCGGTTTCCCAGGCACTCGCCGCCAGCTCGAATCCGTCCAGCTGCTCGAGCACTGCCGCCAGGCCCTCGAGTCCCGCGGCGCGATGCTCCGGCACCAGCCGCTGCCAGGAAAACAGGAACCGCATGAAGTCCGCCGGGCTCACCGGCTCGATCTCGGCGCGGAGCCGGTGAAGCGTGTACCGGTGGATCCGAGCGAGCAGCCTGCGATCGCACCACTCGACGCTGTCCGACGGCCGATGGCCGGTGTCCGTGAAGGACCCGCGCAGGACCACGCCTTCGCGCTCCAGGGCGGCCAGGGCGATCTCGGCGTCGCCCCGCTCCACATTCAATGAATCGGCCAAGGTGGCGGCGGTGGTGGGGCCGACAATCTCGACGCGGCTCCGCAGCAACTCACGGATGGCGGTCTCGCGATCAGGTTGCGCCGCCCCGCTCGGGGGCTCGAGGGCAGGGGGCTCGGTGGTCAGCGACGGGTGAACGGCTCGCAGCTCGGCGAGCCGTTCGGCCGTGACCCAGAAGACGCACTCACCAACACGCGCCGGTCCCGCGCGGTGCGCGCTTTGCAAGAGTGGCAGCAGCTCCGTCCACCGGGGCTTCGTGGCTGCGGCCCCTCCGGCCCCCGCGGCTTCTCCGGCCCTCAAGAACCCCGCCAGGTGAAGGGCGTCATGTAATTCATCCGGCGTCCCGGCGTCGGGCCACGCCTCTTCCCGCACGCGGGCGATCGCCGCGGGATCCAGCGCGCCCAGCTCCGCCGCCGAGGTGGGCTCGGACGCGCGGCGAGTGGCCACGGCCTGGGCCCGACGCTCCTCCAGCGGCGCGTCGTCCAGGAAGGCGTACGGCCTGGCGTTCAGGATCTCGTGGGTCAGGGGAGACGGCTCGGGCAGGTCGCGGGCCAGGCAGGTGACCTCCCCCGTATGAATCCGGCGGAGCAGGCTCACGAGGCCGTCCAGGTCCATGGCTTCGTGGAGCGCATCGGCCACGGTCTGGCGCACCAGCGGATGGTCCGGGACCTCGCGGTCTCCCGCGATGTTCTCGAGACAAGCCGCGGCGTCGGGGAACACGGCGGCGAGCAGATCGTCCGCCTCCATGCGCTGGATCTGGGGCGGCACGCGCCGGCCGGCGCGGTTTCGCAGCAGCGCCAGGGAAATCGTCGCGTTCCAGCGCCACCGGAGCTGGAACATGGGCGCATCGAGCAGGGCCTGCACCAGCACGTCCCGCACACTGTTGGGGTGCAGGTACCGGAAGACATCGCCCAGCGGGAACGAATGCTGGGGCCCGAGCGAGAGCAGCAGGCCGTCTTCGGTGGCCGCCGCCTGGAGCTCGAAGTTGAATTGCCGGCAGAATCGCTTACGCAGCGCCAGGCCCCAGGCCCGGTTGATCCGGCTCCCGAACGGCGAGTGGATCACCAGCTGCATGCCGCCGGCCTCGTCGAAGAAACGCTCGGCAACGATGGTGTCCTGCGTCGGGATGACGCCCAACAGATGGCGGGTCGCCCCCAGATACTCGACGATCTGGCGCGCAGCGGCGTCGCTCAATCCGATCTCCGCCACCAACCAGCGAACCGCGGCCTCCGAATCGTCCAGCCGCTCGCCCACGTCCCGCCGCAGCTCCGAGACGGCGGCCGACAACTCGCGCGTCCGGCCGGGAGCTTCCCCGAGCCAGAACGGGATGGACGGCAGCTCCCCCTCGGCGTCCGCGACGCGGATCGCGCCTTGATCGATCCGGAGAATGCGCCAGGACCGGTTGCCCAGCTGGAACACCTCGCCCGCCATACTCTCGACCGCGAAGTCTTCGTTCACGGTGCCCAGGAACAACTCGTCGGGCTCCAGCACCACCCGGTAGTCCGCGGTATCCGGAATGGCGCCGCCGGAGGTGATCGCGGCGAGCCGGGCGCCGCGGCGGCCGCGCAAACGCCGGTTGATCGCGTCGCGGTGCACCAGGGCCCCTCGCCGCCCGCGCCGCGTGGCGAATCCCTCTGCGACCATGCCGACGATGTCGTCGAACACCTCGCGCGCCAGGTTCCGATACGGGTAGGCGCGCCGCACGAGGGCGTAGAGCCCGTCCTCGGACCAGTCTTCACATGCGGCCTCGGCAATCACCTGCTGCGCCAGCACGTCCAGCGGCTGCTGCGGCATGACGATCGCATCCAGTGCGCCCCGCCGCACGGCGCGCACCAGGGCGGCGCACTCGATCAGATCGTCGCGGCTGAGCGGGAAGAGCCGTCCTTTGGGCGTCCCGCGCACGGTGTGCCCCGACCGGCCCACGCGCTGGAGGAACGTGGCGATCTGCCGGGTGGAACCCAGTTGGCACACCAGGTCCACCGAGCCGATGTCAATGCCCAGCTCCAGCGACGCCGTCGCGACCAGCGCCTTGAGCCTGCCTTCCTTGAGCCTAGTTTCGGCGTCGAGGCGGGCCTCCTTGGACAGGCTGCCGTGGTGCGAGGTCACGAGTCCCACGCCCACCCGCTCGCTCAGGTGCCGCGCCACCCGCTCCGCCATCCGCCGGGTGTTGACGAAGACCAGCGTGGTCCGGTGCTCACCGATGAGCCTGGCCAATCGGTCGTACAGGGTTTCCCAGGTCTCGCCCGACATCACCGCCTCGAGCGGCGTATCCGGGATCTCCAGACCGAGATCCAGGGTGCGGCGATGACCCTCGTCCACGATCGCACCGTGGGCGGACGGCGACGCGCCCGCCGGCTCGGCCTCGCCCACCAGGAAGCGGGCGACCTCATCAATCGGCTTCTGGGTCGCGGAAAGGCCGATGCGTTGCAGGGGACGCCCGGCCACGTGCTCCAGCCGCGCCAGGCTCAGCGCCAGATGGGACCCTCGTCGGGACCCGATGACCGCGTGTATTTCATCCACGATCACGGTGCGCACGGTGCGAAGCATGTGCCGGCTCCGCTCCGCGGTGAGCAGCAGGTACAGCGACTCCGGCGTGGTGACGAGGATGTGCGGCGGCGAGGCGAGCATCGCGGTTCGCTCCCGCGCCGGCGTGTCCCCGGTTCGGACCGCCGCGGTGATCCGCACCGGTCGAAGCCCCATGGCCTCCGCCATCTGGCGTATCTCACGCCGAGGTTCCGCCAGGTTCTTGTGGATGTCGGCGGACAGGGCCTTGAGCGGGGATACGTACACAACGCGGGTCTCGTCCGGCAGATGGTGCTCGAGGCCTTCGCGCAGCAGCTCATCCAGGGCGCCCAGGAAGGCGGCCAGCGTCTTGCCTGAGCCGGTTGGCGCCGCGATCAGCGTGTGGCGGCCCGACCGAATCGCCTCCCAGCCCTGGATCTGGGCGGGCGTGGGCTCGCCGAGACGCTCGGCAAACCAGCGAGAGACGGCGGGATGAAAGGCGGAGGGGCTCACAACGGGAAAATACTGCGTAGGGGGTAAGGGGTGAGGGGGCCCCTTGCCCCTCACCGCTCACGCCGTTTCGGGTCTCGCGGCGTTGGGATGGCGGCTCCCCGGAACGCTTCCGCCGCCGCTCTCGCCTGCCACAGGTGCCGGCGGTCGTGTGCCAGGTTCAGGGCGATCGCGGATCCCAGTTTGTACCGCATCCAACCCGCGAATGGCGACTGGACCCTCACGGCCCCGAGATCGTACCCATTCACCTCCTCGAGCAGGCGCAGGAGGCCGTCGTGGAGTTGCATGAACTCCGCCAGCACGTGCTCGCGCGACAGGTTGCTGGTCGGCACGAAACCCCGGCCCGTCGCATAACGCCGCTTGGGCGGCGGCTCCATGTCGGCGATGAACCACCGCATGAAGAACCCGTGACGCATCGCGCCCCGCGCACGCCGCCCACCTGCGCGCATCCGCCCAGCAGCCGCCTGCATTCCGGGCAACATGGCACGATGGGTGATGTTCAGGTGTTCGAGGCACTGTCCCCCGGACCATTTGCCGGGCGCGGGTTGCCAATCGAACGCCTCCTGGCTCAGGTCGCCCAGCCCTGAGGCGTCGGCCTTGATAGCCGCGATCTGCCTCACGAAATCCGCCACATCGGGCTCCACACTCGCCATGCTCGTTCCCCCTTTCGTCGCGGGAGGGGCCTTCCCTACTGCGCGCGCTCAGTCACGACCAGAAGCTACGGAACGGTGCGGTTGGGCGTCAGAGCCAGCAGGGCGTTATCTTCCGCTCCGAATCGGGCTTCCACCTCCGGGGCGATTACCCTCTTGTTCGAGAACATCTTCGAGACCGTCAACTCCGGGTTCGCGCAGGCGCTGTATGAAGATTATCTGCGCGACCCGAGCTCCGTGCCGCCGGAGTGGCGGGAGCTGTTTGAGAACAGACTCAAAGGCCAGCCTCCCGCCACGGCGGCGGCAGAGGCGAAAGAAGCGGCATTCCCTTCTTCTGCCGCCCCTCCCGCCTCGGCCGCCACCATCGAGCCCATTGCCGGCCCCGCGCTGCGTCTGCTCCAGAACATGCAAGCCTCGCTCCAAGTGCCCACCGCCACCTCATTCCGCGACGTGGACGTGTCTCGCCTGTGGGACGCGCGCGCCCGCGTGAACCGGGACCTGGCGTCGCGAGGGATGAAGCTTTCGTTCACGCACCTCGTGGGCTGGGCCATCGTCCGCGCGGCGCGCCAGGTCCCCGCAATGGTCCGCGCCGTGGTGGACGTGGATGGCGCGCCCCACCGGTTCGACCCCGGCGGCGTGCACCTGGGCCTGGCCGTGGATGTGGAACGCAAGGACGGGAGCCGCGGGCTCCTGGTACCGGTCATCAAGCACGCCGACGCGATGACCTTCGCGGCGTTTCACGCGGAGTACGAGCGATTGGTGGCTGGTGCGCGGGACGGCAAGCTCCTGCCGGACGCCTACCAGGGCGGCACCATCACGCTGACCAATCCGGGGACCATCGGGACCGTCGCGTCGGTGCCGCGGCTCATGAAAGGCCAGGGCTCGATCATCGCCACCGGGGCGATCCGGGACATCGCCGGCCGCCGGGTGATGACGCTCACCAGCACCTACGACCACCGCATTGTGCAGGGCGCGGAGTCGGGGATGTTTCTGCGCGCCGTGGACCGGTTGCTGCAAGGAGAAGAGCGGTTCTACCAGCAAGTGGCGCAGGCCTTCGGGATCGAGTCAGCGGCAGCTGCTCCAGCCCCTGCCGCTGGAGTGGGGACGGGGGTTGGGGAACAGTTAATCGCCGCCGCCATGTCTCTGGTGCGCGCCCATCGCACCCACGGCTACCTGTGCGCGCGGCTCGACCCCCTGGGGACCGAGCCCAAGGGGGACCCGGCGGTGGACCCCGGCCCCCCGGAACTCAGCCCCGAGATCCTCCAGCGGATCCCGGCCAAGGTGCTCAGGGTCTACGTGCCGGGCGACACGCTGGCCGATGCCCTGCCCCGCCTCCGCGAGACGTACTGTGGCACCATCGCCTACGAGATCGAGCATATCGCCAGCCACGAGCAGCGGGTCTGGCTGCGCCAGGTCATCGAGTCCTGGCAGCATCGCGCCCCGCTGGCGCCCGAAGAGCGCGTCCGCCTCCTCGAGGCGCTGACCCGAGTGGACACGCTGGAGCGGTTCCTCCACAAGGCCTACCTGGGGCACAAGCGCTTCGGCATCGAGGGCGTGGACCTGCTGGTGCCGATGCTGCACTGGGCGTCGAGCGTGGCGGCGGCCCACGGCGCGCATGAAGTGGTGATGGGCATGGCCCACCGCGGCCGGCTCAACGTGCTCACCCACGTCGTGGGCCTGCCCTATGAGACCCTGCTCGCGGAGTTCGAGGGCGGCCGGCAGGTCGAAGAGACGCTCACTCCCCGGGGTGGCACGGGCGACGTGAAGTACCATCACGGCGCCACGGGCGTCTACACCACGCCCGAGGGCCGGACCATCAACATCGTCCTCATGCCCAATCCGAGTCACCTCGAGGCGGTGAACCCGGTGGTGGAGGGACGGGCCCGCGCGGTGCAGACGACGCGGGCCCAGTCGCAGGCCCGCCACGATCCCGCGCGGGTCATGCCCATCCTCATGCACGGCGACGCCGCGTTCGCGGCGCAGGGCGTGGTGGCCGAGACGTTCAACCTGGCGCGGCTCGAGGGATACGGAACCGGCGGCACGCTGCACATCATCACCAACAACCAGGTGGGCTTCACCACCGACCCCTGGGACGCCCGCTCCACCGACTTCGCCAGCGACCTGGCCAAGGGCTTCGACGTCCCCATCATTCACGTGAACGCGGACGACCCTGAGGCCTGCATCGCGGCCGTCCGGCTCGGCATGATGTATCGGGAGAAGTTCCGGCACGATTGCGTGATCGATCTGGTGGGTTACCGGCGGCACGGCCACAACGAAGGCGACGAGCCTCGCTACACCCAGCCGGTCATGTACCAGCGCATCGACCGGCACCCCACGGTGCGGGACCTCTACGCGACGGCCCTGGTCCGGGACGGCGTGCTGACGCAGGCGGCCGCGGACGAGATGGACCAGCGTCAGTATGACCTGCTGGTTCGCACCCAGCAGGCGCTGCGCGACGATCTCCGGGACGAAGGAACGGAGCCCGTACGCATCTCCGGCCAGTGGACCCCGCCGGCCGAGCCCGAGACGGCCGTGTCCGGCGATCTCCTGCGGGAGATCAACCAAGGACTGCTGGCGCTGCCCGAGGGGTTCACGGTCAATCCCAAGCTCGCCAAACAGCTGGAGCGCCGTCGCGACGCGTTGGGAGATCCAGCGGCTATTGACTGGGGGCACGCGGAGGCGCTGGCCTTCGCCTCGCTCCTGGCGGACGGCGTGCCGGTCCGGTTGAGCGGCCAGGACAGCGAGCGCGGCACGTTCAGCCAACGGCATCTGGTGCTGCACGAGGCGGAGACGGGCCATCGCTACGCGCCGATCCACCATCTGCCCAATGCACGCGCCGCGTTCGAGCTGCACAACAGCCCGCTGTCCGAGTACGCCGTCATGGGCTTCGAGTACGGGTACAGCGTGGCCGCGCCGGAGGCGCTGGTGCTGTGGGAGGCGCAGTTCGGCGACTTCGCCAACGCCGCCGAGATCATCATTGACCAGTTCATCATCGCCGGGCTGGCCAAGTGGGGACAGACCTCGCGGCTCGGGCTGCTGTTGCCCCACGGCTACGAGGGCCAGGGGCCGGAGCACTCGAGCGCGCGGCTGGAGCGGTATCTGGCGCTGGGCACGGAGGGCAACATCCGGGTGGCGAATTGCTCCACGCCGGCGCAGTACTTCCACCTGTTGCGACGCCAGGGGAAACACACCGAGATCCGCCCGCTGGTCGTCATGACCCCCAAGAGTCTCCTGCGCCTGCCGCAGGCCACATCGTCGGCGCGCGAGCTCACCGACGGACGGTTTCAGCCGGTGCTGGATGATCCGACTCTGGTGGCGGACAAGCAGGCGGTGACCCGGCTGGTGCTGTGCTCCGGCAAGGTGTACTACGACGTGGTGACCGCGAAGCGGCGTGCCGAGGCCCCGCACGTGGCGGTGGGGCGGATCGAAATGCTCTATCCGTTCCCTCGGGATGAGGTGCTCCATCTGCTGAGCCAGTACCCCACCCTCACGGAACTGGTCTGGCTGCAGGAGGAACCGTCCAACATGGGCGCGCGCAAATGGGTTGTGCCGCAGTTGGAGGTGCTTGCCGGCGAAGGGATTCCCGTGCGTGACGTCTCCCGCCCCGAGCACTCCAGCCCGGCGGAGGGTTATCCGGCGGCGCATCGGGCGGAGCAGGACCGGCTGGTGAGGGAAGCGCTTGCTTGACCTCCTCCGCTACGCCGTCTTCGCCGCGTTCGTCGGGAGCGCGCTGATCGCGGTCGGGTCCTGGGCCGTACGGACCCGCCGCATCAGTCCGTTCAGCGGTGCGACCCGCCTGATCCGGGCCCTCACGGATCCCATCGTCAATCCCATGGAGCGCTGGGTGCACCGGCGCGGCGGCAATCCGCAGAACGCCCCCTGGTGGCTGTTGGGCGTCGTGGTGGTGGGGGGTATCCTGCTCATTTCCGTGACGCAATGGCTGGTCGTGCAGTTTGCGCGTGCATCGTTCGCGGCCAACGCCGGCCCCCGCGGCATCCTGCGCCTGGTCGTGTACTATGCCGGGCAGCTGGTCCTGATCGCGTTGATCGTGCGCGTCATCGCGTCGTGGTTCGGCGCCTTTCGGTTCAGCCCCTGGATGCGCCCGGTGTATTTCCTCACGGACTGGATCATCACGCCGCTGCGGCGCGTCATCCCACCGCTGGGCATGATCGACATCACGCCGCTGGTGGCGTGGATCGCGCTGCGAATCGTGCTGAGCTGGCTGATGAGGATGCTGTGACGGGAAGCGGGAAACCGACGGCGGGCACCGTCAGCTCACCGGCCGCGTCACTGTTGGTCCACGTGCAGCCGCGGGCGCGACAGACGGAGATCGTGGGGTGGCACGGGGACGCGATCAAGATCCGGGTGGCGGCGCCTCCCGTGGACGGGGCCGCCAATGCCGAACTGCTGCGCTTCCTGGCGGAACGGCTTTCCCTGCCCGCGGCCGCGGTGCGATTGGCGGTGGGCGGCACCGGCCGCCGGAAGCGATTAGAAATCACCGGCCTCGATGCCGCGACCGTCCTCGACCGGCTCGGTATCCGTTAGTGCAACACCCCGGTTTGACCTGGCGACGACCGCCGGCTACATTGGTCGGCACAACTGATTTCGTGGCGATTTGCGGCATATTGCGGCCACGTTAAACAAGTCGCTAAAAAGCCCCTAACCCCGGCGCGTCTTTTGGCGACCGGGGGTTTTTGTTCGAACGGAGTCTTGTGAGCGGCAAGGAAGTCAAACAGCGGCTGCGTACCCTGCTGGGGCAGCGGATCCTGGTGCTGGACGGCGCCATGGCCACGCAGATCCAGCGCCATGGTCTGACCGAAGAGGATTTCCGCGGCACGCGCTTCGCCGGGCACACGCGGCCTCTCAAGGGCGACAACGATTTGCTGTCGCTCACGCGGCCGGACCTGATCCGGGAGATCCACCGCGCCTACCTCGAGGCGGGCGCGGACGTCATCGAGACCAACACCTTCAACGGCACGTGGATCTCGCAGTCCGACTACGGACTGGAGTCCGTGGTGCGGGAGCTGAACGCGTCGGCGGCCCGCCTGGCCCGCGGCGCGGCGGACGAGTTCACCGCCCGGACGCCGGAGAAGCCACGGTTCGTGGCGGGCGTGCTGGGCCCCACCAACCGTACCGCCTCCCTCTCCCCGGACGTCAACGACCCGGGGTTCCGCAACGTGACGTTCGACGAGCTGGTCACCGCGTACGCGGAACAGGCCGACGGCCTCCTGGACGGGGGCGCCGACCTGCTCCTGGTCGAGACGGTGTTCGACACCTTGAACTGCAAGGCGGCGCTGTTCGCGATTGGTGAGGTGCTCCGGCGGCGTGAGCTGGAGGTCCCGCTCATGGTCTCGGGCACCATCACCGACAAGAGCGGCCGCACCCTGTCCGGCCAAACCACTGAGGCGTTCTGGAACTCCGTGAGTCACGCGGACCTGTTCAGCGTGGGGTTGAATTGCGCGCTGGGCGCGACCGAGCTCCGGCCGTACATCGACGAGCTGTCGCGAGTGGCGGGTGTGTTCGTCAGCTGCCACCCCAATGCCGGGCTGCCGAACGCGTTCGGAGCGTACGAAGACACGCCCGAGCATATGGCGTCGGTGCTGCGCGAGTTCGCCGAGCGTGGGTTCCTGAACGTCGTGGGAGGGTGCTGCGGCACCACGCCCGAGCACATCCGCGCCATCGCCCGGGCGGTGGCCGGCCTGCCGCCCCGAGCGATCCCTCCCCTCGAGCCATACACCCGGCTGTCGGGCCTGGAGCCCCTCACCATCCGGCCGGAGACCGGTTTCGTGAACGTGGGCGAGCGCACCAACGTCACCGGCTCGGCCAAGTTCGCGCGGTTGATCCGCGAAGGAGGCTACGAAGCCGCGCTGGAGATCGCGCGCGACCAGGTGGCCAACGGCGCGCAGCTGCTCGACGTGAACATGGACGAGGGGATGCTCGACTCCAAGGCCGCGATGGTGCGGTTCTTAAGCCTGATCGCCTCGGAGCCGGACATCGCGCGCGTCCCGATGATGATCGACTCCTCCAAGTGGGAGGTGATCGAGGCCGGGCTCAAGTGCATCCAGGGGAAGGGCGTGGTCAACTCGATCAGTCTCAAGGAAGGGGTGGAAGCGTTCATCGAGCAGGCCCGCCGCATCCGGCAGTACGGCGCGGCGGTGGTCGTCATGGCGTTCGACCAGCGCGGCCAGGCGGACAGCCACGAGCGCAAGGTCGAGATTCTCTCCGAGGCCTACCGGATCCTGACGGAGGAGGTGGGGTTCCCTCCCCAGGACGTGATCCTGGATCCCAACATCTTCGCCGTGGCCACGGGCATCGAGGAGCACGCAACCTACGCGCTCGATTACCTCACCGCGTGCCGCACGCTCAAGGAGCGGTTCCCGACCAGCCTGGTGAGCGGCGGCGTGAGCAACGTGTCCTTCGCGTTCCGCGGCAACAACGCGGTGCGCGAGGCCATCCACGCGGTGTTCCTCTACCACGCGCTCCGGGCCGGGATGGACATGGGGATCGTGAACGCCGGCCAGCTGCCGGTCTACGACGATATCCCCGAGGAGCTGCGGATTCGCATCGAGGACGTGGTGCTCAACCGCCGGGCGGACGCCACCGAGCGGCTCATGGAGCTGGCGCGCGGGGTGGATGGCAAGGCGGCGGCTCGGAAGCACGACCTCGCGTGGCGCGACCAGCCGGTGGACACGCGCCTGGCCCACGCGCTGGTGGAAGGGATCGCGGATTTCATCGAGGCCGACGTCGAGGAGGCGCGGCAGCAGGCCGAGCGGCCGATTCACGTCATTGAGGGTCCCCTGATGGACGGGATGAACGTCGTGGGAGATCTGTTCGGCTCGGGCCGCATGTTCCTGCCGCAGGTGGTGAAGAGCGCCCGCGTCATGAAGAAGGCCGTGGCGTATCTGATCCCGTTCATCGAGCGGGAGCAGACCGCCGGCGGCGCCGCGCCCAGGGCGAAGGGCAAGATCGTGATGGCCACGGTCAAGGGCGACGTGCACGACATCGGCAAGAACATCGTGGCCGTGGTTCTTCGCTGCAATAATTACGAGGTGGTGGACCTGGGCGTCATGGTGCCCGCCGCCAGGATCCTCGAGACGGCGCGGACGGAACACGCCGACGCGATCGGCCTGAGCGGCCTCATCACGCCGTCCCTGGACGAGATGGTGCACGTGGCCAGGGAGATGGAGCGGGAAGGCCTCGAGCTGCCTCTGCTCATTGGAGGCGCCACGACCTCGAAAGCGCACACGGCGGTAAAGATCGAGCCCGCGTACCACGGTCCCACGGTACACGTGTCGGACGCGTCGCGCAGCGTGGGGGTAGTGGGACATCTCTTGTCGGAGGACCGCCGCGGGGCGTTCACCCGGGAAACCCGCGCGGAATACGCGCGGGTGCGCGAAGCGTATGGCGGGCGGCGCGCGAACGCGAGAATGCAGCCGCTGGCGGAGGCGCGGCGGCGGAAGCTGGCGCTCGATTGGACGCGCTCCGCGTCCACGAGGCCGCCCCGGCTCGGCGTGGGCGCCTTCAATGATTATCCCCTGGCGGAGCTGGCGCGGTATATCGACTGGTCGCCGTTCTTCCGTGCCTGGGAGCTGCACGGCGTCTATCCGCGCATTCTGGACGATCCGGTGGTTGGGCCCGCGGCCCGACCGCTGTTCGAGGACGCACAACGCCTGCTCCAGCGCATCGTGACCGAACGCCGCTTTGGCGCCCGTGCCGCGTTCGGCCTGTTTCCCGCGAACGCCGTCGGAGACGACATCGAGGTGTACGCCGACGAGCGGCGGGATCGCGCGGTGGCGGTGCTGCATCACCTGCGACAGCAGGCGGAGAAGCCCCCGGACCGTCCCAACCTGTGCCTGGCCGACTTCGTGGCACCCAGTGAGAGCGGCGTGCCCGACTACCTGGGCGCCTTCGTAGTCACGGCGGGCCCCGAGGTCGAACGCTTCGCGCAGGAGTTCGAGCGCGCGCACGACGACTATCACGCGATCATGACCAAGGCCCTGGGCGACCGGCTGGTGGAGGCGTTCGCGGAACGGCTGCATCAGCGGGTGCGTACCGAGTGGTGGGGGCATTCGGCCAACGAGGCCCTGACCAACGAGGACCTGATCCGAGAGAAGTACTCCGGCATCCGGCCCGCGCCCGGGTACCCGGCGTGCCCCGATCACACGGAAAAGCACGCGCTGTTCCAGCTGCTCGACGCGAAGCAGCGCACCGGCGTGGTGCTCACGGAGAGCTGCGCCATGTTGCCCGCGTCGTCGGTAGCGGGCTGGTACATCGGCCATCCCGAGGCGTTCTATTTTGGCGTGGGCAGGATCGATCGCGATCAGGTGGAGGACTACGCGCGCCGCAAAGGGATGCCGGTGAGCGAGGTCGAGCGGTGGCTGGCGCCCAATTTGGCGTATGCGGCAGAGGACTAACGCCGGAACGGCATGGCGGCATGCCGTTATGCCGCTGACCTCATGACCCCCGCTCTACGCGATCTGATTGGAGACGGCCGCGTCCACGTTTGCGACGGCGCGATGGGCACCATGCTGTACAGCAGGGGCGTGTTCGTGAACGTGTGTTATGACGAGCTGAACCTCACGACACCGAAGCTGGTTCGGGAGGTGCACGACGCCTACATCCGGGCCGGCGCCGAGTTGTTGGAGACCAACACCTTCGGAGCCAATCCGGTGAAGCTCGCGGGGTACGGCCTGGCCGAGCGCACGGAAGAGATCAACCGGGCGGCGGCGCATCTCGCCACGGAGGCGGCGAAAGACCGGGCATGTGTCTTGGGCGCCATCGGACCGCTCGGCATCCGCATCGAGCCGTTTGGGCCCACCAGCCGGGACGAGGCGCGGGCGTATTTCGCGCGGCAGGCGGCGGGCCTGGTGGACGGCGGTGTGGACGGGTTCATCCTCGAGACCTTCGGCGACCTGGAAGAGCTACACCAGGCCCTGGGTGCGGTCCGGGCCGTCGCGGACGTCCCGCTCTTCGCCCAGATGACGGTGAGTGAAGACGGCAGCACCGCGTTCGGGACCGACGTGGAGACCGTGGGGCGGGCGCTGACCGAGTGGGGCGCCGACGTCGTGGGGCTCAACTGCTCCACCGGTCCCGCCATGATGCTGGACGCGATCGAGCGGATGGCCCAGGTGACCGACCGGCCGCTTTCCGCGCAGCCCAACGCGGGGCTGCCCCGCGCCGTCGGCGACCGCAGCATCTACCTCAGCAGCCCGGAGTATATGGCGAACTACGCGCGGCGGCTGATCGGGGCCGGGGTCCGGTTCATCGGCGGCTGCTGCGGGACCACGCCGGAGCACATCCGCAAGATCCGGGAGGTGGTGGGGGACCTGACGCCCACGCACCCGAGCGCGGCGTCGGCGCGCGGGACCGTGACCGTCCCCGCCGGCGTGACGCCGGTGCCGCTGGCGGAGCGATCGCCGTGGGGTGCCCGCCTGGCGCGCCGGGAGTTCGTGACGACGGTGGAGCTGTTACCGCCCAAAGGGTGGCTTCCGGAGAAGCTCATCGAGCAGGGACGGGCGCTGAAGGCCGCGAACGTCCAGGCCGTGAGCATCCTGGACGGCCCGCGGGCCATGAGCCGCATGGGCTCCATTCCGGCGGCGATGGTGCTGCTGCGCGACGTGGGGATCGAGCCGGTGATCCATTACACCTGCCGCGACCGTTCCATGCTGGGCATGCTCAGCGACCTGCTGGGTGCGGCGGCCGCCGGTTTGCGCAACGTCTTGATCGTGACCGGTGACCCGCCGCGGATGGGGCCGTACGAGTCGGGCGCCGTCTCGGAGATGGACAGCGTGGGGCTCACCAACCTGGTCTACCGGCTGAATCACGGCCTCGACCCCGGCGGGAATCCCATCGGCGAACCCACCCGGTTCGTGATCGGCGTCGCCGTGAACCAGACGGCGACGGACGCGGAACGCGAGCTGTCGCGGCTGTATTGGAAAGTGGACGCCGGCGCCGAGTTCGCGGTGACCCAGCCGGTCTTCGACGTCGACCAGCTGGCCCGGTTCCTCAAGAGCGCCGAACGGTACCGCATCCCCATCGTGGCCGGACTGTGGCCTCTGGTCTCGCTCCGCAACGCGGAGTTCCTGGCGAACGAGGTGCCGGGCATCACCGTGCCGGAGCGGGTCCTGGCCCGGATGCGGAAGGCGCAGGAAAAGGGAACCGACGCCGCGATTGCCGAGGGCGTCGCCCTGGCGCGGGAAATCAAGCAGGCGGTGACCGGCTTGGTGCAGGGCGTGCAGATCAGCGCGCCGCTGGGTCGGGTGGATGTGGCGTTGCAGGTGGCCGGCTAAGCGCCCAGCGCTTCCAGGAGCTTCCCGTATCTCTGCTCGGGTTTCTTGAAGCCCAGATTGCTGACGTAGACCTTCTCCACCCCTACCTCCCGCAGGGCGCGGATGGACCGGGCGCAGATCTCCTCAGGCGAGGCCCCGGCCGCGAACTCGCGCGCGACCTGGGCGGCGGGCACCGGGAAGAACTGCCGCAGCTTGTCCAGGGTGGCTGGATTGCCGCTCCGGTACACGAACACGCCGAACACGCCGGGCTGCGGCACACCGCGGCGGCGCGCTTCCGTCACGAATGCCTCGACCGCGCGAATGCTGTGGTGTGAGACGACCTGCGTGAGGTAGAACTCGCCGGTGAACCGGGGGCTCAGCAGAAAATCCACCTGCTCCGCGGCGGGCCGGTGCGGATTCGCCCAGCCTCCCAGCAGCAGCCCCGGCACCCGCGCACGGATCATCTCCCGAAGCTGATACGCGTACTCGAGGCAACGTGACGGCCCCACCGTCCGGTCGCCGCCCAGCACCGTGAGCGCCTGGAACCCATGCGAGGCGGCGCGGGTCGCGTACATGAGGCAGTAGTCCAGCGCGTGCTTGGACGTGAGAAACGGCACCAGCTTCGACGGCTTGACCTCGCCCGCGAGGTTGGTCGTCAGGTGCTGGAGGTTCTCTTCCTCGGCTTCGCCTACCGCGTTGTCGGTGAGGAACACCAGGGTGTCGCCGCGCGTGAGTCGCCGGAGCGAGTGATACATGTCGATCCAGGTGTCCATGCCCTCGCGCCGGGAGAGTCCAGCCCGCGGCGGCCGCAGCTCCACCGCGATCAGGGGCCGGGGATCGCGCAGCCGCTCCAGCACATTCTGGGGCGCCGGCGCCTTCGGCTTCACCTTCCGGGACCCGCGCCGCCGGGCGGCGACGGCGTGAGCAGGTGATCCGGCTCGACGTCCGCCTCATGGCGGTACCAGCGGAAGAACATGACCGTCATGGTGCCGAACAGGAGGGCTCCCCCACAGGTCTTCATGATGAGCCCGGCGACCCGCTGGTCGGCGACCGCCGAAATGCCGTTCACGCGCGGCGCCAGCTCGTACAGCGCGTAGATGGGGTACTGGGAAAAGGTGAAGAACGACGCCGGCACGGTGGGCAGGAACACGTTGAGCCCCAGGTACCCGATCCGCGCGCCGTACGACATAGGCTGGAGCTCCGGCAACCGCCCCAGCGCGGGCCACCAGAAGATCAATCCGGCCCCGATCACCACGAGGTCCAACACGAAGGTCCACCACTGGCTGCCGGCGAGGTTATCCACCACCACCGGCAGGTGGGTCGCCACCAGCACGCCGTTGACCACGGCCAGTGGAAGCAGTGGCCGGGTCAGCGCCCGTGCCACCGCGAACGCCACGCGCCCCCGGATCATCCGCCGCAGCATCCAGCGCGGGGTGCCCAGCAGCATGAGCCCCGGCGCGACGTAGCCGATCAGGAGATACTGCAGCGTCTTGGCGCTGAGCAGATAGCCGGAAGCCAGGACGCCGATCGGCCAATCGGCTCCCGCCCACAGCGCCGCGAGGCCGAGAGCGAAGAGGGCGATCTCGCGCGCGGATGTGGGGCGCTCATCGGCCGCGACAGGGCCGCGGGTGGGCGCCGCTCGCCCGCGTCCGTGTCGCATCGGGGAAGATCGCAACGCCCACACGTACGCCGTACCGAGCCCCAACACGAACAGCCACACACCCGGGTACGCTTGCCACTGCCAGGTCCAGGGCTGGCCCAGCAGGGCCGAGCACCACCACCTCACCGCGGCGCCGCCGCCGGGTTCGCGCCCCAGCCGTGCCGGACCAGCTCAGGCAGATCGTGCGCCCAATCTTCCTGGCGAATCCCGAAAGGATAGACGACGTGCGCCTGATTGTCGGAGGTGAACGCCACCACCAATGAGGAATGCCCCACCGTATACCCGGGCACGCCCGCCGCAGCTTTCTCGATCACGGCCGGCGCGAGCTGCAAGGACTCTTGCATCCTCGCAATCGTGACCGAGTCCCCGGTCAGGCCAATGAAGTTCCGGCTGAAGTGGTCCAGCCAGTCGCGCAGCACCCCCGGCGTGTCCCGCCGCGGGTCCGTGGTGACGAACACCACTTTCACCCGCTCCGCGACCCGCGGATCGAGGGTCCCGACGACGCTTCCCAGGTTGGCCATGTGGACGGGGCAGATGTCCGGGCAGTTGGTGTACCCGAAGAACACCAGCGTCACCAAGCCGTTGGTGGCTTCCCGGAGGTTGAACGGTGTCCCGTCGGTGGACGTAAGCACGACCTCCGGCTTTGCCAGGGGCTCGCCCAGCAGGAATCCGCGCAGGTCGTCGGGCTCGCGGTCTTCCGGACCCGGGGCGCAGCCGGTCACGCCGGCGCCCACGGCGCCGGCGACCAGGAACGTCAGCAGGGATCGAGACATGGGGCAATTAAGATAGCGGAGCGGTCTCACCGAGGGCGGCTTCGGCCCTTGACTTTGCCATGTAAAGTACTTTATGCGTGTCCCGACACGCGCCCTTCCCGGGAGGCACCTCATGAGCATGAAGGCCGTTCACGCCCTGGCGACGCTGGTGATCGGGGTCACCGTCGCCCTCCTGTATCGGCGTGGCGCGGTCGCGGGGACCCCTACGACGACCTAGCGCGGCACAGCATTATCCGTTATCCGTAATCCGTTATCCGAGTGCGCCAGACCGTCTTCGGACAACGGAGCACGGACCACGGCAACCGACGTTCGCATTCGCATCGCCGCCGGCGGCGAGTTCGGCCCGGTCCTCGACCTGCTTCGGGCGAACCGCCTGCCTGAGGCGGGACTGGCCGAACACGCGGCGAACCTCCTGGTCGCCGTCGAACAAGGCCGCTTCCTCGGAAGCGCCGCGCTGGAGATCTACGGTGAAGCGGCGCTGCTGCGCTCGGTGGCCGTCGACCAGGCGGTACGGGGACAAGGCGTCGGTGCTGGGCTCACGCGTGCGGCACTGGACCTGGCCCGGGAGCGAGGCGTGCGCGCGGTGTACTTGCTGACCGAAACGGCGGCCGAGTTCTTCGCACGGTTAGGGTTCCGTCCGATCCGCCGGGCCGAGGCGGAGCCCGCAGTGGGCGCGTCGGTCGAGTTCACCACCGCCTGCCCCGCCAGCGCCACCTGCATGAGGCTTTCCCTCGACGCTCCGTCCACCGGGAGATCCGCCACCCCGCCGCTCCGGCGCGCAGTGGGCTATTCGATGATCGAGCTGATCATTGCAATCGTGGTGTTCGGGATTCTGCTGTCCGTGGCGTACATGCGGATGACGCCGGCGGTGAATCATACGCGGGTCAATCGCGCGGCGGGCGTCATCGCGACCGACCTGCAGTACGCCCAGATGCTGGCCGTTCGCCAGCGGGTGCCCGTGGCCGTGATCGTGGACAACGGATTCCGCTCGTACATCATTCGCCTGCGCGACACCTCCGTGACGTTCCGCGAGCGATTCTTCGGCCAGGACACGGAGTTCCTGCTGGACTCCCTCGCCGCCGACCCGGCGTCCGTGGTGATGTTCCCCAACGGCGTCGCGGCCGCGACCACCACGTTCACGGTGGGCCTTCGCGGCTACACGCGACGGGTCCGGCTGTCGCGCGGCGGCCAGGTACGGATCGTTCCGTGAGGGCGGCGCCCGCGCCGAGGGGCGGTCACGCGGAGCGAGCCCGGCGGGCCGAGGCCGGTGTCACCCTCATCGAGATTCTGGTCGCGCTGGCCATCCTGTCCATCGTGCTGGTCTCGCTGGGCGGCCTCATGTTTCAGGTGAGCCTCCAGACTCGGCGCGCCACCACCCTGGCCTACCTGAGTGCCGCGGTTCAGAAGGCGCAAACGCGGGTAGAGGGCCTTCCGTGGGACAGCCTCGGATCATCAAGTGTCATCGGGTGCACCACCGACACCACGGGGCAGCTGGTGTACAGCCAATGCACTACCGTGCGCGGCCACCCGACGTTCGACACCATCCGAGTAGTCCTCACGCCCACGGGCACGCTCACCGCGCCGCCCGAGACCGTAACCGTGTATCGTGCCAAACCGCGGTTCATCTCCCCGTTTGTCCCGTGACGCGACGCGGGTTCACGCTGGCCGAGCTGCTGATTACCATGGTGGTCATGGGCGTCCTGGGGACGGCCCTGGCGCGGATTCTCATTAGCAATTCGCGGTTCGTGAGTCGCCAGGACGCGATGATGGAAGCCCGGGCCACGGCGCGTGCGGCCATGCAGGCGATCGTCACCGAGCTGCACATGGTGCCCGACAGCGGCCTGCTCATGGCCACCCGGGATAGTATTCAGGTCACCGTGCCATACGCATTTGGCATGACCTGCTTGCCTACCAGCGGGAGCGCTACCGTGGCGGCGTTGATGCCTACCGACTCGCTCATGTATGCCTCGGCCACGGCCGAGGGGATGGCGTGGCGCGACGCGGCAGGGGCCTATCGGCAGCAGATTCCGGGGGTCATGGTGGCGCCCTCCACGAATGTCGGCCAGTGTACCGGCGACAGCATCCGCGTGGTGCCGGGCGGGAGCCTGATCGCCATGAGCAACATCCCGGGCGCGAGGATGCCGCCCTCCGGGAGCGTGTTCTACCTCTACCAGATCGTGACCTACGGATTCATGACGTCGGTGGACGTGCCCGGGCGGCTCGGCCTGTGGCGCCGGGTCGGCACCGGGGCCTTCGAGGAGCTGGCGGCTCCGTTCGATACCTCGGCCAAGTTCGCGCTCCTCATGGGGCCCTTCATGCAGGCGCAGGTGCGCGCCGGCCCCCTCACCCAGACGTCGCGGGACTCCGTACGGGGCATCGAGCTTCGGCTTACGGGACAGAGCGTAGGCACACCGCAAGGGTCCCCGGGGCCGCAGACGTTCGATCTGCGCACCACGGTGGCGTTCATGAACAAGGTGTACTGACGTGACCGCGCTGCGGAACCGTCGCGGGATCGCGCTTCCGGTCACGATCTTTATCATCACACTGATGACCATCACCCTCGCGGCGGCGTTCGCGAGGGTGGGCGCCGAGCGTGAGGTGGCGACAGGCGCCAGCGAGGCCATCAGCGCGCTCACCGTCGCCCAGAGCGGGCTGCAACGGTACCTGGGCGTCAGCACGTCACGTCCACCGGACGGCGACTCCGTGCGGTTCAACGTGACGGGCGGGTATGCCGACGTGGTCGCGCGAATCGTCGAGTCCGACAGCCTCGACGACCAAAAGACCATGTACGTTCTCCGCTCCACCGGGTACGTCATCGTGCCGGCCCAGGGGGCGACGGCGCAGGGGAAGCGGACGGTGGCGCAGTTCGCACAATGGCAGGTGGGGAACATACGCGCCGTCGCGGCCTTCGTGGCCGCCAATCAGGTGCGAACGGCCACGGGCGGGGGGGTCGGCAGCATCCGATTCGACGGGATCGACGGATGCGCGAGCGCTCTGCCCGTCGTGAGCGCCCGAGCCCGCTCGGGATCGCAGTTCAATACGGGGACCTATGCACCGACGCCGGCGGTGGTGTCCGGCAGCGGGGGAGTCGTGGCCGATACCACCGGCATTGACTGGAGGGCGATCGTGGGCGGTACCTTCACGCCGGATTACCGGACGCTGCCACCCACGGGCGCGTATAGCTCCTATCTGATTAGCGGCGACGCGACGCTCAACACGTCCGGGACGGGGCTCCTGATCGTGACCGGGGACTTGACGACGACGGGCACGGGGACCGTGGCCTGGTACGGCGTCGTGCTCGTGGGAGGCGCCATCAACTTCAACGCGAGACGCAACCAGTTCTACGGCCTGGTGGTTTCGGGGCTCAACGAGCAGCTCGGCGGAGCACCGCCACCACAGGGAACCATCGGCGGCGGCGGCGGCAGCAGCCGGTACTGGTTTGAGTACGATTCGTGCCACGTCGCCAACGCCGTGGAGGCCCTGACCGGCCTCGCCCCCATCCGGAACGCCTGGGTGGATAACTGGGCGTCATACTAGAGGCGGCGCTCACCCGCTTCGAGAGGAATCGTACCAGCGGAGCCTCCGAGCTGGCGCGTCAGGCCGTTCACCTCCTTACGCAGGCGCAACAGTCCGGCGTTCCCGCTCGACGCCTGGAGGCGCTCCGTCGCCGCCTGGCCCGCGCGCATCCCACCATGGCCGCCGTCTGGAACGCGGCGCACGCGCCCAACCCGCAGCGGTTCCTGAAAGGCATGCAGATCGGCTGGCGCCGGGCCGCGCGAGCTGCCCGGCGGCTCCTGCCCAGCAGCGGCACCATCATCACCCTCTCGTACTCGGCCACCGTGCTGGAAGCCCTGCGCGGCACCAAGGCACACGTGGCGGTGGCGGAGAGCCTTCCGGGGGGCGAGGGCGCGCGCACCGCGAGGCGTCTCCGGGCGGCGGGCTCCACGGCCACGGTGATCCCGGACGCCGCCGTCGGCCAATGGGCCGCCACCGCGGACGCCGTCCTCCTCGGCGCCGACGCCGTAACGCGGCGCGGGGTGATCAACAAAGTCGGCTCGCGACTCCTGGCGCTCGCCGCGAAGGCGGAGCGCACGCCCTGCTACGTGGTGGCGGACACTTCGAAGTTCGCGTGGCGCCTGGCGCGGTTCCCGCTTCCCGTATTGGGCCCCGGAGACCGGTTCGAGTACGTGGAGCTGGATCTGATCCGACGGGTGATCACCGAGCACGGCGCCCTCGCCGGGCTTCAGGTGCGCCGCCGACTCCGCGCGGTGCCATTCTAAAGGTCCATTCGCGGCGAGCTCAGTATCGCGGGCCGGAGGCCCCGGCTAGATTCGGCCGCATGTCCACGCCGCTCACCTGCTTGTCCGACGACGAAACCATGTTCCGTGACGCCGTGCGCGACTTCGCGGCGGCGGAAGTGCGTCCCCTGGTGAACCAGATGGAGCGCGCGGCGCAGTTCGACCGCTCCCTCATCCCCAAGTTCGCCGAGCTGGGCCTCATGGGCATTGATGTCCCCAGTGAGCTTGGAGGCGCCGGCGGCTCGTTCTTCATGTCCGTCCTCGCCGTGGAGGAGCTGTCCGCCGTGGACGCCTCGGCCGCGATCCTGGTGGACGTGCAGAACACGCTGGTCAACGCCCCGTTCATGGCCTGGGGCTCGGATGACCTCCAGCGGCGCTACCTCCCCAGGCTCGCGGCCGGGACCGTGGGCGCGTATGCCCTATCCGAGCCCGGCTCCGGGTCCGACGCGTTCGGGCTCACCACCCTGGCCACGAAACAGGACGGCGATTGGGTCCTGACCGGCCGCAAGCTGTGGATCACCAACGGCGCCGAGGCGGACATCTTCCTGGTGTTCGCCAACGTGGACCCGAAACAGGGGTACAAAGGCATCACCGCGTTCGTGATCGAGCGCAACACGTCGGGATTCAGCGTGGGCAAGAAGGAGGACAAGCTGGGTATCCGTGCCTCGAGCACCACGGAGTTGATTCTCGAAGGATGCTCCGTGCCCGGCGCCAACGTGCTGGGCGAGGTGGGCAAGGGCTACAAGGTGGCGATCGAGACCCTGAATGGCGGGCGGATCGGCATCGGGGCCCAGATGATCGGCGTGGCCCGCGGCGCGCTCACGGCCGCCATCAAGTACGTGGGCGAGCGGCAACAGTTCGGCAAGCCCATCGGCGAGTTCCAGGCGGTGCAGTTCCAGCTGGCGCAGGCGGCCACCGAGATGGAAGCCGCGCGCCTCCTGGTGTACAACGCGGCCCGCCTGCGCGACGCGGGACAGCGCTACACCAACGAGGCGGCGATGGCCAAGCTGTTCTCGTCGCAGGCCGCCGAACGGATCACCAGCCTGTGCGTGGAACTGCTGGGCGGATACGGGTACACCAAGGAGTACCCGGTGGAGAAGTTCTACCGGGACGCCAAGATCGGGACGATCTACGAAGGGACCAGCAATATGCAGCTCCAGACCATCGCCAAACTGCTCATGAAGCAGTGAGCCGTTCAACCATGCGCCAACCAATCGCCCTTCTCACGATCGCCGCTGCGTTCGCCACCGCGCCGCTCGGCGCCCAATCGGCGGCCGAGCGCGTCGCCCGGGACCTGCGCTACCTCGCCGATGATCAGCGGGACGGCCGCGGTGTCGGCACCGCCGGCCTTGACTCGGCCGGCGCGTACATCGCGCGGGCCTTCGCCGGGATCGGGCTCGCGCCCGCCGGCAACGACGGCTTCTTCCAACCCTTCACGGTGGATTCCACCGCGCCCGCGGCGGCCCACGCCGGCGTGGGTGGCGCCCGCACCCGGAACGTGGTGGCCCTGCTGCCGGGAGCTGGGGCGTTGGCGAACGAGGCGGTGGTGATCGGCGCGCACTATGACCATTTGGGGAGGAGCGTCTTTGGGAGCCTGGACCCTGACTCGGCGGGCGTGGTGCACAACGGCGCGGACGACAACGCCTCAGGCACCACGGCCCTGATCGAGATCGCGCGGCGATTGAAGGAGCGCCGGGCCGGAAACGCGCGGACCGTCGTCTTCGTGGCCTTCTCCGGCGAGGAGCTGGGGCTCCTGGGCTCCACCTACTACGTGAAGCACCCGGCGCGCCCGTTGAATGCGACCTACGCCATGTTGAACCTCGACATGGTCGGCCGGCTGGGGGACCGGAAGCTCACGGCGTTCGGGGCCGAGACGGCGAAAGAGTTCCCGGCCCTGCTGGACTCGGTCGCCGGCGCGTATCAGATGGCGGTCGCCGGCACGGGAGACGGCTGGGGGCGGAGCGATCAGGAGTCGTTCTATACCCAGGATATCCCGGTACTGCATTTCTTCACCGGAGTGCACGAAGACTATCACCGCACCACCGATGACTGGCCGAAGATCGACGTCCCCGGCCTGGTGAGAGTGGCGGAAGTGGCGAGCGACCTGGCGTGGCGGCTGGCCACCCGCACGTCGCGGCTCACGCTGGTGAAGGTCCCGCCACCGCCGCCGGCCGCGGGAGGTGGGGGCTACGGCGCCTACCTCGGCACGGTCCCCGACATGACCGAGTCGCCCGGCGGGGTCCGGATCACCGGCGTCCGTACCGGGAGTCCCGCCGAGCAAGCGGGGATGAAGGGCGGCGACATCCTGATCCAGCTGGGCGACAAGACTGTCAGGAACCTCTACGACATGACCGATGCCCTCCGGGCCCACCAGCCGGGTGAGACGGTCGTGCTGGTGTATCTGCGAGACGGACAGCGCATCGAGACCAAGGTGACGCTGGGTACGCGTGGCGGCTGAGGCGGTCCTCAAGCCCGACGCCATCATCCGCGCACTTCAGGGCGCCTTCAACCGGGGGGCGCGCCAGCAGGCGTTGTTGGCGCTTGCCGCCTCCCGCCTTCACGCCGCCGGGCCACCCTACACCGGCGTGTACCTCTACATGCTGCACGACGGCGAGCTGCTGCTCGAGGCCCACGAAGGACGGCCCACCCCGCACACCCGGATCCCCGTGGGCACGGGGCTCTGCGGCAAGGCGGTGGCGGCGCGGCGCGACATCAACGAGGCGGACGTCGCCTCGGCGCCCGGCTATCTCGCCTGCAACCTGGAGACCAGGTCCGAGCTGATCGTGTTGATTCGCCGGCACGACGAGATCCTCGGCCAGATCGACATTGACAGCGACGTTCCGTCCGGATTCGACGACGCCGAGCACGCCGGGGTGAAGCGGGTGGCCGATGCCCTGGCGGCATTGTTGTAGGGCACATGAATCCCGCCGTCACCGAAGCAGTGGTTCGCGTGAACGGCGTCTCCCTCTTCACGCGGAGCGTCGGTAGCGGTCCCGACGTCATCGTCCTTCACGGCGGCCCCGGCGCGCATCACGACTATCTCCTGCCGCACTTCGACCTGCTCGCCACCGGGCGGCGGCTCCGGTATTACGATCAGCGTGGAGGTGGGCGCTCGCCGGTCGGGCGCGACACCGCCGTGGGGTGGCGGGAGCAAGTGGCGGATCTCGATGCCCTCATCACGCACTGGACGGCGACGCCCGCTACCCTGCTGGGATACTCCTGGGGCGGCCTGCTGGCTCTGCTGTACGCCGTGCATCATCCCGACCGCGTGGGCCGGCTGGCCCTGGTGTCTCCGGCGGCGGCCAGCTCCCGCGGACGCGCCGAGTTCGAGCGACGCTTCGCCGAGCGAGGCCGGGACTCCCGCATCGTCGAGGCGCGGCAACGGCTCGCGGCCTCCGGACTCCGCGAAACCGATCCGGAGGCCCACAGGAAACGGGTATTCGAGCTGGCGGTGGCGCCGTATTTCCGGGACCCTGAACGGGCGCGCGATCTCACGCCGTTCCGCGTCACCGGCAGGACCCAAGATGACGTGTGGCGTTCGCTGGGCGAGTACGACTTCACCGCCGAGCTGGAGCACCTCCGGGTCCCCGCTCTGGTGATGCACGGGCGGCACGACCCCATTCCCCTCTGGTGCGCGGAGGACACCGCCCGGCGCCTCAACGCCCGGCTGGTCGTGCTCGACGCCTCGGGACACGTCGCGTACGTCGAGGAAACGGCCCGGTTCGTCTCGGAGCTGGACCACTTCCTTCCCCGGGCCGCGTGAGCCGGCTCCATCCGTTCGACGTGGTCTCGGCCGGGCTCCCGGAGGACTGGTTTGCCGAGGTCCGGGCAACGGAAACGCACGGACGCAACCCGAGCGACCGACGGCAATTCCACGAGCTGGCGCCGGTGCGGGACGTCTTGCGCCGGCTGAGCCCGCCCGGAAGCGAGGCGGCCGCCACCACCGTCGCGCAGTACGAGACGCTCCTCTACGCGGCGTACCGCTTCTGGAGCGCGGGGAGACAGTCGGTCGCGCTTGGGCGGCGCGGCCTGGAGCAGGCCGTGGCGGCGGACGGGCGGACCAAGGATCAAGTCACGGACGGACCGCCCGACCGTCTGACCGCCGGACCGCCCGAGGTCCCGCACGGCGCCTGCTACCTGCAGCTTCCGGAACGCCTGTTCTGGGCTCGCATTGATGACACCACGGCGCCCGAGCCGCTGGACGGCTTGTTCCTGGCCACCGGCGCGGGGACCCGGGAAATCACCGTCCTCGCGGTGCTCGGCCTCCGGCCGGAGCGCGGCGGCTTCAGCCAGATCGCCGTCACGGTGCCGCCAGAGGATCTGGCGCGCGCCGGGGACGTCGTGCGCCGGCCACTCTTCGCCCCGGTGCTGGAAGGCGGCGACCGCGCGGGCGTCAAGTCATTGGTGTCGGAGGCGGAGCTGCTGCACCTGGCCAAGCTCGCGTTGGCCGAGGTGGCGCGGTAGGTTCCCGGGACCGATATGGACAAGAAGGACGTCGGGCGCGGGCTCGAGGAGATCGCCGGCTTCCTCGAGCTCAAGGGCGAGAACCCGTTCCGCATCCGCGCCTACCACACGGCCGCGCGGGCCATCGCCACCCTGCCGGGGGAGGTGAAGACGGCCCTGTCCAACGGCACCCTGGCCGAAGTCAAGGGCGTGGGGCCGGCGATCCTGGAGATCGTGCGAGAGCTGGTGACCACCGGCCGCTCGCGAGTGCTGGAAGACCTGCGGGACGAGGTGCCTCCCGGTCTGGTGGAGATGCTCCAGATCTCGGGGCTCGGGGTCACCAAGGTGCGACAGATCCACGAAACCCTGCACGTGGAGACCCTGGCCGAGCTGGAGGAAGCGGCTCGCGACGGCCGGCTCGCCCGGCTGCCGCGCTTCGGCAAGAAGACCACCGAGAACATCCTCAAGGGCATCGAGTTCCTGCGGCAGTCCACGGGATTTCGCCTGTTGCACCACGCGCGCACGGAGGCGGCGGCCCTGGCGGACGTGCTGCGGACCATGCCGGGCGTTCGGCGGGTGGCGATCGCCGGCTCGGTCCGGCGGCACGCCGAGATCATCCGGGACCTGGACTTTGTGGTCCAGGTGGAAGGAGACGCGGCGCCGCTCGTGGAGCGGCTCGGCGCGGCGGCCGGGGTGCGTGAGTTC
>DATECF010000185.1:0-2028 GCA_035287045.1 Gemmatimonadales bacterium | reverse complement strand
ACCTCTGCCACCAGGTGATCACGCCGGAGGGCTACCTGCTGCACAAGTACAATCCCGACGGGTCCATCGCGTCATCGTGGCACGGCTGGTATCAGGATGGGCGCAAGGAACTCCCCGTGCAGGAGGACGAAACGGCGCTGGTGCTCTGGGCACTGTGGCGCCACTTCTCCCACTTCCGCGAGGTGGAGTTCATCAAGCCGCTCTACCGCGGGCTGGTCGTGCGCGGGGCCAACTGGATGGTGTCTTACCGTGACATGGAGACCGGGCTACCCCAGCCCTCGTGGGACCTGTGGGAGGAACGGCGCGGCGTGCACGCCTGGACGGTGGGGGCGACCTGGGGTGGGCTCCAGGCCGCCGCCCACTTCGCTGATGCTTTCGGTGAGCGTGAGCTCGCTGCCGGATACCGCCGTGCCGCAGATGAGATCCGTAAGGGCGCCGACACGCACCTGTGGCGCCGCGAGGACGAGCGATTTGTGCGCATGATCAACCGCCAGGCGGATGGTTCCTGGGCGGTGGATCGGACGGTGGACGCGTCCATCGCCGGTCTCTGGCTCTTCGGCATGTACCCGCCCGACGATCCACGCATCGCGAAGACGATGGCCATCATTCGCGACCGGCTCTGGGTAAAGACGGAGGTGGGCGGGTTAGCCCGCTACGAAGGCGATCAGTACTACCGCGTCAGCCCGGACGCTGCCGTCCCCGGCAATCCCTGGTTCATCTGTACCCTCTGGCTGGCGCAGTGGTACGCAGAAACCGCCGGTCGGGCAGAAGATCTGAAGGCGGCGCTCGATCTCCTGAAGTGGACCTGCGACCACGCGCTGCACAGTGGCGTCCTGGCCGAGCAGATCCACCCGCACGACGGTACGCCGCTCTCGGTCAGTCCGCTCACATGGAGCCACGCGGCCTTGATCAGCACGGTCCACGCGTATCTGCGCGCGCGGGCGCGACTGGGCGGGGCCTAGCCCGTCGTGGCCTTTCGGACACCCAGCGGCATCGTCGTCCCCGCCGTCACGGCCGACCAGATGCGCGAGATCGATCGCATCGCGGTGGAGGAATTCGGCCTTTCCATCCTGCAGGTGATGGAAAATGCTGGCCGCATCCTGGCGGCGCACGTGATCAGCATGATCGCGTCTGGAAGCACGGCAAGCGCGGGCGGCGGCGCGGTCACCGTGATCGCGGGGCCGGGTGGCAACGGTGGTGGAGGTCTCTGCTGCGCCCGCCATTTGCACAACCGGGGCATTACGGTCAACGTGGTGACGCACCGAGCCGCCAGCATGGGCGAGGCGTCGGGCAGACAGATGGCCATCCTGCGCGCGGCCGGCCTCCGGCCGATCCCGGTCCGGCGTGCGGCGGAGGTGCTCCGGCGGGCCAGCATCGTCGTTGACGCCCTCATCGGGTATGGTCTGCGTGGCGCCCCGACGGGGCGGACCGCGGAGTTGATCGAACTCTGTAACACATCCGCCACGAGGGTGCTGGCGCTGGACGTGCCCTCGGGGGTGGACGCGACAACGGGCGAAACGCCCGGGCCAGTGGTACGGGCGGAGCGGACGCTCACCCTGGCCCTGCCGAAGACCGGTCTGCGCCGGCTGTCCGGCGACCTCTACCTGGCGGATATCGGGATCCCGCCGGAGGTCTACCGCCGCCTGGGCCTCGCCTACACCCCACCGTTCGGCGCCGCGGATTCCGTGCTTCTCGTCTCGGACGATTCGCCAGCCTGACACCCCGCTACCGGGAATGAATGCGGGGGCATCCCGCGTTGGCCCAAACAGAGGCCATGCCGCCCCGGCAGAAGACAGGTCTGAAGAACCGGCTCGCAGTGGTCACGTTGACTGTGATCCTGGGGGGTGCGGTTGGGGGATTCCTTCCGGAGGGTAGACCGGTGCAGGCCGCGCACACGGGGGAACCCGTTCCCTTCTTTGATCTGGCTGAGTGGAAGACCAACTTCAAGAAGCACTCTATCAACCTGAACGAGATCATCTCCGGCGGGCCGCCCAAGGACGGGATCCCCGCCATCGACAAACCGCGCTT
>DATECF010000184.1:0-11040 GCA_035287045.1 Gemmatimonadales bacterium | reverse complement strand
GCCGCGTACCGGAGGTCCATCCCCAGGTCCTCAATGGCGGCGATGCCGCGGGCCTCGCGTCCCTCCTCGCGGAACCGCTGCACGCCGCCGAACGCCAGCATGGCCCGCCGGCGCGCCTCCGCTGGGGCCATCCCCTCGTGGACCGCCTCTTCCGCCTCCATGTCGAGGTGGAAGCGCATCTCGTCGTCCATTTCCCGGTCGACCGTCGCCTTGCGGAAGAGGGCGCGCAGGCGGCGCCGCCAGCGTGGGATGAGGCTCATGGCGTCTAGGCCGTTTGAAGAACGTGATTGACGGCGCCGGAGAACAGGCGCCACGCGGCGGTTTCCCGGCTCAGCTGCTTCCGGCCCGCGGCGCTCAGGGTGTAGAACCTGGCCCGCCGGCCCTCGGGCGAGATGCCCCACTGCGCCGTGACCCAGCCCTTGTCTTCCAGCCGGTAGAGGGCCGGGTACAGCGAGCCCTGGTTGACCCGCAGGACGTCCCGCGAGGTCTGACGGATCTGCTTGGAGATGCCCCACCCGTGCAGGGGCCCCAGGGACAGGGTCTTCAGGATCAGTAACTCCAAGGCGCCTTGCTGTAGCTCAGGACTGGTCGTGATGGCCACGGTCTCATACCTCGACGGTCGACAAGAAGATTCTCTGACCCTTGTTGTCGTCTGTCAAGGTATGATGCCGCCGGCCGCCAAAGGGTTGCATCCGGCCATCGTCCCGCGGCCCGGGGACACGGAGTATCTTTCCGCACCTCCACAAACCACCGTACCTCAATTCACGGAGTGGTTGGGCATGTCGAATCCGGTGACGCCGTATTTGCTTCCGGGCCTCCTGTTCCTGCTGGTCTTCGCCGCGGTGGTGATCGCGGCGCACCGCTGGGACACGAGGCGGAAACGCGACCACTGACCGTGTCCGCGGCGCGCCTGGACGACGACATGCGGGCCGTCATCGCGGCGCAGCGGCTGTGCTTCGCCGCGACCGTGACGCCGGACGGCCGGCCGAACCTGTCGCCCAAAGGCACCATCCGCGTCTGGGACGACCAGCACCTGTTCTTCTGCGACATTGCGTCGCCGGGGACGCGGGCCAACCTGCTGGCTCATCCCTGGATCGAGGTCAACATCGTGGATACCGCCTCTCGACGCGGATACCGGTTCCTGGGGCGCGCCTCGTTGCATACGGATGACGAGGTCTATCGCGTGGCCATACGGCGCCTCGAAGCAGAAGAGGGGCATCGCTACCAGGTGGCCAGTGTCGTGCTGATCGCCGTGGAGCGCGCCCTCCCGCTGTACTCGCCGGGCTACCAGCACGTGCCGGACGAGTGGGCCATGCGGGGGCTCTGGAAAGAACGCCGCGCCGAGCTGGACGCCGGCTTCGAAGCGCACATCCACTCCCGGGGCCCGTTCCGTGCCATCTGATTCCGTGGCGTCACCGGCCGATGCAGGGCCATGCTAGCTAGATGCTGCCCCCTGCTGGTCGCCCTCATGGGAACTGCCGGTGCGAGCGGCGCCGCACAGTCCGATTCGGCGCGGACCTCCAGCGGTCTTTGGTTCGCCCAGCGCGGGCACGGACCTCCGCTGGTGCTGGTCCATGGGTCCAACTTGGACAGCAGGTCGTTTGACTGGATCGCGGGACCGCTCGCCGCTGGACGGCGCGTGGTGGTCATGGACCTGCGCTTCCACGGCCGGTCCACCGATCCTGGGGGGCCGGTTTCCTGGGAGCGGGACGTCCTGGAGGTGCTCGACGCGCTCCGGCTCGAGCGCGCCGACCTGCTAGGCCATTCCCTGGGGGCCCAGGTGGTGGTGGATTTTGCCCTGGCCCACCCGGAGCGGGTGGAGGGGTTGGTGGTGGTGGGGCCCAGCGTGAGTGGTTACGTGCCGGCCACCATGCCCGACGGGTTCGACGCGGTGGTTCAGGCGGTGCGCGCCGGTGACCTCCGGGGAGCGGCGGCGGCCATGGCCGCGATGCCGGCGATGGGGTTGGTGTCCGCGGTCCAGCGCCGGTCGTTCGTCGAGCGGCTTTTCGAGGAGAATGCGGGCCTGTTCCGGCAGGACACGCGGCGGCTGGTGCGGGCAGACCCACCCGCGACGGAGCGGCTGGAGCAGCTGACGGCGCCGATGCTGGTGTTGGTGGGTGACTCGGATCTGACCTACGGACCGCAGGTGGCGGACCTCCTGGTGCGGCGCGTCCGTGGCGCTCGACGCATCACCCTCCAGCGCTGCGGGCACCTGGCGCCGGTCGACTGCCCCCAGCAGGTGGTCCGGGCCGTGGAGGCGTTCCTGCGGCGGGAGTGATCAGGCGGCGGGTTTCGAGAACGGAAACACGATTGGCGCGGCGATCCGCCGCCAGTCCGGCATCGCCAGGATGATCGAATCCGTGAGCGAGCCGGCGTTGAAGGCGATGCGATCGTTGGTGAGCATGGCGTCGTCCGCGTAGAGATCGAGGTCCAGCACCGGCCGGCCGAACGGCGGAATGGAACCGGGCACGAGGCCCGTGAGCTGCAACAGCTCCTCCGGCGTCGCGAAACGGGACCGCCGGGCCTGCAGGTGCCTGCGGATCGCGGACGAGTCCACCGCGCGCGCCGCCGACAACACGAAGAGGTGAAAGGTCTCATCGACTTTCATGACGATGGCCTTCCCGCCGATCTCCACGCGCTCGCCGCGCGCCGCGGCCGACTGCTCGGAGGTGTGGGTCGGTTGGTGATGGACCTCACGGCATTCGGCGCCGTGCGAGGCCAGCAGCTCGCGGATGGTCTGGAGGGTGCGCTCCTGGGCGTCCGGCGGGGGCTGGTGCATGTAGCCAACGCTACGCCAGCGCAAGGGGTGGGTCAAAGCCGAACAAAGACCGCTCTTGATGGCGGCGCGGGGCCTTCGTATTATGGCGTCGGCAGCCGGATCTGACGGAGCAGCGTACTGAGCCAACACTGCTCGATGACGCGTCCGCGGCCAGGGCCGATGTCAGGCCCCCTCCGGGGGAAGGCAAGAGCCTCGGTAAGGGCGCGGTTCCTTTCGGTCGGGCTTCAGTGACAGCCTTCAGGTCCGGTTCATGCCCCCGCCGGTGCACGCTCGCGTGTGCCGGCGGTGGTTGTTTCGGGCCGTTCGCTTGACGCTGCCCGGGGGCCCGGGTACCCTGCTCCCATGGTCAACCCTTCTCAGAAGCGGGCGGCGCCCCTGGCGCCGCTGGTGCGACAGTTGCTCGAGGGCCTCGGCGAGAACGTGGAGCGCGAGGGTCTGCGCGACACCCCAGGGCGGGTGGAGGAGGCGCTCAAGTGGCTCACCAAGGGCTCCACGATGTCGGTGGAAGAGGTCGTCGCGGGCGCCGTGTTCGACGAACAGCATGAAAGCATGGTGCTGGTGCGGGATATCGAGCTGTACTCGCTGTGCGAACACCACATGCTGCCGTTCTTCGGCAAGGCGCACGTCGCTTACCTGCCCCAGGGCAAGATCATCGGGCTCTCCAAGCTTCCGCGGATCGTGGACCTCTTTGCGCGCCGGCTCCAGGTGCAGGAGCGTCTGACGGACGACGTCGCGGACGCCATCATGCGCGTGCTCGATCCGTTGGGCGTGGGTGTCGTGATCGAGGCGTACCATCTGTGCATGATGATGCGCGGCGTCGAAAAGCAGAATTCCAAGACGGTGACCAGCGCGTTGCGGGGCGCGTTCCGGGACGATCACAAGACCCGCGATGAGTTCCTGCGGCTGGCGCACGGCGGGCGCTGGCTGGATTAGGTGTTCATCGAAATCTCCGAGTTTCTCCGCTGTCCCCAACCGCACGAGGACAGCTTCTGCGTGGTCGTTCCCCACGAAATGACCGGACGGATGATCCTGCGGGGCGTCGTCGGCTGTCCCGTGTGCAAGCGGGAATACCCGATTACGGACGGCGAGGTGCGTTTCGGCGAGACGGCAGGCGCGGCAGAGGCGGCAGAGGCGGCAGGGATGGCGGACGTGATCTGGGCCTTGCTTGGCCTCACCGGTCCGGGCGGTTTGGTGGTGCTGGTGGGCTCCGCCACGCGGTTGGCGGGCGCGCTCGCGGCGCGGATGGGCGGTGTCCATTTCGTTGGGCTGAACGCGAGCGCGGGCATCGAGATATCCCCGGAGCTGTCGCTCTTGCGGCATCCCGACCGCATCCCGTTGCGTCATGCCGTGGCGCGCGGCGTGGTGCTCGGCGCCGAGACGGCGGCGGCGCCGTGGATCGGCGAGGGCGTCCGGGTGCTGCTCAACGGCCAGCGCCTCGTGGCGGTAGCGGAAACGATGGCAGCGCCGGGACTCGTTCGGCTGGCGGCGGGACGCGGATTGTGGGTGGGGCAGAAGCGCGGCTGACGGCTATTCGTGGTACGCCGCGTCAATCAGTGTCTGGTACTTCTTCTCCACCACCGCGCGTTTGACCTTCAGCGTAGGCGTCAACTCACCGCGCTCGATGGTGAAATCGTCCTGGATGACCACGATCTTTTTGGGCATCTCGAAGCTCGCCAACTCGCGGAGGTTGACCATGGCCTCGCGCTCGATCTTCGCCACGACGTCAGGCTGGTTGAGGAAGCCGTCCGGGTCGTCCGCGGGGAGGCCCCGCTGGGCCGCCCAGGGGACGAGGGCTTCGACGGCCGGAACCACCAGCAGCACCGGGTACTTCCGCTTGTCGCCGATCAACACCGCGTTCTTGAGGAACGGCGTATTGCGCACCAGGTTCTCGATCGGCTGGGGCGCGATCTTCTTGCCGCCAGCCGTGACGATGATGTCTTTCTTCCGGTCGGTGATCGTGAGGAATCCGTCGGCATCCAGCTGGCCGATGTCCCCGGTGTGAAACCAGCCCTGGGTGTCGATCGCCTCCGCCGTGGCCTGCGGCTGGTGATAGTATCCCTGCATGACATTGGGGCCGCGCACCAGGATTTCCCCGTCCTCCGCGATGCGCACCTCGACGCCCGGCACCGGGCGGCCCACCGTGCCGATCCGCAGGGCCTTGCTCCCGTTGACCGACACCAGCGGTGACGTTTCGGTGAGCCCGTAGCCCTCGAGCACGGGGAGGTCCGCGGCGTAGAAAAACTTGGCGATCTCGGGCGCCAGCGGGGCGGCGCCGGACACCAAGAACCGGATGCGTCCGCCGGTGCGCGTTCGCAGGTTCCGGAACACCAGCCGGTCTGCGATCCGCCGCCTCGCCCGCAGGCCGAAGGGGATGGGGCGCCCGGCGAGCTTGAGGTCCGCGTACGCCGCCCCGACACGCCGGGCCCAGAAGAACACCCGCCGCGCCACGGCACCGCGCGCCATCGCGACCTCGGTGACGCGCGCGTAGATCTTCTCATACACCCGAGGCACCAGGAGCACGACCGTGGGGCGCACCGCGAGCAGGTCCTGCGCGACGGTGTTCAGGCTTTCGGCATAGTTGATGGTGGCGCCGGCGTGGAGCATGGTGTAATGGCCCGCCATGCGCTCGAAGCTGTGCGCCAGGGGCAGGCAGGAAAGGCAGGAATCGGTGGATCCGATGCGCACGGCCTGCAACGCCGCCACCACGTTGCTGCAGAAGTTGGCGTGCGTGAGCATGACGCCCTTGGGCTCGCCGGTGGTGCCCGACGTGTAGATCAGCGTGGCCAGGTCGTCCGGGGAGGCGGTCAGGGCGTCCTGCCGGTACGCCGGGTACCTGCTTTCGGCGGCGGCCCCGTGGCGCAGGAGCTGCTGGAACGGAATGACGTCGTCGCCTTCGCGTGGCGCCCCGAACATGAACACCGTCTTGAGCTGGGGCAGGGAGGCGCGCACGGATTGCACCTGCTCGTACTGCCCGCGATCCCCCACGAAGATCGCGGTGGCCCCCGAATCCCGGATCAGGTACTCGATTTGCTGGCCCGGCAGGGTAGGGTAGATCGCCACATCGGCGCAGCGCGCGGTGAGGCAGGCGTAGTCGGCGACGGCCCACTCCGGGCGGTTGTGGGAATAGATGGCGACGCGGTCGCCGGGGCGGATGCCGAATTCGTACAAGCCCAGGGCGGTGTGATGGACGCGCCGGGCCAGCTCCTGATGGGAGATGTCCCGCCATACCCCGTCCACCCGGTGCCGCAGCGCCGCCCGCTTGGTGCTGAACCGCTCGACGGCGTCGAAGAACAGGTGGTTGAGCGTGCGGGGCGTGGTCATGGGATGGGAGCGACCACCGTCACGGTAATGGCATCGGATCGGATCTCCTCGACGCGTGCCTGCACCCGCCAGGCCCCGGGCGCCCGCGCGATGACCCTCCCGCTCACCGAGTCGAGCGCGATGCCGACCACGCCGGTGTCGAGCACGGCCCACACGATGACGGCGCCGATCACGGTGTCGCCGTTGGCGGCACGGGCCCGGGCCGCGAGCTGCAGCGTGTCGTCCACCGGCACGGTGTACGTGATGGGGCCGAGAATCTCCAGGGCGATGATACGGTCCGGGTCGCCCAGGAGCAGCTTGCACCCGAACGCCAGCAGGACGAGGGCCGCCGCCCGCCTCACGGGGCGCCGGCTTCTCCCAGCTCGATCAAGGACTGATTGGCGTGCTCGACCCACTTCTGGGCGTCCGACCCGCGCGGCGCGCGAGCCAGAAACGCCCGGAGGTGCCGGACGGCCTGATCGCGCTCTCCGCGCTTGAGCAACAGAAACGCGAGGCCGTAGTGGGCCCCGGCGAGGGTGTCGTCGATCTCCAGGGCGCGGCGGTAGGTACGGATGGCGTCGTCGTGCCGGTTGGTCTTGGTGAAGGCGATCGCCATGTTCTGCAGGACGCGGAGGTCGCTGGGGCGGTCTCGGAGCGCCAGCCGGTAGGACGTGAGCGCCGCCTCGTAGTCGCCCTGCCGCTCCAGCGCCAGCGCTTCATTCAGGTAGTCCAGCCGCTGCGGCTTCAGCTCCCGGGAGCGATCGCGGCCGAAGAGGCGGTTCCAGAAGCCCATATTGGAGCGTCAAGATACCGCCCGCCCGAAGCTCAGGCAACGCGGAAAACCGCGGTTGTCAGCCTCGGGGCGCGGTAGTAGTATGCCTTTTCCATGCCGACGAAAGCCCCTCCGACACCCGTCCGCGACGTGCTCGAAGTCGACTGGCCGTTTTTCGGCGAGCTGTGCCGCGCCCTGGCGTTACGCATCGCCGGATCCTACGATCCCGAGCTCGTGGTCGGCATCGCCAAGGCGGGCGTCATCCCGGGCGCCGTGGTCGCGTCCATCCTGCAGCGCGACTTCGCCTCCATGGCCGTGACCCGCTTTGGCGAAAGCTCGCGGCCCACGCTGGTCACGGCGCCACCGCCCAGCGTGCGGGGCCGCCGGGTGCTGGTGGTGGACGAGACCTGCGACTCGGGGGAAACGCTCAAGCTGGCGTTGGGCGCCGTCCGCAAACTGGGGCCGGCCGACGCCCGCACCGCCGTCTCGTTCAAGACCAGCGCGTACGAGCCGGATTTCTACGCGATGGCCACCGAGAGCTTCATCATCCTGCCGTGGGACCGCGAGATCATCGTGAACGGGGAGTTCGTGATGCGACCGGACTACGCGGACAAACTCAGGCAGCAGCCGCCGGGCTAGCCGACGATGCCCGTCGCCCCTCAGAGCACCGCGGTATAGTCCCGCCCTTCACTCATCGCCTGATACACCGCCTCCATCGCTTCCGGCTGGCCCAGCAGGAACCGGCAGCGCGCGTGGTGGGCGCTGCGGCACTCGACTTCCATCACGGCGACGGTCTGCTGCGAAAGGGCGCCTATGAAGCCCGCGAACAGCCCGGCCGAGAAATGGCAGGACGGGTAGGGGGCGTTGTCCCCCGGATCCGCCTCGGCCCATTCGGCGGTGTCCATCGCGATCCCGGTCTTCCCGACGCGGTTCATGGAGACGGGGCCCCAGCCCAGGGCCTGGAAGAATTCGGAGAGGACCGTTCCCAGGGCATTCGCCGCAATGGCGCCTGGATCGTCGAGCCCGGCCGTGGCCTTGAGCCAGCGGCGGAAGCACTGGTACACATCGCTCCCTGCCGCGTGCCCGGCTTCCTGCAGGCGCTCGGCCGCCTGGTCGCCGAGCGAGGCCTGGACCGCCTGACGCAGGGCCCGGAACCCGCCTCGTCCGAGGCCGACGGTATCGCCGTTCAGCTCGACCACGCCCGCCATCCACGCCCGGCCCGTTGAAGTTGGGCCAAGTTAGGGACGCTCCCCAAGGCGACGCAAGAGTTCCGCTTCATCGATCGTCTCCACGCCCAGCTCCCGCGCCCGGTTCAGCTTGCTGCCGGGGTCGCTGCCGGCGATCACGGCGGTGGTCGTCTTGGAGACCGCCGGCACCACGCGGGCGCCCGCCTGCTCGATCAACTCCTGTGCCCGCGCGCGCGACAGGGTGGGCAGGGTCCCGGTGATCACGTAGCGGTGCCCCGCCAGCGGACCGCCGCCTTCCGCGGGAACCGGCTCCTGCATGCTCACGCCGAGCGAGGCCAGCCGTTTCACCAGCTTGCGGTGCCGCTCGTCGGCGAAAAAGCCGACGACCGCCCGGGCAATGACGGCCCCAATGCCGTGGACCGCGCTCACCTCCTCCACCCCGGCCCCCGCCAGTCGGTCCATGGTGGTGAAATGCCGGGCCAGCACCCGGGCGCCCTGAACCCCCACGTGCGGCGGCCCAAGGGCGAAGAGCAGCGTCGACAGCGGCCGCTCTCGGGACCCGTCGATCGCGGCGATCAATTGCGCGGCCGACTTCTCGGCGAAGCCCTCCAGCGCGAGCAGCTTCCGCGCGTCGAGTTGTTTTCGATCATACAGGTCCGCCACGTTCTCGATGAGTCCCGCGGCGAGGAGCGCTCGCACCCGCTCATAGCCCAGTCCCCGGATGTCCATGGCGCCCCGCGATGCGAAGTGCACCACGCTCTCGAGCACGCGGCCCGGGCAGGCAACATTGGGACAATACACCATGACTTCGTCCGGGAGCTGGACCACCGGGGTCTCACAGACCGGGCAGCGCTCGGGACGACGGAAGGGGCGCTCCTCGCCGGTGCGACGTTCCCGCACCGGCCCCAGCACCTGCGGAATGACTTCGCCTGCGCGGGTCACCTCCACCCAGTCCCCCACGCGAATATCCTTGGCCTCGAGCAGCTCGAAGTTGTGCAACGTGGCGTTGGAGACCGTGACGCCGGTGATCTCCACCGGCTCGAGCACGGCAAACGGGTTGAGGCTGCCCGTGCGGCCCACATTGACCTGGATGTCCACGAGCCTGGTGACGGCGACCGCGGGGGCGAACTTGCGGGCGATCGCCCAGCGCGGCTCCCGGTCTCCCACCACCCCCAGCTCGGCGTGGAGCGCCAACCGGTTCACCTTGACCACCACGCCGTCGGCGCCGTAGTCCAGCCGGTCGAGCACGGTTTCCAGCCTCGCGATGGCCCGATGGGCCTGTGCGAGATCCGGCACCTGCTCGTGGTGGGGCTCCACGGGGAAGCCCCACGAGGTGAGCTGTTCCAGGAGCACATGTTGGGTCTGGAACGGGCGTGTGGCGCCGGGCGCCTCGATGTGGAAGCAGAACAACCGCAAACCGCGGGCGCGGGTCACCCGGGAGTCCAGCTGGCGCAGCGCACCGGCCGCCGCGTTTCGAGGATTGGCGAACGAGGGCTCGCCGCTCGCCTCCCGCTCCCGGTTCAGCCGCTCGAAGCGGGATTTCGGCAGATAGACCTCCCCGCGGACTTCCATCACTTCGGGCCACCCGGTGCCCTGGAGGATGAGCGGGATGTCCAGCACGGTGCGGAGGTTGGCGGTGACGTCCTCGCCCTCGACGCCGTTACCGCGCGTGGCGCCCACGGCCAGCAGGCCGTGCCGGTAGGTGAGACTCACGGCGGCGCCGTCAATCTTCACCTCCAGCGTGTAGCCCGCCTCCCGGACCTCCGGCGCCAGGCGCGCATTGCGATCCTGCCACTCCGCCAGCTCCTCCTCGCTGAAGGCGTTGGCGAGCGAGAGCATGGGGACGAGGTGCCGGTGCTTCTTGAACTGCTGCGCCGGCTCGGCGCCGACGCGGTGGGTGGGCGAGTCCGGAGACCGGAGGTCGGGATGGGCGCCTTCCAGATCCGCCAGCTCGCGAAACAACCGGTCGTATTCCGCGTCGGACATCTCCGGCGCGTCGAGCACGTAGTAGGCGTAGTTGGCGCGGTTGAGGATCCGGCGAAGCTCGGCCGCGCGCCGCTCGGCGGCCGGTGGGGCGGGATCGCGGGTCAGCGGCCCTTGCCCTCCTCGGCGACGACGGCCATGGCGATCTCCACCAGGCGGTCCAGCTCCCCAGCCGAGGTTTGCGGCAAGAGCCCCTCGATGCTGGTCCCGTCCCGCTTCTCGAACGCATCGAGAAAGCGTTTGAGGAAACTGATCAACGCGATCCGCTCGACATCGGCTTGACGGCTGTCCCCTTTGGGCCCGGACTGCCGCTCCACCAGGCGCTCGTAGCGATACGCGTTGTGCAGCGCCTTGGCCGTGAGACTGCCCACCACCTGTGTAAAGCGCACGTCGGCGTCGGAGAAGGTGGGACCATCGCGGAAGGTGCGGAGGAAGATGGCCCCGATCGCGAGGCCGCGCCAGGTGATGGGCACGACGGTAATGGACTTGACGTTGCGACTGACGATGGAGGCCTTGATGTGCTTGAGGGTGGGGTCGGACTCCGCGTCGGGGATGAAGACCGTCTCCCCCGATTGGAGCGCCCGCTTGAGCTCCGGGTAGCGTTCGAGGTCGACCACGTAGTTTCGGATACTCGGGTCTTCATACGACGCGACCAGGCGCGCCTTGGTGCCGCCGCGCTCGGCCAGGAAGATGGAGCACCGGTCCAGGCCGAACGCTTCCCCCAGCCTACGGGTAATCGCCTGAAGGATGTCCACGAAATGCAGGGTACCCGAGATCTCTCCCAGGATCTCAATGACCGCCAGCAGGTGCTTGCGCTCCTGCTCGAGTTCCTGGACGCGCGCTTGAAGCCGGGGGAGGTCGTCGCTCATGGAGCACAAGTTTGGCGCTCTCGACGGAGATGCGTCAAGGCGGTTACAATTGGGCCCCGTGAGAACCCTGGTGCTGTTGCTGCTCGCTGCGCCGCTCGCGGCGCAGTCGCTGCCTCCGGCCCCCGCACCGGTGGCCGAGCTTCCCGGGGC
>DATECF010000183.1:0-2956 GCA_035287045.1 Gemmatimonadales bacterium | reverse complement strand
GCCGTCCGCTCGCTGGCCGAGGCGGGCTACGCGACCGACGACTTGATCCGGGTGTACGACGTCGTCAAGGCTCGGTCGATCCGGGAGCGGCTGATCCGGATCTTCGCCGAACGGAGCGACCGGGCGGCGGTCGACAAGCTGGTGGCCATCGCCAAGAACGACCCGGACGAAGGCCTGCGGCGCGTGGCGGTGAGACGCCTGGCCGAGACCGGGGATCCGCGGGCGAAGGAGTTCCTGGAGGCCACCGTCCGGCGATAAGGCCGTGACTTCTCCCGTCTCACCAGTTGAGCCAGTACGACGCCTTTACCAGGAAGGTGTTGTCCGCGCGCAGGCCGAATAGATCTGCGAAATCGCCGGCCAGGGAGCGGTCGCCTTCCGTCGGGTCGAAGGCGCCGCGGCCCTGGGCCCAGACCAGGAACAGCGTGGAGCCGGGCTGGTACTCCCAGCGAAGCACCACGTTGGAGCGGAGCTGCTTGACGTTGAACCCGCCCGGGTCCCCGGTCACGGCCGGATCGCCGTAGGGTTGATAGCGATCGTCGTACGCCGCTGCCCTGGGATCGGCCAGCTCGCGCACGTCGGTGTAGGTCCCCCTGGACACGAACGGCTGGGCGTACAGCTGCAGCGTCAGGTCGGGCGTGAACGTGTAATTCCCCCGCCACGTCAGCGAGGCCGTTCGCTGCTGGAGATGGGCGAAGGTGTAGTGCCGCGTCCCGACGCTGTCGGTGAAGTTGCCGTACCACTGCGTGTCCCGCCGGTTCCACGAGAAGCTCACGCCCAGCGAGCTGGAGAACCGCGTGGACGCGCGAGCGCTCACGCTGGGGCTCACGTTGAAGAACCGGCTCCGGCCCTCGTCCTCGCGGGACCAGTTGAACCACAGGTTGGGAACCAGGACGTTGCGATCGTCGCCGTTGACCCCGCCCCAGGCGGAGAGCGACGGCTCCACCTGCACGGCTGGGCCACCGCGGGAGCAGCGGTCGCAGAGCACGCCTCCCAACCCGCCGATGGTGCCGCCCAGGTGCCCCCACCAGCGGGAATTGAACTGGACGTGGGTGTTGGTGTTGAAGGCCCGTTGGATGGGCTGGCCACCCGTGGTCCAATGCTGCCACCAGTTGAAGTTCCAGTAGGCCTGCTGGTAGAACGCGGCCGGCCGGGTCCAGCGGAGGTTGAACCAGGTGCTCCAGTTCTGCTCGTCGGCCCGGCGGAGATAGCCGAGGTCGTTGATCTCGAATCCCGCGGACCGTCGTCCCACCGCCGTCTCGAACCGGGTCCGCTCGCCACCGAACTTGGCGAACCGGACTTCGCCGGCGTGGCCATCGAGGGCCGTCCGGGTGGAGTCGTATGGCAGATCCGCGTCCGGTCGCTGGTAGTAGTGGACCGGGTCTCGTTGGGTGGCGGCCATCACCTCGGCTGACCCCGCCACGCGGGACACGCCGAGGGTTCCCGACAGCTGGTACCGCCTCCCCGGGAACCGATGCCGGAAGTCCACCGCGCCCACGTAGGCGTTGCTCCTCAGGTACGGCGCGCTCCACTGGTCGAGGTCGCGGTTCACCGCCGTCACCAGCACGCCCAGATTGCTTTCGCCGTCGCGGAGATCCTGCTGGGCGCGCAGCACCGCGTAGTTGGTGGCGGGCTCGAGCGTGGCCCCTCCCGCGCCGTCCTGGCGCCGGGTCACCGCGTCCAGCAATCCGAGCGACAGCCCGCCCGGGAGCCGGCCGTTGAGCTTGGCGGCGCCCAGGATCGTCGTGGCGGTGGGTGCCTGGGGCGTGGGATATCGGCCAGCCAGTTGCGGCGCCCGGCCGATGCGCCGGGAGTAAAACAGCCCTTCCCCGGTGCTGCAGTCGTTGACGATGAAGCAGTTCACCGGCATGCTGAACAGGCCGCTGCCCTCCACGAAAAACGGCCGCCGCTCGCCAAAGAAGGTCTCGAACGCCGTGAGGTTCACCACGGCCGGGTCCGCTTCGACCTGGCCGAAGTCCGGGTTGACGGTCCCGTCCAGCGTCAGGTTGGACGTGAGGCCGTACTTGATGTCGGCGCCGCCGGTGAACTCCTGGGAGCGCCCGAATCCGTCGCCGTCCGGCACCGACAGGTTCTTGGCGACGCCGTACGGCCGCACTTCCAGCCGGCGCGGGCTCGCGAGCCCCGTCAGCCCGGTGATCTCGCCCAACTGGGAGGCGAGTCCGGGTTGCGATATCCGATACAGCGGCCAGCTCACCCGCTCCGTATGACGCTGAATGTCGCGCCACACGCCAAACCCGAACGTATTGGTAGGGCCGGGCGTGTACCGGAGCTGGGACAGCGGGATCCGGAACTCCGCGGTCCACCCCAGGGAGTCCACCGTGGTGGCCGCCTCCCACACGGCATCCCACGCCTCGTCCTCCTGGCCGTCGTTGTAGATGGCGTAGTCGCGCTTGACGCCCGCCGGGTTCACCGCAAACTCGTACCCGGTGCGGCGATCGCGGTAGGAATCGATCACGATCTTGATCTGGTCCGACGCCGTCCGCACATCGCGACGGGACATCAGGCGGAGAATGCTGTCGGGGTGCGGGTCGAACATCCGCACGAATACGTAGAAGGTGTGGGCGTCGTACGCCACGCGCGCCTCGGTCCCGAAGCGCGGCTCGCCGTCCTCGCGCGGCTGAAACTCGCGAAACTCCGTGATGCGCTGGGCGCCCTGCCACACGTCGTCGTCGGCTTTGCCGTCGATCACGGGAGGCCGCACGGCTCGAGCCGCCACGGGAGGCGGAGGGTCGGCGGTCGGTCCATGGTTACTGGTGGCGGACGATGCGACTTGGAACGCGGTCAGCAGCACCGGGGTGAGGGCCAACGGCATGCGCCTGCTCGCGATTGGGTTGACCCTTAGATGAGCCCGGTCTGCGGATGGTTGCGTCCGTCGGTGGAACGCTGGTGGCGCCGAACGCGGAGCAACGTTTTGGCGCGTTCAAGTGTCTAACGGCGG
>DATECF010000182.1:0-17368 GCA_035287045.1 Gemmatimonadales bacterium | reverse complement strand
CGGCCCGGGAGCACGGTGCCGCCGCGAGTCCCGCCGGCCCAAAATCGTACCCATCCCGGACGCGGTGGGGCACGAACGGAATCACCCGGGCGCCCGCGGCGCGCAGCGTGCGCGTGAGCAGCGCCGACGCGCACTGGCCGTCCACGTCGTAATCCCCATGCACCAGGATGGCCTCGCCCCGGCGGACCGCGGCGGCGATCAGCTCCACGGCGCGACCCATGTCCGGGAGGTCGAACGGATCGGACAGCGTGTCCAGGCTGGGACGGAGGAACGTGGTGGCCGCTTCCGGGGTGTGAATGCCGCGCTGCACCAGCAGGGAGGCCAGCGGCGCCGGGATGTTCAGGGCCCGGCTCAGGTCGCGGACCTGGGTCTCGTCCGGCGGGTTACGAACCACCCAGCGGCTGGGAAGCCGCATCAATGAGCGGCGTGATAGACGATCACGCCGCAGGCCTCGCAGGCAGTCACCGACTGGCTGTTGAGGATGTCCTGGCGGCGATGCAACGGCACCGCCGTGTAACAGTGGCCGCAGGCTTCGCCGTGCAGCGGATACAGCGCCAGCGGCGCCCGCCCCCGCCGGATGCGCTCGTACTGCTGGAGCAGCGGGCGCTTGACCCCCCGGGCGACGGCTGCCCGCTGCTGCCGAGCCTCGGCCAGCCGATCGGCGCATTCGGCCTGGCCCGCGGCGATGGCTTCGCGACGGGATGCCTGGCCGGTCCGCACCTCCTCCACCAGCTGCTCCGCCTCCGCCGTGCGACGCTCGGCCTCCTGCACCCGGTCCGCCGAACGCATCCACTCGGCCTCCTCCTTGGCCAGCACGGTCCGCGCCAGGTCCAGCTCGGCCATGAGCGTGGAGGCCTCCTTGGCCCCGCGCACCCACTCGAGCCGCTGGCGGCGTCGCTCCTGCATCACGCGGTAGCTCTCGATCTTGCCCTCCAGGTCCACGCGCCGCTGCTCGGCGTCCTGCGCTCCTTTTCGCGCGCCGTCCAGCTCCGCCTGGGCTTTGGCCAGATCCGCGTCGAGCGCCGCGATCTCCGGGTTGAAGGCCTCCAGCTCGGCCTCGATGACCATCACCACCTTGTCGTGCTCCTGCAGGTTCAACAACGCATCCAAATCAGCGTGCACTTCTCCCCCCTGTCCGTCGCATGTTCCATCGTGCGGGATTGAGCTTCTTGAGCTGCCGGGTCAACGCATCCACCCGGCGCATCAACGTGGTTTTCTCGGCGTCCGGCGCGAACGGCAGCTCGCGCTCGATCTGATCCAGCTCCACCTCCAGGCGCCGGCTGTCGAGGCGATTCACGGCGCCTTCGACCAGCGCGTCCAACTCCAAGCCGCCCCACGGCTCGGCCAGCAGCTCGGCCAGCGCCGCGTGCGCCTCCCCCTGCAATCCGCCGAGCACGTCGGAGGCCGGCGCCGTCCCGGCGGCCGCGAGCGCGTCGAACACGGCCCGGGCCGGCTCCCGCAGCGTACCCCGATCGGCCAACTGCTCGGCGATGCGGGCCCGCCATTCAGGGTCGTGCGTCATGACGCGCAAGAGGTCACGTTCGGGGCCGGCGACGGTTCGGCGGTTCGACGGTTCGGGCGTCGCGGGCGCACCGCGGGCGGGCGCGGGCTGGCGGTCACGGGCCAGCTGCATCTCACCCTCGATCGAGCCGCGGGTGACGCCCAGCGCCTCGGCCACGCGTCCCACGTAGAGGTCGCGCGTCACCGGATCACGGGGCGCGCGGAGGGTGGGCAGCAGCCGGTCCAGCGCTCGGCGCCTTCCCGCCACCGACTGGAACCAGCCTTTCCGCTCCAGCAGCTGGAGTTTTCGCTCCAGCACGTCCACCGCGTCGTCCAGCACCTGGCGGACCGCGCCGGCGCCGCCCTTCCGGGCGAGCGTGTCCGGGTCCTCTCCCGGGGGTAGCGTCGCGACCGATACCCGGAGCCCCGCGCGCAGCAGCACGTCCGCCGCGCGAAAGCTGGCGCGCAGACCCGGCGCATCGGCGTCGTAGAGCAGCACCACCGGCTCGGTGAAGCGCCGGAGCAAGGTCGCCTGCTCCGGCGTGAGCCCCGTGCCCAGCGGCGCCACCACGTTCTCGATGCCCACCTGCACCAGGCCGAGCGCATCGAAGTATCCTTCGACCACCACCCCGAATTCCGCCTGGCGAATGGCCTGCTTCGCCTGGTGGAGGTTGTACAGCAGCTGGCCCTTGTGGAACACGCCGGAATCCGGCGAGTTGAGGTACTTGGGCTCGCCATCCCCCAGCAGGCGGCCGCCGAACCCCACCACCCGGGCCCGAAGGTCGTGGATGGGAAACAGCAGCCGCTGCCAGAAGCGCGGCCGGAGCGAGCCGTCTTCCCGTTTGGTGAGCAGCCCCGCCTCCAGCAGCCGCTCGTCCGTGAAGCCCAGCTGCCGCATCGCCGCGGCGAAGTCGTCGCCCCTGGGCGCCCAGCCCAATCCCAGCGGCAGCAGCTCGTTCAACGCGTACCCCCGCCCTTCCAGGTAGGCCCGGGCTTCCGCCGCGTCGGGCGCCTCGCGCAACCGGCGCGCGTACCATTCCGCCGCCACCGACAGCGCCTCGTACAGCGGCTCCCGTGGGTCGGGCCCGCCGACGGGACGATCCGGAATCGAGATGCCCACCTTGGCGGCGACGTCGCGCACGGCAGTGGGATAGTCCATCCCGAACTTCTTCATGTAGAAGGTGAAGACGTCCCCCGCCTCGTGGCACACAAAGCAGTAGAACATTCCCTTCTTGGGGATCACGGCGAAGTTGCGATGCGTCCCGCCGTGGAAGGGACAGGGCCCGCGATAATCGGTCCCGGTGCGTTTGAGCTCCACGTGCGCCCCGATCAACCCCACGATGTCCGCCGCGTCGCGGACCTGCTCGATCAGGTCGTCGGGGATCGGGCTCACGGCTGGAACTCGACCAGGGTCACGCCCGCGCCGCCTTCCTGGGGCGGGGCCAGGCGGAACCCGGCCACACGGGAATCCGCCCTGAGCAGCTCCTGGACGGCGGCGCGCAGCGCGCCGGTGCCTTTCCCGTGGATGATGCGCAGCCAGGGGAGATCGTTCACCACCGCGGCGTCCAGGGCGGCGACGACCGTGGCCGTCGCTTCGTCAACCGTGAGTCCACGGAGGTCCACGTCAGACGACGCGGGCGCCAAAACGGAGGCCGATGGGCCAGGTCGCGCCGGCGCTTCCTTCCGCACGTCCTGCTTCCCCGTGCCGCCCTTCACCCGCCACCCCTTCGCCCCCGCCTCGGCTTCGAGCTTCTTCAAGGCCTCGGCCTCCCGCTGCACCCCCTCTTCCACCAGGCGCCTGGCTTCCCTGGCGGTCGCCTCGCTCACCGCCGCGCGCGCGATCGCCAGCGCCTCCTCCACCCGGCGACGGGCTTCCAGCAGGAACTGTCGGGCCTGCTCCCGGCCCGCACGCTCCACCTCGCGTTCCTTGGCGGCCACCTCGTGCTCCCGCCGATGCAGCTCATCCGCCGATGCCTGCGACGCCGCTTCCCGGGCGGCGAGCGTCGCGCGGAGCGATTCGGCGTCGCGCTCCCGCCGCTCGACCTCCTGGGTCTTGGCTTCGAGGTCCGCCAGCAGCGCCTCGAGCGTGCGCTGCGCCGCCGGCATGATGGACTCGGCTTCGCCCAGCACGTCGGCCGGTACGCCGAGGCGGCGGGCCACGGCCAGGCCGTAGGAGCGCCCGGGCACGCCCTGCAGGAAGCGGTAGGTGGGCGTGAGCGTGGCCGCGTCGAACTCGAGGGACGCGTTCTCCACGCCGGGCGTGCGCGCGGCGACGTCCTTGAGCTGCGCCAGGTGGGTGGTGACGACGGTGGTGGCCCGGCGTCGCACCAGCGCCAGCAACGCGGCCGCGCCCAGCGCGCCGCCCTCGATGGGGTCGGTCCCGTTGCCGATCTCGTCCACCAGCACCAGCGACGAGGCATCGGCCTCCGCCAGAATGCCGCGCAGCGCCGCCACGTGGGCGGAGAAGGTGGACAGGCTGGCGGCGATGGACTGGTGATCGCCGATGTCGGCGAAGATCCGCCGGAACACGGGCAACTGGCTCCCCTCAGCCAGCGGCGGGAGTACGCCCGCCTGGACCAGCGCGGCCATCAAACCGATGGCCTTGAGCAAGACGGTTTTGCCGCCGGTGTTGGGGCCGCTGATAACCAGTGCCACAGCGTCCCCGGAGAGGGACAGATCGAACGGTACCACCTCGGTGCCTTCCCCAATCAGCAACGGGTGGCGGCCGGTTCGGATGACCAGGACGGGTGCCGGAGGTTCGGCGGGGTGGCCTTCCCCAACCTCCCCAACATTCTCTGCGCTCTCTGCGTTCTCCGCGGTGAAATCCCTTCTCGGCATCCCCAAAACTTCAGGGAAGGTGGCGACGTTCGGCGCTGCCGCGCCGACTTCGCAGGCGTAGCGCGCCCGGGCGTAGAGATCGTCCAGCGCGATGCACATTTCCCAGCCGGCGGCGATGCGGTCCGCCGAGGCGCGGGCCTGGTCGGTGAGGTCACGCAGGACGGCGAGCACTGCGCGGGCTTCGTCCGCTTCGTATTCGCGCAGCTCGTTCCCCAGGCCCACGGCCGCTTCCGGCTCCACGAACAGCGTAGAACCCGAGCCCGAAGCGCCGTGGACGATGCCCGGCAGGCGGTGCATGCCTCGAGGCACCGGGATCACGTAGCGGCCCTCGCGCAGCGTCACGGTGCCGGCGGCGCGATCCGCGGGGGCGAGCTGCCCCAGTGCGGCTTCCAGCCGGGCCACCAGCCGCGAGCGGGTGTCCCGCACCTTGGCGCGCGCGCGCTTGAGCTCGGGTGAGGCGTCGTCTTTGACGCTTCCGTCCGGTTCCAGCGCGCGGTCGATCGCCTGTTCCAGCTCCCGGGGCGGCGGATCCACCCGCAACGTCGCCGTCCGCGGCGCGACGTCGCGGAGCCGAGCCAGATCGCGGCTCATGACGCGCATGGCCCCAAGGGCACCGCCAAGGGCCACCAGGGCCGGCGCTTCCAGCACGCTGCCCTGCACGCTGAGGACGCCTAAGATCTCGGTGAGGTCGGCTACGGCTTCCGGCCGAAACGGGTCCTGGCGCGCCAGCACCGTGGCCAGCTCCGCGACGTCTGCCAGCTGGCCGGCCACCCACCCGGCGTCGGCACTGGGCAGCCGCTGCCGGACCCGGGCCGCGCCCAACTCGGACACGGCCCGGCCGGCGATGTGGTCCAGGGCGGCGGAGAACTCCAGTTGGGCGAGGGTGCTGGGCGACGCAACGGCCGGAAAGGAGGAAGGGGTGCTGGTGACTTCGGTCACCTGCACCCCTTCCCGTTCGTTGCCCGGCCCCCGCTCAGCCATCAGTATGCTCGGGTCCTCCGACCCTTGCGACGGGCGGCGGCCATCTTCCGCTTGCGCCGCTCGCTGGGCTTCTCGTAATGGCGATGCTTCCGGAGGTCCGACAGGATTCCAGCCTTCTCACATTTCTTCTTGAACCGCTTGAGCGCACGCTCGAAGCTGTCCTCATCCGTGATGGTTACTTCCGGCATGCTGCCCGTGCTCCCGTGGACCGCCCGATGGCTTGGGGTGAAGCCTGTAGCGTAGCGCGTCACGCCCGGCCTTTCAAGGGGCACGCTCATCCCGGCGGCCAGCCCATGGCCCGCCCGCCCAGCAGGTGCGCGTGCAGGTGAAACACGCTCTGACCCGCCTCGGCGTTGGTGTTGATGACCACCCGGTAACCCCTCTCCGACAGCCCCTCCGCACCCGCCAGGTCGCGGGCCTCGACCAGCAGCCTCCCGAGGAGCCCGGCGTCGTTCGCATCATTGAGGTTCGCCACATGGGTGCGGGGAATCAGCAGGATGTGCGTGGGTGCCTGCGGGTTGATGTCCCGGAACGCCACAAACTCGGCGTCCTGGGCCACCACGTTCGCCTTGATCTCACCCTTCGCAATCTTGCAGAACAGGCAATCAGTCATGCCGTCACCTGAAACACGGTGCACATGTCAGAACTCGACGAACGGCGCCTCATGGTGGATCCTCGGGACGGCTGTCATGTCAGGCGCCCAAGGCATCGCGTAAGCGATTCCAGAACCGCCGGCCCACGCTGTCGCCCTGCGGCTGACTCTCGATCTCGGCCAGGCGGTCGAACAGCTCCTTCTGCTCCGCATTCATTCGCTGCGGGGTCCACACCTGGATGCGAACGTGGAGGTTGCCGCGGCCGCCATGGGCCAGGCTGGGGAGCCCTTTGCCCCGCACCGTGAGAATGGTGCCGCTCTGGATGCCCGGGGGCACCCGCACCGTCGCCGCCCCGCTGGGGGACGGCACGCTGAGGTCCGCTCCCAGGGCCGCCTGGCTGAAGGTGATGGGCAGGTCGTACACCAGATCGTCGCCGTGGCGCTCGAAGCGCGGATCGTCCTCCACCTCGATGGCCACGATCAGGTCGCCGGGCCCGCCGTTCCTGGGACCCGCCGCGCCCTGGCCGCGCATGGTGAGGTAGTTGTTGGCGGAGACGCCGGCCGGGATCTCGATCTCCACGGTCCGCTCGGCCCGAACCCGTCCATCCCCGCGGCACTGCTCGCAGGGATCCTGGACCACGGTCCCATCGCCGCCGCAGGTGGGGCACGCGGTCACGGAAACGAACTGGCCAAAGATGGATTGGGTAGCGCGCCGGACCTCACCCGAGCCACCGCAGGCGCGACACGGAACCGGCTTCTTCCCACCCTTGCCGCCGGCTCCCTCGCATTGGGGACAGGCCTCCAGCGTCCGGAGCTTCACCGTGCGCGTGCTCCCGGTGGCGACTTCGTCCAGCGAGACCTTGAGCGTCACCTGGACGTCCGGCCCGCGACGCCGCCCACGCCGGCTTCGTTCGCCGCCGCCGAACAGCGACTCGAGACCGGACATGCCGCCGAAGTCGCGCATGAACACGCTGAGCGCTTCGGAGAGATCGAAGGGATGGAACCCGAAGCCCGCGCCGGCGCCGCCGCGCAGGCCGGCTTCGCCAAAGCGGTCGTAATGGCTCCGCTTGGCGGGGTCGCGAAGCACGTCGTACGCCTCGGAGACCTCCTTGAACTTCTCCTCGGCCGACTTGTCGCCATTGTTGCGGTCCGGATGACATTCCATCGCGAGCCGGCGGTAGGCCTTCTTGATGTCGGCCTCGCCGGCATCGCGCGGAATCCCCAACACCTGGTAATAGTCGCGCGCCATGATCGGCTACGTCCCCAACATCCAAGAGTGACTCACCGCGGAGAACGCAGAGACCGCAGAGGACATTCTTGGTTTTGTCTTTCGCCGTTCTCTGCGCTCTCTGCGAGCTCTGCGGTGAATACGTGTCCCCGTCCGGCCCGCGGGACTCGGCATCATTGCGCGAGGTTGCTCATCAGCCGGCTGGTGTAGTCCACCAGCGCGATGATCTTCTGGTACGACATGCGCGTCGGGCCCATCACGCCGATGACCCCGGAGAGGCTGCCGGAGTGATAGGTCGACGTGACGATGGTGAACTGTCTCAACTGGGGATCCAGGTTCTCCGCTCCGATCGTCACCGACAGCCCCGGCGCCTGCCGCTGGGTGAGCGCCCGGCGCAGAACGTCCGGCTGCTCCGTCAACTGCAACAACTGCCGTATCTGCTCATTCGAGTGAAACTCGGGCTGCTCCGCCAAGAGCTGCGCGCTTCCCAGCACCACGTCCCCCGCCGCCGGCCCCTCGAAGATCTGCTCGGCCTCTTCCACGAAGACATTGAGCAGCTCCTGCTCCGGCGCACCGCCCACGGTATCGCGCAACCGGTCTCGCAGGGTCCTCCGGATCTCTCGCAGCGACAGGCCGGCCAGCCGCTCGTTGAGCACCGCCGACACACTCGCGACCACGTCCCGCGGCAGCTGGCTCCGCACCTCTACGAAAATGGTGCGCGCGGCGCCGCCCCGAAGCACCAACACCAGCAACAGGCGCTCGCCCGACACCTGCACCATTTCCATGCGCTCCAGAATGCCGGACTCCACGGAGGGTCCCACCGCCACGCCCAGCTCCTGCGTCAGCACACCCAGCACCTGCGCCGCCTTGCGCAGGATCTCCTCGATGGCGGTCCGGCTCCCCGAAAGCTCGCGCCGCAAGGTGTCTTGCTCGCTGGGCGCGATGGAGGGCTCCCAGATCACCGAATCCACGTACACCCGGTACGCCAGGTCCGTGGGCACGCGGCCCGCCGACGTATGCGGATGCGACAGGTATCCGCGCTGCTCCAGGTCGCTCATGGTGTTGCGGATGGTGGCCGCGGAGACGCCTAGCGGAAAGGCTTTCGCGATGGTGCGGGAGCCTGCTGGTTCCGCCGTCTGGATGTACGACTGAACTACCGCCTCCAGAACTTGGCGTTCGCGGTCGCTGAGATCGTTATGCATTGGAGGCACAAGTGCAAAAGCTGCACCAATTTAGCCACCTTTGGGCCAAGTGGTCAAGCGGGCCACAATGGCATCGAGCGCCAGCCACCCTCTGGGCGTGGCGCGGAGCCGGTTGCCGCGCCGTTCCAGCAGCCGTTCTCGGACCGCATCCTCAAGCAGGGCTTCGGCTTCCGCCCCCAGCTGGGACCGGGTCACGCCCGCCCGCGTTCGCAGACCCAGGTACACCCGCTCCAGGGACTGTTCCTCCGCCGAAAGCACCTCCCGGCCGGCTTCGGGGCTCTTTCCCTGGTGCACGGTGCGCTCGTACGCGGCCCAGGGCGCCATGTTCCAACGCCGGACCCTGCCCGTGAACCCATGCGCCGAGGGTCCGAGGCCGGCGTAGGGCTCTCCGGTCCAATATGAGGCATTGTGGCGGGATTGGCGGCCCGGCAGGGCGTAGTTGGACACTTCGTAGTGCTCGAAGCCGGCGTCCGTCAGCAGGTCGTGGGCCAGCAGAAACTCGTCGGCGTACCGCTCGTCGGCGCTCGGGGCCACGACGCCGGCGGAGATCCAGCGGGCCAGGGGCGTCCGGGGCTCGACACTGAGGCCGTAGATCGAGAGATGATCCGGCTCGAGCGCCAGCGCTTGCTCCAAGTCGCGACGGAAGTTGGGTCGCAGGGCATCCGGCAGGGCGAAGATCAGATCCAGCGAGAGGTCGTCGAAGCCCGCTCGACGGAGCGCCCGCACGGCCTTCCCGGCCCGTGTGGCGGAGTGCGTCCGGTGCATCCACCGGAGCACGGCGGGCTTGAAAGACTGGACGCCGAGGGAGACCCGGTTGACGCCCGCGGCGCGCCAGGCGGCGGCCGTGCGGGAAGTGACGTCGTCGGGGTTGGCTTCGACGGTCACTTCCACCACCCCTCCCTTCCGGGCGATGGAGGGCGATGGGAGGAAGAACCGCACGAGATCAGCAACCGCATCCGGCGGCAACAGTGACGGCGTGCCGCCGCCGAAGTACAGCGTTTCCAGCCGCGCCTCGTCCCATTCGCCGGAGGTGAACAGGAGGTCGCGCTCTCGTTTGATGGCCTCGACGTACTTGGCCGCGGGAATGGCGCGTCGTACCGCGATGGAGAAATCGCAATAACTGCAGCGACGGCGGCAAAACGGAACGTGGAGATAGACGTGCTTCACGGCAATCGAAACAACTTCCCCGGCTCCTGCCCCACCAGCCCCCGGATCTCGAGCGACGTGAGCACGGCCAGGGTTTCCGCCGCCGGCTGCCGCAGGCGGGACGCCACCTCGTCCACGTGCTCCGACCCCAGGGCCAGTATGTCGAGCACCCGCCGCTCGTCGTCGCTCAAGTCCGTGGGCAGCGCGGCGGAGGGGACGTCCGGGAGCTTGATGCCGTACTCCTCGAGCACGTCTCGCAGTCCCAGGGCAGGCTTGGCGCCCGCCTGAATCAGCCGGTTGCAGCCCACCGACACCGGGCTGGTAATCGGGCCCGGTATCGCCAGCACGTCGCGACCCTGGCTGGCCGCGCAATGGGCGGTGATGAGCGCCCCCGATCGCTCCCGCGCCTCCACCACCAGGGTCACCCTCGAGAGGCCGGAGATCAGGCGATTCCGGCGCGGAAAGCTGCCGGCGTTGGGGCGCTCGCCGGGCGGAAACTCGGTGAGGAGACACCCTTCGGCCCGCACCCGCTGGTACAGCGCCCGGTTGGAAGTGGGATAGATCACACCCAGTCCGTTTCCCAGCACGCCAACCGTCCCACCGCCCGCGTCCAAGGCGGCCTGGTGCGCGGTGGCATCCAGACCGCGGGCCATGCCGCTCACCACCACCAGACCAGCCCGCGCGAGCCCGCCCGCGAAATGGCGACACACCTCGGCGCCGTAACGGGTGTGCGACCGGCTACCCACGATCGCGACACAGGGCGCTGCCAGCAGCTCCAGCCGGCCCGCGGCGAACAACAGGGTTGGCGAATCCGGGATCTGGCGGAGCGTTTCCGGAAACCCAGCGTCCATTGGGGTCAGAATGGCGGCACCCAGCGCTTCTGCCCGCTCGACGATCCGCCGAACCGCCGACCCGTCGGCTTCTTTGATCGCGGTGGCCGCCGCCGTCCCGATGTCCGGTACTTCCCTCAGACTCGTGAGCGGCGCGTCCAGCACCGCCTCCGGCGACCCGAACGCGTGGAGCAGCACATCCATGCGGGCCCGACCGATGCCCGGGACCAACGCCAACGTGATGTAGGCTTCGTGGCTCACGGTTCCTCGGCCCGCTCCGTCGCTACCGCCTCTTGAACCAGCGCCCACAGGCGCTCGCACAGCTCGGTGACTCCATGCCGCGCCACCGCCGAGATGGCGAGCACGGCTCGTGCCTCGGGAGCCGTCACGGCGGGTGGCGGCGTCCCGGCCGGCAGGAGATCGGACTTGGTGAGCACCACCACGTGCGGCCGGTCCGCCAGGGTCTCGCCGTAGGCCCTGGCCTCCGCGCGCAGCATGTCGTACCCGGCCTGGGGATCCGGGCTGTCCGCCGGGACCAGGTACGCCAGGACCCGGGTGCGCTCGACGTGTTGCAGGAACCGATCGCCCAGCCCCTTCCCGGTGTGGGCGCCCTCAATGATTCCCGGGATATCCGCCATGGCGAACGACCGGCCATCGCTCAAGCCCACGATGCCCAGGTTGGGCGTGAGGGTGGTGAACGGATAGTCGGCAATCTTCGGTCTTGCGGCGGACACCACGGAGAGCAGCGTGCTCTTGCCCGCGTTGGGCTCGCCCAACAGCCCAACGTCCGCGATGAGCTTCAAGACCAGCTCGATCTCGCGATCCTCGCCTTCTTTGCCGGGCTCCCATTCGCGCGGGCTTCGGTGCGTGGGGGTAGCGAACCGGGCGTTGCCCCGCCCGCCGCGCCCGCCCCTTGCCACCAGCAGGACGTCGTCCGGCTCGAGCAGCTCGCCGAGCAGCTCGCCGGTCTTGGGGTCCTGGACTTCGGTGCCTGGCGGCACGGGCAGGTACACGTCCGGCGCGGAACGGCCGGTCTTTTTGGCCCCTTTGCCGTGCGCGCCACGCTGGGCCTTCCAGTGGGTGTGATAGGTGTAGTCGAGCAGGGTGGTGAGCTGGGGATCGGCGCGCACGAACACGCTGCCGCCCCGGCCCCCGTCACCGCCGTCCGGGCCGCCCTTGGGCACGAACTTCTCCCGCCTGAACGACTCGGCGCCCGAGCCTCCGGTGCCGGCGGTCACGCGGATTACGGCCCGGTCAACGAACGTCATCCGACTTTTCCGCGCTGGCCTGGCGGAGATTCTACCGCGGAGAACGCAGAGGGCGCAGAGAAAGGGTTGGGGAGTCTACTGACGAGGCGCCTTACGCCATGGGAAAGACGCCGGACGTGGAAGTTGATCAACAGGCCAACGTGACAACCCGATAACCGGAGATACGAGAGGACCTGGGCTTCGTGGATAGGCTCCAGGTTTCTGACGGCCTTGAGCTCGACGATCACCTGGTCCTCAACGAGCAGGTCGAGACGATATCCGCAATCGATCTGCACGCCCTTGTATATGATGGGCAGCGCCTTCTGCCGCTCGACGTGCAAGTGGCGTTGAACCAACTCATGCGCCAAGCACGCTTCATACGTGGACTCCAACAGTCCCGGCCCTAAGAAGCGGTGCACCGCAATCGCCGCCCCGATCACCTGGTCGGTCACTCTGTTCACGTTCATCTCTGCGCCCTCTGCGTGCTCCGCGGTGAAATACCCACCGGGAAACTGAGTGCAGCGGGGTCTGCGCTAGGAACCGAAGGAACGCGGGACGTATCAAACGAACGCGAGCTTCCCCGACGCCCGGAGCGCCCCTACGGTCTCCCCTCGGGTATTGCGGATTGGCACCTCCGCGAACCGGGGCTCCTTGATCCGGGGTGGCGGGTCCAGGCCCAGCTGCTCCAGCACCGCCCAGAGAGCCACCACCGAGGCCCAGGTGTGCCCGTCCTCGACCTTGAGGCCAATGCCAAGTCGTTGCTCCGGGAGCGCCGCTCCGTACACCCCTTCGGCCCCCACCTTGGCCAGCACGCGGCCGGGGTAGGCGCGCATCAGCGCGGTGCAGGGCCGTCCTTGTCCCGCCACCAGGTGCGGGTGCGCCATCATCGCCCGGGCAATCCGCCGGGGCGCGGGATCGTTCGACACGCCCAGCCGAGCGTACGCCAGGGCCAGCGACCGCAACGGGATGGCGAACGTCAGCACGCCGCAACCGTCCACGGCTTCGCCAACCGATGTTTCCGGTAGATCGGCCCAGCGCGCCAGCACCTGCCGGCAGCGGCGCTGCACCGGATGGTCCGCCTCATGGTAGCCCCGCGTGGGCCAGCCGTGGTGCAGGGCCAGGGCCAGCATCCCGGTGTGCTTGCCGGAGCAGTTGCTCGCCAGGCGGCCTGTCCGCTGTCCGCTTTCCGCTGTCCGTTGGAAGCGTTCGGACGCTGGAGGTCGCGTGTCGGCCAATGCCATGTCCACCGAAAGTGGGCGGTGGGGACCGCAGGCCAGATCCTCCTCATCCAGGCCCAGCCGCGTGAGGAGGCCCCGGACCATGTCCACCTGCGCCGGCTCGGAGTTATGGGATCCGCACATGAGGGCCAGCTCTTCGTCGGTAATGGCGAAGCGCTCGGCGGCGCCGTCGTCCAGGATGGGAAGGGCCTGAAACGGCTTGGCGGCGGAGCGAAGGAACGTGACGCAGTCCGGGTCGCCGGCGCGGACCCGGAGGTCGCCTTCCGGAGACACCACCGCCACGGACACGCGGTGCACCGACTCAATGATGTCGCCGCGCATCGCTTCGACGCGCAGCGTTCCGCTTGGGGTCACACGCCGGCCGGCTTGGTCCGCTCCATCAAGTCGTCGCGTTGGGCCTGGGGAAAGTGCTCGATGGCATAGCGCAGCGTGGTCCGGGGCACCTTGGGCCCGTGCGCCATCAGGTAGGTCGCCAGCCGGCGCGGATTGGTGCTGCCGCACTCGCGCAGCAGCCAGCCGGCCGCTTTCTGGATCAAATCCGACTTATCCGGTTGCAGCTTGGTGACGATGCTATAAGCGAGGGCCAGCTGCTGCCCTTGCCGCGCCAGGGGCACCAGGGCCACCAGCGCCGAGCGCCGCAGCCACAGGTTGCGGGAGCCGGTCCACGCCTTGAGCCGCTCGGCCAGCGCCGGAAACTTCTGGAGCAAGGGCGCCAGCACCTTGGTACCTATGAGGTCCGTGAGCGCCCAGTTGTCGCACAGATCGGCGACCAGCCAGTCGTGCGCCTGGTTGAAGAGGTCCGCCTCGAAGTCCTTGGCAAAGCGGGCCAGCATCATGAGGCCCAGCGAGCGGCCCTCGTGGTGGCGTTCCCCAAGCAACGCGTCGGCGAACTGGACCGCCTCGGCGGAGCCCCAGGAGGCGCGCACCAGGCCGTACAGGCGGCCCTCGATCTTGCGCAGCTTGGGCGCCGAGAGGCCAATGGTGTACACGTCTTCGTCGGGCTTGAAGAACTGCGTTGCCCGGCGAGGTGGCCAGTGCGCGGCCGCGGAGCGAAGCTGCTTCCGTGCGTCCGCCGCCAGTTGCCGCGGGTTGGGAGCCAATGAGCGAACCATGGTCAGGGAAAGGGTGTACCGGCAACGCCGGGCCCGCGGCGAACCGTAGGGCCTCAAGCGCAACGATGGGCGGTACTGGACTCGAACCAGTGACCTCCGGTATGTGAGACCGGCGCTCTAACCAGCTGAGCTAACCACCCGTAGCCGCAGATTGCCCAGATGACGCACGTCACCGCGCGCGCGGCGGCATCTGCGTAATCTGCGGTCCCGTGGGCCCTGCAGGATTTGAACCTGCGACCTACGGATTATGAGTCCGCTGCTCTAACCACCTGAGCTAAGGGCCCCTCAGACAACGGAATATGCCCCCTCGCGAACGTCATTTCAACCGTGGCCGCTTGTGGGTCGGAACCGGCCCGCGTAGGTTGGCGGCGTGAGCCGTCTCCCTCACAGACCTGTGGTTGCGCAAGCTGAGGCCCAGACTATGAAGAGCACTCCAGCCCCAGATGCCGGAACCTGACCGGCGTCCGGCCAACGGGTCCGCCCGCGCGGGTCGCCCCGCCGGAGCTCCGCCGGTGGGGCTGGCGGAGTTCCTGGACGTGCTGCGCCGCCGCTGGGTCGCCGTCGCCGCCGTCGTGGTGGTCATCGGGGCCGCCAGCTGGTGGCAGCTACGCCGCGACATTCCCCACTACAGCGCCCAGGTATTGCTCCAAAGGCACCGCGGAGACTTGCGGCCGCTGGCGGGCGCCCCGGCCGTGGTCCCGGGAGCCCCCACGCTCGATGGCTTCATCGCGTCGGAGCTGGAGATCCTCAAGAGCCGCTCCGTATTGGCCGCGGTGGTGGACTCCGCCGGTCTGCGCTTCCGGCTGGAAGACCCGCGCATTCCGCGCGGCCAGATCATCACGTCCGTCCGCCTTGCACCGGACGTGCCGTCGGGCTCGTACGCGCTGGCGCCGGTAGGTGACAGCGTGGTCCTGCGGAGCGCGGTCGGACAGGTGCTCGCAACCGCGCCGCGCAACGGGCAACTGGACGGCCCCGGAATCAGCATCGGGCTGGCGCCCGCGCTGCCTCAGGAAGCGGTTCCGTTCTTCCTGGTGAGCGATGATGAAGCGCTCCGGGGGTTGCGGAGCGCCCTGGACGTGCGGCATGTCCAGGGAACCACCTTGATCCGGGCCCGCTACACGACACCGGATCCGGACCTCGCGGCCGCCGTGCTGAACACGCTGGCCGCGGCGTACCAGCAGCACAGTGCCGGCCAGGAGAAAGCCGGTGCGGCTCACCGCCGTGAGGTCATTGCACAGCAGCTCGCCGCGCTGGCGGACTCCATGACCACGGCGCAAGAGGCGCTCCTCGATTACCAGCGGCAGTCCCGCTCCCTGGATCCTCGGCTGGAGGGACAGGCCGTGGCGGCCGCGTTGCTGGACGCGCAAAACGACCTGCGCAGCCTACGGTTCCGGGAGAGCCTGCTCACCGCGGTGGTGCTGTCGCTCCGTACCGAAGGCGCCGGCAACGAAGCCTTCCGCCGCCTGGTGGCGCTGGGGGGCGAGATCCTACCGGGCGCGCAGGCCCTGTACGACCGCCTCCAGGAGCTGGAAACCGAGCGCCAGCGACTGACGGCCTCACGTTACGGCTTCACGCCGCAGGGCCCGCAGGTGCAGGTGCTGGATTCCCTGATCGCGGCCAGCAAGGCGGAAGCGCTGGGCATCACCGAGGAATCGCTGACCCTGCTCCGGACCAGGCGCACCGCGGCCGAAGCCCGCCAGCGGGAGCTGCAGCAGCGGGTGGGGGAGCTGCCCGAGCAGGCGATGATCTTCCAACGCCTTCAGCAGCGGGTGGACGCGGTTCAGCGCATCGCGGACGTCCTGGTGGAGAAATTCTACGAGGCGCTGATCCCCGAGTCCGGCGGATCCGGGGGCGTGGAGGTGGTGGATCCGGCGGTTCCCCCGGCGGGTCCGGACCCGATGCCGGGCAGCAGCCGGCTCTTTTTTGGACTTCTGGTGGGATTCGCGCTGGGTGTAGGGGCCGCCTTCGGGCTCGAGTACCTCGACGCCACGGTGCGCTATCCCTGGGACGCGGAATCAGTGGTGGGGCTGCCGATCATCGGTATCGTACCGGAGTTGAAGCTCCGGCCCCATCCGCGCGGGGGAGCCGGCCCCGCGGCCATAGACCCCAGCGGTCCCGGTGTCGAATCCTTCCGGATGATCCGGACCACACTCCGGTTCGTGCGCGCGGATCGCCCGCAGGTGATCGCGGTGACCAGCCCGGGTCCCGGCGAGGGCAAGAGCCTGGTGGCGGCCAATCTCGCCCTGGCCATCCGCCAGCAGACCGCCAGGGTGCTGCTGGTGGACGCCGACCTGCGCCGTCCGGTGGTGCATCGCCTCCTGCCCATGGAGCGCGAGCCCGGCCTGAGCGATGTGCTGGTGGGCGAGGCGGAGGCGGGAGACGCCATTCGCGCCCTGACCCCGCACAACCTGAGCGTCTTGCCCGCCGGAACCGTCTCGCCCAACCCCGCCGAGCTACTCGGCAGCGAGGCGTTCGCGCGATTCCTGACCTATGCTCGCGAGCACTTCGAGACGGTGATCATCGATTCGCCGCCGGTCCTGAGCGTGGCCGACGCCACCGTGATCGCGCCGGTGGTGGACGGCACCCTGGTGGTCGCCTGCGTGAACCAGACCCACCGGCAGGCGCTGGTGCATGCCGTGGAGCAGCTGAGCCTGGTGAAGGGATCAGTATTGGGAGTCCTGCTGAACCGGGCACCAGCGACGGGCGCCTATCGGCGGTACGCCTACTACGAGGCCTATCGACCCAAGGCCGACAACCGTTTCAAGCAGTTCACCAGGATGTTGGGCCGCCGGCAGGGATAGCCCGGGTCGGAACTGCTCAACTGCCGAATCGGAAGCCCAGTGTCACCGCAGTAAGCGCGCCGACCTTCCCGGCTTCCGCATACTGGGTCCTCGATTGAAGCAGTTGATGGCTTGCCGCCCGCAGCTCAACAGTCATCCCCGGCCGCATCGGAAAGTCCAGCCCACCGCCCGCCAGCCAGAATCGGTTGCTGTGTCGGCCGAGTCCGCCAAGGTCTGTGGCCCGGGTCTGGTACTGACCGGCGCCGAGCGTCACCACCGGACGGACTGACCCCCTAGACAACATGGAGTACTCCACCCGCAGCGAACCGTGGGCCAACTGCGTGGAGGCCTTCACCGTCCCGGTGTCCAGCCTCAACTTGGCGACGGTCACGCCCATGGCAACGCGCAATCCACCCACGCTCCAACCAAACGCGACCTCGCCGATCGGTCCCGGGCGCCCCTGGAGCGCAAGCTCGAGGAAGCCGTAGTCGAACGTGGTGTAGCCAAGCCGTACGGCCAGCATCCCCCCGCCAGCCGCCACCGGAAGCAGAACCCGGGTGGAAAAGGACTCTCTCACGCCGGCCGCATCCAACTCGACTTGCGTGGTTCCGGACCCCTGCGCCCTCAGCTCAACCCGCCCGGCCCCAGCCGCCGTGTCCGCCCTCGCCACCCGC
>DATECF010000181.1:0-22784 GCA_035287045.1 Gemmatimonadales bacterium | reverse complement strand
GGCGGCTGCCGCTTTTGCCGCGACTGGCCCGCCGAGCTGGTGTGGGCCCGGAGCGCGGTGTGGCTGGGCCATGAGGCGCGGGAGATGGTGCACCACTTGAAGTACGGCGGCTACCACCGGCTGACTGCACTGATCGCGGGCATGATCGCCCGCCATGTCGCCCGGCCGCGGGGCGGGTTCCTGGCTCCCATTCCCCTCACGCGCCGCCGCCGGCAAGCGCGCGGCTACAACCAGGCCGCCCTGATCGCCCGCGCGCTGGGCCTGGTGTGGGACCTTCCCGTGCGTGAAGACGTTCTCACCCGGCGAGGCGAAAGCGGTTCACAGACGGCGTTGACCCCTGAGGAGCGTGCCCTCAACGTGGCGGGCGCGTTCGCTGCCGCCCCCGCCGCCCCTGCCGCCGCTGCCGCTTCTGCCGCCGGTGGAGGGGGGGTGAGCGGCGTTATTATAGTAGACGACGTGCTCACCACCGGAGCAACATTGGTTGCCGCAACGCAGGCGCTGGTAGGGGAAGGGTGGAAGCAAGTCGGCGCCGTGACGTTCTCGCGCGCGCTCCCGTTCGAGCGCCGGGTTACCTGACCAACGACTGCACAGGACTACACCACATGGCCGTGAAGATCGGGATCAACGGATTCGGGCGGATCGGGCGGTTGGTGCTGCGAAGCATCGCCAACGCCAAGGCCAACCTGGACGTCGTCGCCGTCAACGACGTCACCGACCCCAAGACCCTGGCGCACCTGTTCAGGTACGACTCGGTCCATGGCCGGTTCGGGGGTACGGCCGAGGCCAGCGGCGACGGCATCAAGGTCAACGGAAAGCCGGTGCGGGTGTTGTCCTCCAAGGACCCCGCCCAGCTCCCGTGGAAAGACCTGGGCGTGGACATCGTGCTGGAGTCCACGGGCCTCTTCACCGAACGCGACAAGGCAGCCGCCCACCTGAGCGCGGGCGCCAGGAAGGTCATCATCAGCGCGCCCGCCAAGAAGGAAGACCTCACCATCGTGATGGGCGTGAACCACCAGGCGTACGACCCCACCAAGCACCACGTCCTGTCGAACGCGTCGTGCACCACCAACTGCCTGGTGCCGGTGGTGAAAGTGGTGCTGGACACCTTCGGGTTCGAGCGCGGGTTCATGACCACGGTGCACAGCTACACCAACGATCAGCGGGTGCTGGATCTGCCGCACAAGGACCTGCGGCGGGCCCGCGCCGCGGCGCTGAACATCATCCCCACGACGACCGGAGCCGCCAAGGCCACCGCGCTGGTGCTGCCGGAGCTCAAGGGCAAGCTGGACGGCGTCTCCCTCCGAGTACCGACGGCCGACGTGTCGGTGGTGGACCTCACGTGCGTGGTGTCCCAGAAGACCGACGTGGAGGCGGTGAACGCCGCGTTCCGCAAGGCCGCGGCGGGCTCCATGAAGGGCATCCTGGCCGTGAGCGATGAGCCGCTGGTCTCCAGCGATTACATCGGCGATCCGCACTCCAGCACGGTGGATGCCATGAGCACCCAGGTCATTGACGGCACCCTGGTCCATGTATCGTCCTGGTATGACAACGAGATGGGCTACGCCATGCGGTGCGTGGATCTCCTCGAGCTGGTGGCATCCAAGCTGTGAACAAGCGCACGCTGACCGCGCTGGAGAAACAGCCCCTGGAAGGCCTGCGGGCCCTGGTGCGGGTGGATTTCAACGTGCCGCTGGCGCAAGGGCAGGTGAGCGATGACACCCGCATCCGAGCCGCGTTGCCCACCATCACGTGGCTGGTGGGCAAGGGCTGCCGGGTCATTCTGCTGTCCCACCTGGGCCGGCCCAAGGGCGGCCCGGACCCCAAGTACTCCCTCAAACCGGTGGCGGGCGCGCTGGAGAAGCTGCTGGGCGCCCCGGTAACGTTCATCGCGGAGCCCCTGGCCGATGGCGCGGAGCGGCAGAGCCGGCAGCTCAAGCGCGGGGAGGTGGCGCTGGTCGAAAACACCCGGTTCTTTCCCGGCGAGGAGAAGAACGACGCCGGCCTGGCCCGGGCCCTGGCGAAGCTGGGGGACCTGTACGTCAACGACGCCTTCGGGTCGGCGCATCGCGCGCATTCCTCCACCGAGGCCGTCGCCCATCTGCTGAAGCCGGCCGTGGCCGGATTCCTCATGGCCAAGGAGCTGGAATACCTGGGCACCGCACTGGAGCGGCCCAAACGGCCCTTCGTGGCCGTGCTGGGCGGGGCCAAAGTCTCTGACAAGATCGAGGTCATCCACCACCTGTTGCCCAAGGTGGACGAGCTGCTGATCGGCGGCGCCATGGCCTGCACGTTCTTCCTCGCCATGGATTTCGAGGTGGGCAACTCCCTGGTGGAGCGCGACAAGGTGGAGCGGGCCAGGGATCTGCTGGAGCAGGCGGGTACCAAGCTGGTCCTGCCGGCGGGCGCCGTGGTGGCGACGGAGCTCAAGGCCGGGGTGGCCACGCAGTCGGTGCCGCGAGACGGCATTCGCCGCGGGTGGGCCGTGTACGACATTGATGAGGCGACGCGCAAGGACTTCGCGCGCCGCATCGCGGGCGCGAGGACCGTGGTATGGAACGGCCCCATGGGGGTGTTCGAGACCCCGCCCTTCGACGCCGGTACCTTGGCCCTGGCGCGGGCGCTGGCCGCCGCGACCGCCAAGGGAGCCACGACCATCGTCGGCGGCGGCGACTCGGCGGCGGCCGTGGCGGCGGCGGGGCTCGAGACCAAGGTATCCCACGTTTCAACCGGAGGCGGTGCCGCACTCGAGTTTATGGAAGGGAAGGTCCTGCCCGGCGTCGCAGCCCTGGACGACGCGTGAGACGCCGACTGTTCGCCGCCAACTGGAAGATGCACCATGGGCCGGGAGCTGCCCGTGGCGTCATCGGCACCTTCCTGGAGCAGTATGCCCTCCGCACCGACCGCGACGTGTGGTTCTTCCCCCCCGCCATCTCCTTCACCACCGTGCTCGATCTGGTCCGGGGCCGGCCCGACCTCGGTGCCGGCGTGCAGAACGTCCACTGGGAGCCCAAGGGCGCGTTTACGGGCGAGCTCAGCGTACCCATGCTGGTGGAAGCCGGGGCCAAGGGCGCCATCGTGGGACACTCGGAGCGCCGGCACGTGTTCGGCGAGAAGGACGAGGAGTCCGGGAAGAAGGCGCGGGCGCTCCTCGACGCGGGGTTGGTGCCGGTGTTCTGCGTGGGTGAAAAGCTGGAGGAGCGCGAAGCGGGGAAGACCTGGGCCGTGGTCGAGCGCCAGCTCACGGTGCTGGAGGGTCTCCCCGCCGCCACGCTCGCCAGGGTGATCGTCGCCTACGAGCCGGTGTGGGCTATTGGCACCGGCCGGAACGCCACGCCCGCTGACGCCGCGGACGTCCATCGTTCCATCCGGGGCTGGTTCGAGGCGCGCGGGGTAACGCGGGACGACGTCACCGTGTTATACGGAGGGAGCGTGAACCTCAAGAATGGGGCGGAGCTGCTGGCCCAGCCCGAGATTGACGGCGTGCTGGTGGGCGGCGCGTCACTGGATGCCACGGCCTGGGCCCAGCTCGTCTCCCTCCCGGTGAATTGACCGAGCCCCCCGACCTCGGTAAGATTCGCCCCGACATGTTCACCTTCCTGCTGATCCTCCTGATTCTGGACTCGATCGTCCTCGCGGTCGTCGTTCTGCTGCAGGCGGGGCAGGGCGGTGGCCTGGCAAGCCTGGGCGGCGGCGCGTCCACCGACACTTTCCTGGGCGGCCGTCAGGCGGTCACCATCCTCACCAAGCTCTCCTGGTGGTGCGGCGGGATCTTCTTGGGCCTTTCCCTGATTCTCGCGGGCGTGGGCGCGCGCGGCGCGGCGCCCCGTTCGGTGCTGGAGCAACAGGCGCCGGCCCCAATGCCGGTCGCGCCGCTGCCCCTGCAGGAGCAGCCGGCCACGCAGCCACCCGCCACGCCGAACCCGGTTCCCAGATAGGCGCGTGACCGAACCCGGCCCCGCTTTCGTTCTGCTCGAAGACGGCGCGTGGTTCCCTGGATTCACGCGCCGTCCGTTTTCAGTCACCCCTGGCGAGGTGGTCTTCACCACCAATCTCACCGGGTACCAGGAGGTGTTCACGGACCCATCCTACCTGGGCCAGATCGTCGTCATGACGGCCCCCATGATCGGCAACTACGGGGTCAACCAGGAAGACCTGGAGTCTCCCAAACCCCAGGTGAACGGGGTCGTGGTCCGGGAGTTGTCACAGGCCCATTCCAACTGGCGCGCCGGGGGTGCGCTGGACGACTGGCTGGCCGGCGGTGACGTCCCGGTCCTGGAAGGCGTGGACACCCGTAAGCTCACCCGCCACATCCGTTCCGCCGGGGCGATGCGAGGCATCGTGGCGCAGGGGACGGAGCCTGGGGCGGAGGCGCGAGCCGCCTTGGAGGCCAGCCCCCGCATGGAGGGGCAGGACCTGGCGTCGCGGGCCACCGTCAGTGGCGAGCGGGAGGTGGGCGATCCCCAGGCCCGGCACCACGTCGTGGCCTACGATTTCGGCATGAAAGAGAACATTCTCCGGGTGTTCACCTCCCTCGCTTGCCGGGTGACCGTGGTTCCCGCGTCCACGCCCGCTGCACGAGTGCGGGAGATCGACCCGGACGGTCTGTTCTTGTCGAACGGCCCGGGAGACCCTGCCGCCGTGGAGTACGCCCTGCCCGTGATCCGGGAGCTCACCAGGGATGGCTTGCCCACGTTTGGCATCTGCCTGGGTCACCAGCTCATCGGGCTCGCGTTCGGCGGGGAGACGGTCAAGCTCCCGTACGGGCACCGGGGCGGGAATCATCCGGTCCGTGACCTTGAGACGGGGCGAGTCCTGATAACCAGCCAAAACCACGGATTTGCAGTCAGGGGAACAGGTAAGGAGGTCCCAGGTGCCAAATCACTTGAGGTGACGCACCGTAACCTCAATGATGACACGGTGGAAGGCCTCAGGCACAAGGAGCTCCCCATTTCGGCCGTGCAGTACCATCCGGAGGCCTCACCGGGCCCCCATGACGCGAGGACCCACTTCCGAGAGTTCCTCCAAGCTCTTGACAGTCAATAGGTAAGCCCATATGTTGACCCCCCGCGTCGCTCGGCTCGGGGCTTTTTTTTTCCCCGCCGAGGCCGCCCCAGCAGGGGGAACGGATGACCAAGGCCGATCTCGTTGAGAAGGTGACCGCGACCATCGCCCGGACGGCCGGGCCGATGATCTCGAAAAAGGACTGCGCCCGGGTGGTTGACGCGTTTCTCGACGCGGTCAAGGCCGCCCTGTCGGAGCAGCACAATATCGAGGTCCGCGGGTTCGGCACCTTCAAGATCCGCAAGCGCAAGACCCGCATGGCGAGAAACCCCCGCACCGGCGATCCGGTAGAAGTGGCCGCCCGCCCGGTGCCGGTGTTCAAGCCCTCCAAGGAGCTCCGAGCGATGGTCGCCGAGGCAACCGAGCGAGTGCCGCAAGCCTAAACCGCCGTCGCGGGGTATATTCTTCCCTGCTATGCAGTTCCGGGTGGCCCCGCAGACCGATTCCCTTACCGCTATCAAAGTCACGGTGCGGCTCTTCGCCCAGTACGCGGAGTTGGCCGGCACCGAGAGCGTCTCCCTCGAGTTGCCGCCTGGAGCTACCGTAGCGGACGCGGTGGCTGCCGTGCGCCGGCAGGCCAGGAACGGCGAGCAGATCCCCACCCGACCGCTGGCGGCGGTCAAGCTGGCCCACGTCCTCCCGAACCACGCGCTGGCTGACGGCGACCAGGTGGCGCTTCTTCCCCCGTTGGCCGGTGGCTGAGGGCAGGTACCTCACCCGCCGGCCCATCGAGCCGGAGGCGCTCCTGGCCGCCGTGAACCACCCCGGCCTGGGGGGCACAGTCCTGTTCCTGGGCACGGTGCGGTGCGGGCCCGACGACGGCCCGGTGACCGCCATCGAGTACACGGCCTACGAGGAAATGGTGGCGGCCGAGTTCGACCGCATCCTGGGCGAGGCGCGGCAGCGCTGGCCCGGCGGCCGGGTGGCCGCGTGCCACCGCCTGGGCACGGTGCCGGCCGGAGAAGCCAGCATCGCCATCGCGGCGGCCATGCCCCACAGGGCGGACGCGTTCGCCGCGTGCCGGTATGTCATCGAGGAAGTGAAACGGCGCCTGCCGGTGTGGAAGCAGGAGGTCATGGACGATGGCACCCGGCGGTGGCGGGAGGCTCAAGCCGGAGCAGAACCGGCAGAAGAAGCAGAAGAGGCAGGAGGGGCAGGGGGACCCCGATGAGCCTGACCGTGGTGGTCATCGAGCCCCAGATCCCGCCCAACACCGGCAACATCGCGCGCCTCTGCGCCGCCACCGACACCTCGCTCCAGTTGATCGAGCCGCTGGGGTTCTCCCTGGACGACGACCAGCTCCGGCGGGCCGGGTTGGACTACTGGAACGAGGTGGACCTCTGGGTTCACCCCTCGTGGCGGGAGTTTCGTGACGCGGTCTCGCGGGATCGCTGTCTCTACTTCTCCGCGCACGGCGGTCAATCATACTTCTCGGCGCCCTTCGCCTCGAACTCGGTGCTGGTGTTCGGGAACGAGACCATGGGGCTACCGGAACGGATCCGGGAAAAGCACCCTGAGCGGGTGTATCGGATCCCCATGCGGCCGGCCGTACGCAGCCTCAACCTCGCGACGGCCGCCGGCATCGTACTGTACGAAGCCCTCCGGCGCGTGGGCGCCCAACTCGACGATGGGACGCCGCCCACGGAAGCCCCCACCGAGCGTCCCCGCCGGCCGCGCCGCGGCCGGGTACTCCCCACGACCCAAGCATCGGGACCGGAAGAGGGCCAGAGCGAATCATGAAGAAGATCACCGTGGTGGGCGCCGGGAACGTCGGCGCCACGCTGGCACAGCGGCTGGCGGAGAAAGAGCTGGCCGGCGAAGTCGTCCTGCTCGACGTCATCGAAGGCATCCCGCAGGGCAAGGGACTGGACCAATGGCAGACCGGCCCCATCGAGGGGTTCGATACCCGGGTGACCGGGGCCAACGACTACGGCCCGGCCAAGGGCAGCGAGATCTTCGTGGTGACCGCCGGGATCGCCCGGAAGCCGGGCATGAGCCGGGACGACCTGGTGAAGACCAACGCGGACATCGTCAAGGCCGTGAGTCTGGAGATCAAGAAAGCGTCTCCGCAGGCGATCGTGGTGGTGGTGTCCAACCCGCTCGACGTGATGTGCTGGGTCACCAAGCAGGTGACCGGGTTCCCCCGGGAACGGGTGGTTGGCATGGCCGGCGTGCTGGATACGGCCCGGTACCGGACCTTCCTGGCGGACGCCCTGCAGGTCTCGGTGGAGGACATCCAGGCCATGGTGCTGGGCGGCCACGGCGACACCATGGTGCCGTTGATCTCCTACACCACCGTGAGCGGGATTCCGGTCACGCAGCTGCTGGATGCCAAGAAGCTCGACGCCATCGTCCAGCGGACGCGGGGCGGCGGCGGCGAGATCGTGAACTACCTGAAGACCGGCTCGGCCTACTACGCGCCGTCGGCCGCGGCGGTGCAGATGGTGGAAGCCATCGTGCGCAACAAGCATCGGGTGCTGCCGTGCGCCGCCTGGTTGGAAGGGGAATACGGCCTGAAGGAGATCTACCTAGGGGTCCCCTGCAAGCTCGGCGCGAAGGGGCTGGAGCAAGTCATCGAGGTGGAGCTGACGGACGCCGAGCAGGCGGCGCTGAACAAGTCCGCGGAGTCGGTGCGGGAGACGATCGCGATCGTGAAGCTCTAGCCCAGCCCTGGCGGGTTCCTTCGGGCGCTCGTGGTGCGGGGTGGACTCGACGCTCGGGCGCGGTGGGGGAAGGCGCAGTGAACTCCAGAGAGTCCCGCAGGGTCTCTGGAGCGCGCGTCAGGGAGCGCGCGCCATTGTGATTGGGCGTCGTCTGCGGCGCGCGCGGCACTGCAGCGCGCGAAAGAGACCCTGCTGGGACTCTCTGGAGTTCACCGCGCCAGAATCAACCAGGGCGCCCAGCGCGCCGTGACCACGCCCGCACCAACGCGCCCTCCGGAACCGGCCAGGGCTGGGCCTGCGCCGCCCATCGCGACGGCTCCCGCTAGATCGCGCCCTCCGCGGCCTCACGCGGCGCATAGCTCAGCGCCGCCTTCACCCAGTCCCGGTTCAACTGCGCGATGAAGTCAATGCTGATGCCCTTGGGGCAGGCGGCCTCGCACGCGCCGTGATTGGTGCAGTTGCCGAAGCCGTCCTGATCCATCTGTTCCACCATCCCCAGCACCCGTTCCAGTCGCTCCGGCTGCCCCTGGGGCAGCAGCGAGAGGTGCGCCACCTTGGCCGCCGTGAATAACATGGCAGAGCCGTTGGGGCAGGCCGCGACGCAGGCCCCGCATCCGATGCACGCGGCCGCGTCCATGGCGCGGTCGGCGTGGTCCTTGCGCACCGGGATCGCGTTGGCGTCCGGCGCGCTTCCGGTCCGGACCGAGACGTACCCCCCGGCCTGGATGATCCGGTCGAACGCGTTCCGGTCCACCACCAGGTCCTTCACCACCGGAAACGCCCTGGCCCGCCACGGCTCCAGCCACAACTCGTCGCCGTTCCTGAAATGCCGCATGTGGAGCTGGCACACCGTGGTCTTGGGCAGCGGGCCGTGAGGCTTGCCGTTGATCACGATCCCGCACGACCCGCAGATCCCCTCGCGGCAATCGTGCTCGAACGCGATGGGCTCCTGGCCGGCTTCGAGCAACCCCTGGTTGACCACGTCCAGCATCTCCAGGAACGACATGTGCTCGTTGATGTCCCGGGCTTCGTACCGCTCGAACCGCCCGGGTGCATTGGGGCCCGGCTGTCGCCAAACATGCAGGATCAAGTTCATGCCGTTATGCCGTCATGCCGTCATGCCGTTATGCCGTTACTTATAACTTCGCTGCGCCAAATGCACGGCCTCGAACGCGAGCGGTTCTTTATGCAGCCGCGGCGCGTTGCCGTCGCCGGCGTATTCCCACGCGGCCACGTACGCGAATCGCTCGTCGTCGCGCCTGGCCTCCCCGTCCGGCGTCTGGTACTCCTCCCGGAAATGCCCCCCGCAGGACTCCTCCCGCTGCAGCGCGTCCTCGCACATCAGCTCCCCGAACTCCAGGAAGTCCGCCACTCGGCCCGCCTTCTCCAGCTCCTGGTTCAGCTCGGCGCCGCTGCCGGTGACCCGGACCTCGCGCCAGAATCGCTCCCGGATCTCGGGGATCACCCGGAGCGCCTCCTCCAGCCCGGCGGCGTTCCGGGCCATGCCGCACTTCTCCCGCAACAGCACGCCCAGCTCGCGGTGGAACGCGTCCACCGTGCGTGACCCTTTAGCGCCCAACAGCCGGTTCACCTTGGCGTCCGCCTCGCGCTCGGTATCGCGGCAGGCGGCGTGCCGGTCATCCACCGCGTCGAACCGCTGCCGCGCCAGGTAGTCGCCAATGGTATACGGCAGGACGAAGTACCCGTCGCCTAGGCCCTGCATCAACGCGCTGGCGCCCAGCCGGTTGGCGCCGTGGTCCGAGAAATTCGCCTCGCCGACCACGAACAGCCCCGGCACCGTACTCATGAGGTTGTAGTCCACCCACAGGCCCCCCATGACGTAATGCGGGGCGGGGTAGATCCGCATGGGTACGTCGTAGGGATTCTCCCCGGTGATCCGCTCGTACATCTCGAACAGATTGCCGTACCGCTCGGCGATTTCGCCGCGTCCCAGCCGGGCGATGGGGTCGCGGAAATCCAGATACACGCCGTTCTGAAGGGGCCCCACGCCGTGGCCCGCGTCCACCATCTCCTTGGCCCGCCGGGACGAGATATCGCGCGGGGCCAGGTTACCGAAGCTGGGGTAGAGGCGCTCGAGGTAGTAATCCCGCTCCCCCTCCGGGATCTCGCCGGGGGCCCTGGTGTCACCCGCCCGCTTGGGCACCCAGATCCGCCCGTCGTTCCGCAGCGACTCGCTCATCAGCGTCAGCTTGGACTGGTACTCGCCGCTGTGCGGAATGCACGTGGGGTGAATCTGGGTGAAACAGGGGTTGGCGAACGCGGCGCCGCGCCGGTAGGCCCGCCAGGTGGCCGTGACGTTGCAGCCCTTGGCGTTGGTGGAGAGGTGGTACACGTTGGCGTAGCCTCCGGTGGCCAGGACCACCGCGTGCGCCACGTGGGAGGAGACCTTGCCCGTCACCAGGTCCCGCACCACGATGCCCCGTGCCCGCCCGTCAATCACGACGACGTCCAGCATCTCGGTGCGCGGATACATGGCCACCGTGCCGGCGGCGATCTGCCGCGCCAGCGCCTGGTACGCCCCCAGCAGCAGCTGCTGCCCGGTCTGGCCCCGGGCGTAGAACGTCCGAGACACCTGGGCGCCGCCGAACGACCGATTGGCCAGCAGCCCGCCGTACTCGCGCGCGAACGGCACGCCCTGGGCCACGCACTGATCAATGATGTTGACGCTGATCTCCGCCAGGCGGTACACGTTGGCCTCGCGGGAGCGGAAATCGCCGCCTTTGACGGTGTCGTAGAACAGCCGGAAGACGCTGTCGCCGTCGTTCTGGTAGTTCTTGGCCGCGTTGATGCCGCCCTGCGCGGCGATGCTATGGGCCCGGCGCGGGCTGTCCTGGAAGCAGAAACAGCGAACGTTGTACCCCAGCTCGCCCAGCGTGGCGGCCGCCGACGCACCCGCCAGCCCGCTCCCCACGACGATGACGTCGTATTTCCGCTTGTTGGCGGGGTTGACCAGCTTCAGATCGAACCGATGCTTCTCCCACTTCTGCTCGATCGGCCCGTCGGGGACGTTGGCACGCAGCTCCATTAGCGCAGTACTCCCGCCAGCACCGCCACCGGCACCGACACGAAGCCCGCGAACACCGCCACGGCGACCACCGCGGCCACCGCCCGCCGGTAGCGGTTGTATCTGGCGTGGTTGAGGCCCAGCGTCTGGAGGGCACTCCAGACGCCGTGGTAGAGGTGGAACCCCAGGGCGCCCGTGGCCACGATGTACACCGCCGCCACCGGCCACGATTGGAAGCCCACCACCAGGTTGTGATAGACGTCGCCCGGGCGGAAGTCCGGATGCACATTGCCCACCGTGAAGTGCATCAGGTGGTACACGACGTAGAGAACGATGATGACGCCGCCCCAGCGCAGCGTGCGTGACGCGTAGCTCAACTCCAGATGGGGCGGCGTGTGGTACCCCACCGGACGGGCCCGGCGAGACAGCACCCACAGTTGGAGGGCCGCCAGGATGTGAATCGCCACGCAGGCGATGATCACCAGGCGAATCAGCCACAGCAGCTGGCCCGGCCCAAAAAAGGGCCCCCCAACCGTGCGGAGCCCTTCGGCGTACTCGTTGATGTGTTCGGGCCCTTGGAACGTCTTCAGATTGCCGAGCATGTGGCCGATGATCCAGCCGAACAGCACCGCGCCCGAGGCGGCCATCGCCACTTTTTTCCCGACGGTAGAGCGGTAGAAATGCACCACCCGGCGCATCGCGGTCTCCTACCCAGAGGATTAAGCCGGTCGCATGATACCAGGAGTGCGCAGGAGCGGGCAAGCGCGTAATTTGGGCGCACCCTCTCTCCAGGAGCGAGCCGTGATCCTCACCACCACGCTGTGGCTCCCCATCCTGCTGTCGGCCGTCTTCGTGTTCGTGGCTTCCGCGATCGTGTGGATGGCGTTGCCGCATCACCGGAACGAATGGAAAGGCCTGGCCAACGAGGAGGCCGCGCGCGCGGCGCTGAAGGGCGTCGCCGCGGGCCAGTACGTCCTCCCGTGGTGCCCACCGGAGCGGATGAAGGATCCGGAGTACCTGAAGAAGCGCGAGGAAGGGCCCACCGCCTGGCTCACCGTGGTGCGGCCGGGCGTGCGTGGCATGGGCGGCCAATTCGTCTTGTCGTTCATCTACTACATCTTCGTCAGCGGCGTCGCCGCCTACGTCGCCGGGCGCACGCTGGGCGCCGGAGCGCCCTACCTCCAGGTCTTCCGCGTGGTCGGAACCGTCAGCTGGGTGGCGTACGGCTGGAGTGGCATCTCGGATGCCATCTGGTTTGGGAAGCCGTGGGGCAGCGTCGTGAAACACCTCGGCGATGCCTTGTTCTATGCGTTGGTGACGGCCGGCACCTTCGGATGGCTGTGGCCGGAGATGTGAAACGTAGGACGTAAGATGTAACGCACCAGACGGGGCAGCGTGTCCCGCGGCCCCGCTGGCGCGTCTTATATTGCAGCGTCCTGTGAGACTCTGCCTCATCACGGCGCTCGCCGCCGCCGCGCCCCTCCAGCTGCGCGCCCAACGCAGCGGGTTCGAAGCCACTTACGGTCGTTGGTGGCCGGACTCGGCGGCCGCCCTCTACAGCGTCGGTCTTCATCGCGGCCTGATCGGCCCGGTTGATTGGGGCCTAGGCATCGCCCACCTGGACGATACCCGATCCTTCGCCAACCGGACCCAGACGGGGGCCGACTTCTCCATCGGTATCGGCCGCACCGACGGCCGGGCCTACGTGGTAGGCACCGCCGGCCTCGGCATGCGGCACGACGACGGCAGCCTCGACGCGTCCTGGAGCGCGGGGGTCGGGTGGGCCGTCCCCATCGTCTCGTTCCTGTCCCTGGGCCTGGAGGCGCGCTATCGGACCGAGGACCAGGACGCCCGCGGGTTCTGGCAACTGCGCCCCGACGATCGCCGAGGTTTCACCCTGGGCGTTCGCCTGGCCACCGGAGGCCTGCCGCGCAGGTCTCGCCGGCCACCGGCGGTCCACCCGCCGAGGTTCGACCCGCCGAGCTTCGACCCGCCGTCCGAGGGCGAGCTGATTACCCTGGGGCGCGACAGCGGGGCCACGCCCGATGGCGCCCGCGTGGCAGCGGACGTGGTCCGTACGGCGATGGACGTCATGGGGTCCCCCTACACGTGGGGCGGCACCGACGCCAACGGTTACGATTGCTCCGGGCTGATTCAATACGCCTACGGGCAGCACGGCATCATCATGCCCAGGATCAGCCGGGACCAGATGCGGATGGGCAGGGCGGTGGAGCCGCGGCTCGAGGCCCTGCGTCCCGGGGACATCCTGGGATTCTCCGTGGAAGGCAACCGGGTCACCCACGTGGGGCTGTACCTGGGCGACGGCCGGTTCATCCACAGCGCCACCGGCGGCGTGAAGGTGTCGAGCCTGACCGCGACGGACGGGGACAGCCAATGGTGGCGGCGGCGGTGGACGGTGGCGCGACGGATTCTCCAGTAGGTGGCGGCAGCGCCGGCTCACCGCTACCCGCGCCGCCGGCAAGCTTGCGGGCGTTGCCGGCGGTGCTAGTTTTAGCCTCGTGTCACGACGCCTGAGGTTGCGCACGGAGAGGGCCAGCCCCATACCCAAGGCCCCGACAGGAATCCAGGGGCTGGACGAGATCACCGGGGGCGGCTTGCCACGGGGGCGGCCGACGCTCATCTGCGGAGGCCCCGGGTGCGGCAAGACCATCCTCTCGATGGAGTTCTTGATGAACGGGGCGCGCCGGTTCGGCGAGCCGGGTGTGTTCCTGTCGTTCGAAGAAACCGTCGAAGATCTGACGCTGAATTTCGCCTCGCTCGGGTTCGACCCGCGCCCGCTCGCGGCCCGCAAGAGACTCTCGTTGGACTACGTCCGGGTCGAGCCCCATGAGATCCAGGAGACCGGCGCCTACGACCTGGACGGCCTGTTCATCCGCCTGGCGCACGCCATCGACTCGATCGGCGCCAAACGGGTGGTCCTCGACACCATCGAAACGCTGTTTGCCGGATTGTCCCAGACCCGCCTGCTGCGCGCGGAGCTGCGCCGGCTCTTCAACTGGCTCAGGACCAAAGGCGTCACCGCCATTGTGACCGGGGAACGCGGCAACGGTGGGATGACGCGCCACGGGCTGGAGGAGTACATCACCGATTGCGTCATCCTGCTGGATCACCGGGTGAACGACCAGAACGCGACCCGGCGGCTGCGGGTGGTGAAGTACCGGGGCTCGACGCACGGGGCCAACGAGTCGCCGTTCTTCATTGACGAGTCGGGCATCTCGGTGCTGCCGATCGCCTCGCTGGGATTGCAACACCGGGTCTCCCCCGGCCGCCTCTCCACCGGCGTGCCGGATCTCGACGCTATGTTGGGGGGCAAAGGCTACTTCCGGGGCAGCAGCATTCTGGTGTCCGGCGGCGCGGGCACGGGGAAGACCAGCCTGGCGGGCTACTTCGTGGACGCCGCCGACCGCCGGGGCGAGTCCGCCCTGTACTTCGCGTTCGAAGAGTCGGCGGCCCAGATCATGCGTAACCTGCGGTCGATCGGCCTCGATCTCGAGCCCCGGCTACGCAAGGGACTGCTCCAGATCCACGCGGCACGCCCCACCACCAGCGGCCTGGAAGGGCACCTCAGCGCGATGCACCGGATCATCGAGGAAAAGAAACCAAGGGTGGTCGTGGTCGATCCGATCAGCAACCTGATCTCGGTGGGCACGTCGGTCGAAGTCAAGGCCATGCTCGCGCGCTTGATCGATTTCATGAAGGTGAGGCAGATGACCGCGCTGTTCACCTCGCTGACCACCGACGAAGACCATCCCGAGGGAACCGACGTCGGCATTTCCTCCTTCATGGACACGTGGTTGGTGCTCCGGAACATCGAAAGGAACGGGGAGCGGATCCGCTCGCTCAATGTGCTGAAATCGCGGGGCATGCCGCACTCCAATCAGGTGCGAGAGTTCGTCTTGACGAGCCATGGCCTGAAACTGCTCGACGTGGTGCGGGATCAGGGCCGGGTGCTGGTCGGGTCGGACCGGGCGGCCCACGTCGGCGGGAGCGCGGTCGTGGCGGGGCATACGCGGAGGCGCTCACTGCGTCGATGAGCGCGAAACCTGCGCGGCGGTCGCGCCAGCCTCGCAAGGCTCGAGCGACCGGGGCGTTCTTCGATCTCCGGCTCTACGTCGCGGGTCAGACCGCGCGGTCACTCGCGGCCCTGGCGAACCTCCAGAAAATATGCAACGAGCATCTGGATGGACGGTACCGGATCGAGGTGATCGATCTCCTGGAGAACCCGCAATTGGCTCGGGGCGATCAGATCCTGGCGCTCCCCACCCTGGTACGCAAGCTTCCCGAACCGATCCGCAGGCTGGTCGGCGACCTCTCCGACACCGAGCGGGCCCTGGTCGGGCTGGACCTGCGACCGAGATCTCCGGGCAAGTCGTGACGACTGACCGGGGACGCCGGTGAGGCGAAGGCGCGGCTCGAGGAAGCGCGCGAGTCCGGTTCCGGCGCTCCGGGCTCAGCTGGCCGAGGCTGAAGCGACCCTGGACGCCATCCGCACCGGCCAGGTAGACGCGATCGTGGTGTCGAGTCCCGCGGGCGAGCGGACCCGCGCCATCGAGGGCGCGACTCATCCTTACTACGTCCTGCTGAACGCCATGAGCGACGGCGCCGCGCTCCTGGAGCGCCATGGAGCGATCCTGTTCGGCAACCGACGCCTGGCGGAGCTGGGGCGAGTTCCGCTCGAGAGCCTGCGTGGCTTCCACTTCCAGCAGCTGGTGGCGCCAGCCGAGCGAGCGATCTTCGCGAGGTTCCTGCGAGACGCCGGCCGGTGCGATGCCTTGGAATTCGCCCTGGCGGGCGGAGACGAGCCGGCAACGCCCGTCCGGATCGCGCTCTCGCCGGTCAATCTCGAGGACCCGGGAGGAACCGGCGCGCATGCGCCCAACGGTACCACCGTGCTGGTGGCCATCGTCACGGACCTCACGGACCGGAAGGAGGCTGAGGCGACGCGCCTCGGCCTGACTAAACGGCTGATGTTCGCGCAGGACGAGGAACGCCGGCGGATCGCGCGGGAGCTGCACGACGAGACCGGCCAGTCCCTCGCCGCGCTGGCCGTTGGGCTTCGCGCCATCGAGGAGCAGGCGATCACCGTGGACGTACGATCCGCCGCACAGCGGCTGCAGCGCGTCGCGGAGCAGACGGTGGGCGACATCGGGCGGCTGGCCCGCGGGCTGCATCCCAGCGTCCTGGACGATGTGGGGCTCGGGCCGGCCGCGAAGCGATACGTAGGCGACTATGCCCGGTCGTTCGGGATCTCCGTGGATTTTGCTTCCGAGGGCCCCGAGGGGTCCGGGATACCGCCCCTGGTGGCGACCACCATGTATCGCATCCTGCAAGAAGCGCTGACCAACGTGGCGCGGCACGCCCGCGCCAGAAAGGTAGTCGTGGGGCTGACAGGCGACGGGTCCACGCTCGAACTGCTGGTCCGGGACGACGGCGTTGGTTTCGCCGGCGTTGCGGGGCTCAGTGAGACGGCGGGACTTGGTCTGCACGGCATGCGCGAGCGGGTCGCCCTGCTGGGCGGGTCGCTCGAGATCGACTCACGGCCGGGACATGGGACCATCGTCCGCGCCCGCATTCCCGTCGGGATCGCCCCCCCCCGGACAAACCCAGAGCCGGCTCCGGCGTAACCGGACCCGGTAGGATTCGCCATCGTGCGCCCAATTAGAATACTGATCGCCGACGATCATGCCGTCCTGCGAGCCGGGGTTCGCATGTTGCTCGACGCGCAGAGCGAATTCGACGTCGTGGGCGAAGCGGGGGACGGTCTGGACGTCTCCCGAAAGGCGCGAGAGCTGCGGCCCGACGTGGTCCTCGTGGACCTCTCGATGCCCGGACCACCCAGCGGCGAGCTCATCCGCCAGATTCTGAGCGGGTGTCCGACGACCCGGGTGTTGATCCTCACGATGCATGATGATCCGGCGTATCTCGCCTCGGCCATGGCCGCCGGGGCCGCGGGGTACGTGGTCAAGAAAGCAGCCGCCTCCGAATTGCTGTCGGCCATCCGCGCCGTCCACAGCGGGCGGACCTTTGTGGACGTCACGCAAAGCGCCGATCCGGCCCGGCCCCCGGTTCCCGGGACGGGGGAGAACCAGCCGCCGAAGGACTTGAGCTCACGAGAGCGCGAGGTGCTCCGGCTGCTGGCGCGGGGACACTCCAACCAGCAGGTTGCGGACCATCTGAACCTGAGCGTGAAAACCGTAGAGACGTACCGAACCCGGCTGCGTGAGAAGCTCGGCTTGAAGGACCGGGCGGAGCTGTACCGCTTCGCCGCCGAGTCCGGCATCCTCGACACCCACGCGGACGAGCCTTCCAACGGACGTTCCTAGCCTCACCCTGTACGGCCTTTCCCCGACATAGCGCCTCTTTCCGGTGCTTTCCCCGCTACCTCACGGCGCGGGCCATCCTTATTCTGGTGACGTGGGAATCCCTGGAGTCGGTGCCGAGCCGGTGGCGAGCCTGGATGAGCGCGTGGCCAATCGGGGCACGATATCCGTAGCGCTCATCGAGGACAACCGGCTGGTGCGCGAAGGCATCACCGCGCTGCTGAATCAGCTGCCCGACCTCAAGGTCGTCGCCGGCGCATCCAGCGGCGACACGGTGCTGCTCCGGAACGTGAACCCGCAAGTGGTCCTGCTGGATCTGGGCTTGCGGAACGGCGACAGCCTGCGGATCGCGGAGAAGGTCAAGACCGAGTTTCCGGAGTCCAAGGTCATCGTGATGGACCTTCTCCCGGTGCACGAGGACATCATGGAATTCGTGCACGCGGGCGTGTCCGGCTTCATCATGAAGGACGCCACCGTCGAAGACCTGGTGCACACCATCCGATCGGTGGCCCAGGGGGCGCACGTCCTGCCGCCCCAGATGACCGGGACGCTCTTCTCCCAGATCGCCAGGGACGCCATCGCCCGGGGCCGGCCGGAAGCGCTCGATTCCGTGCGTATGACGGCGCGCGAACGAGAGGTGATCAACCTCATCGCGGAAGGGTTGGGCAACAAGGAAATCGCCGCACGCCTGCATATCGCGACGCACACCGTCAAGAGCCACGTGCGCAACATCATGGAAAAGCTGACACTGCACACCCGGTTGCAGATCGCCGCTTATGCCCACCGAGATGGAGCCTCGTAAGTTCATTCCGGTGTTGGTGGTCGAGGATAACCGGCTGCTGCGCGAGGGGATCGTGGCTATCCTGGACCGGCAGCCCGATCTCGCGGTGGTGGCTGTTGCCGAAGATGCCGGCGAGGCGCTGCGCCGCGTGCCCGAGACCAGGCCCCGGGTGGTGCTGGTGGACGCGGGCTTGGGCGATCACGACAGCCACCGCTTGGTGGAGCACATCCGGCAGACGGCTCCCCAGGCCCGGGTGATCGTGATGGACTTGCTGCCGGTGCCGGAAGAGGTCGTCGAATTCGTCAAGCGGGGGGCGTCGGGGTTCGTGGTAAAGGATGCGACGGTGGACGATTTCGTCCGTACCATTCGATCGGTCGCCGAGGGGAGGGAGGTGCTCCCGCCCGCCCTGACCGGCACGCTTTTTTCCCATATCGCGCAACACGCGGCCGGTCGTCCCACGGCGAGCCGGATCGGCGCCGTCCGGATGACGAAACGGGAGCGGGAGATCATCGACCTGATCGCCGACGGCCTGAGCAACAAGGAGATTGCGCAGCGAGTCCATCTTGCCACCCACACCGTGAAGAGCCACGTCCACAACATTCTGGAGAAGCTGGCTCTCCACAGCCGCCTCCAGCTGGCCGCGTACGCGCACCGGGCGGCCACGGAAACGATCTCCGTACCCCCTCCCGCTGACGAGGGCCCCCTCACCCAAACGGCCTAGTCCGTTCGACTAGGTCGGCCATCCGCGCGCTCGCCCACGGAGCCTACGTCGTTTTTCATCCCGCCGAGGGATGTTCGCCGGCGGGACAAACGGCGACCATCCAGCGTGGCCATCGGACATCGCCGCATGGAGACACGACACATTGCTGATACTCATCGCCGCCCTCGTGGCAGCCCTGTTGCTCGGGTGGGTGTTCCAGGTCGGGACCGGTCTGGTTCATGTGCTCCTGCTCGTGACGGCGGCATTCTCCGTGGCCCACTTGCCATGGCGCCGACCGAGGTGAAACAGAACATGCCATTCCTGACTCGTTCCCGGACCCGCGGCGCGCTCGCGCTGGTCGCTGGCTTCGCGCTGAGCGGCTGTGCCATGAACCCGGCCACCGGCCGGAATCAGATCATGTTGATCAGCGAGTCCCAGGAGATCGCGATGGGGCGGCAGTACGACCAGGAGGTCGTGGCGTCCATCGGTCTCGATCCGGATGCCGCCTTGCAGACCTACATCCAGCAGCTCGGCGTGCGGCTAGCCGCCACGGGGGAACGCCCGGGCCTCCCCTGGACGTTCCGGGTGGTGGACGACCCGGCGGTGAACGCCTTCGCGCTGCCCGGCGGATTCATCTATGTGACCCGCGGGCTCCTCGCCCATCTCGCCTCGGAGGCCCAGCTGGCCTCGGTCGTGGGCCACGAGATCGGCCACGTCACTGCCCGGCACACCGTGAGCCAGATGAGCAACCAGCAGCTCGCGGGCCTCGGCCTGGCGATCGGCACCATCGTGAGCTCGGATTTTGGGCGCTACGCGGGCGTGGCGAACTCGGCGCTGGGGGTCCTGTTTCTCAAGTACTCCCGCGACGACGAGCGCCAGGCGGACGACCTCAGCCTGCGCTACCTGCAGCGGACCACCTGGGACCCCCGGGAAATGCCCGGGGTGTTCCGGATGCTCGAACGACTGAGCGCGGCGGAGGGCGGCGGCCGCCTCCCCGAGTGGCTCGCGACGCACCCCAGCCCGGAGGACCGCCTCGAGCGCATGACCGCGCAGATCGCGGCCCTGCCGCAGGATTTCTCCGGCACCGTCGTCAATCGCGACCCGTACGTGCGGCGGCTCGACGGCCAGGTGTTCGGGAATAACCCGCGCGAGGGGTTCTTCAAGGGCAGTCAGTTCTTCCATCCCGACTTGCGCTTCCACCTCACCTTCCCTGAAGGATGGACCACCTACAACGGGAAGCAGGCCGTCGTCGCGGTGAGCCCCGGGAAAGATGCGGTGGCTGAGCTGTCGTCCGCGACCGGGACGAGCGCCGACGCGGCGGCACGCGCGTTCCTCGCGCAGGAGGGGATCACGGGCGGCGCTCGCTCCCGCGCCAGTCTGAACGGGCTCGTCACGGTCAGCGCGCCCTTCGGCGCGGCCACCGAGAATGGCGCGCTCAGGGGAGCGGTGCTGTTCGTCGAGCACGGCGGCGCGGTGTTCGGACTGATCGGCTACGCCCCAGAGGCGCGTTGGCCCACCCATCAGGCGTCGGCCGAGCGCGCGCTGCGAAGCTTCCAGGCCCTGACCGACCCCGTCGCACTCAACGTGCAGCCGCAGCGGCTGGACATCGTGACGCTCGACCGGCGCACGACGATCGATGCGCTCGCGCGGCTGCGGCCCTCGCCGGCGTCCGCCGCGATGCTCGCCCTGATCAACCAAGTCGAGCTCCAGACGCCCCTCGAGGCGGGCCGGCTCATGAAATGGGTGGTGGGACAACCGCTGCCTTACACCGACTCAAGCATGCACCAGACATCAAAGACTCAGCGATAATCCCTATGCACACAAGACGGAAGGTGGCACCTATGACGTACACGACCTCTCACGGCGCGCTGCTGGCCATGTCGCTGGTTCTTCTGGCCGGCTGCTCCAAAGGCGAGTCGGCGGCCCTTCCTGCCGCCAAGGCCGCCGCCCCGACGAGCTATACCCTCGCCGCGGGCACACTGGTGGACGCGGCGCTCAACCAGACCATCAGCTCGCGGGAATGGAAAGCGGGCGACGCCTTTACCGCCAGCGTGGTAGAGGATGTCAGGAACCTCGGCGGCTGGGTGGCGATCCCTGCCGGGTCCACGGTCCAGGGGACCATCACGGAGGTGACCTCGGCTCCCAACACCAGGTCCACGGGCACGCTCACGCTCGCGGTCTCGAGCGTGTCGGTGCGGGGAACGTCGTATGACCTCAATGCCTCGATTGACTCCCTCGAGACGGTCCATGAGGGGCGGGGGATCGAGGTGGTGGACGCCGCCCGGGTAGCCGGGGGTGCGGCGGCCGGAGCGGTCCTTGGCCGGGTGATCGGCGGGAACTCGAAGGGCACCGTCATCGGCGGCGTGATCGGGGGCGCCACCGGGGCGGCCGTCTCCGTGATCATGAAGGACATGGATATCGTGCTGCCGGCGGGGTCGCACCTGATGTTGACCCTGAAACAGCGGCTGACAGTCATGGCCAAGTGAGATCGAGAGGATAACAACATGCAGCGATTCCTAACCCTCGCGGCGCTGTTCACCGTGTTCGCCGTGGCGCCGCTGGCGCAGTTGGGTGATGCCTCGCCCGCGATCCTCCGGGCGCTCCAGCTCCCGGCGCTGGCGACCGAAGCCCGGCGAGCCGGCGTCCCCGAGGCAGCCGTCCAGGGAGTGCTCGACGAGCTCCGGCGGCGCGGCCTGCCAGCCGACGAGGCCGTACTGGTGGTCCGCGAGGAAGTCGACGCGGTCCAGGCCGGCGCGCCCAAGGACAACTTCGGCGGGTTCGTGCGCCGGCAGCTCGACGCGGGGCTCCGAGGCCAGGCCTTGGCCCAAGCGATCCGGGACGAGCACCGCGCGCGCGGCATCGGGTCCCCGGCAGGCCGCCGGGCGCCGGGGCGTGACACCACCCGGTCCGGAGGGAGGAGACCATGACCGCGCGCATCCGACGGTGGGCTTTCGGCACGGCGCTGATCCTGGCGCCGGCCTGCGGTCGCGCAGAGAGAGAAGCGGCCGGTGGGGCTTCGACCGTAACGGTCCTCGACCACGCCGTGGCGGTGACCCACGCGATCCGGGCAACCCCCACGGCGACCGACTCGATCCTCGCGGCGCACGGGCTCACCCGCGCCGGGTTCAACGACCTCATGTACCAGGTCGCCGCGGATTCGGCGCTGGCCCTGGCGTACACCAACGCGACCCAATAATGGCCCGCGAGCGGTTGGGCACCCGGGAGGAGAAAAGCATGCTGTGGACCATCGTGGTGATCTTGATCGTCCTGTGGGCGCTGGGGTTTGTCAGCTCCTACACCATGGGCGGGCTCATTCACGTTCTGCTGGTCATCGCGGTCGTGGTGGTGCTGGTTCGTCTCCTCCAGGGGCGCAAGATCCTGTAGTGCCGCCCTCCGTGCTGGACCGCTTCACCCAGCTGGCCGGCAGGTTACTCGACGTCCCGGTCGTGTGTGTGTCGCTGGTCGATGCGGACCGCCGGCTGTTGATGAGCAGCTACGGCTTGCCCGCGCCGACCGCCCTGCTGGTATCCTGGTCCTTGATGAAACAGGTAGTCGCCTCCGGCCGCCCGTTGGTGGTAACCGACGGGCGGAGACACCCTCTGGTGGCGCGACACCCGGTCGTGCGCGACGGGACGGTGACGGCCTATGTGGGGTTACCGCTCGTCGCCTCAGACGGCCGGGCGGTGGGCACGCTGTCCGTCATGGACCGGAAGCCTCGCCGGTGGAGCGCCCCGCAGCTCGGGTTCCTGCGGAAGCTCTCCGCCCGGATCGTGGGCGAGATGGAGATGGGGGCTCGTGCTCGGGGTCGCCTCACCCCAAGAGTCTAGTCCTTTCGAGCGGTAGCGGGCATCCCCAGCCTGCTCCCAAGTGCTAAGTCGTTTTTCAACCCCCCGAGCGATGTTCGTCGGTTGCGCGCCTCGGCAAGTTTGGTCGCAGGCGAGGAAGTGTCGACATCCACATGGATGCCGGAACGCGCCTCTGGCGAAAACCTCCAGGAGGAACCACATGTCAAGCCCCCGCCGACTTGCGGCGCGACGCTTTGTCGTCATCCCCTTCGCGGCACTGCTCGCCTTGGCGTGCGAGCATAACGCCCCGACGTCGCCAAGCGTCTTGACGACGATCACCGTCACACCCAACCCACAATCCCTGGCCATTAGCGCGAAACAACCATTCGCTGCCACGGGCAGGGATGCCGATAGCAATCTTGTTGCAA
>DATECF010000180.1:0-6892 GCA_035287045.1 Gemmatimonadales bacterium | reverse complement strand
TCGTGCGCGGCCAGCGGCGCGGGGTTGTAGAACTGGGTGAGCACCATGCCCGTGAGTGCCAGGATCACGAACGCCGAGAGCGTGAGGGCTCCCAGCATGAAGTCGAGCTGGTTCGCCCGCGCGGGGATCGGGTAGTCCAAGGCGCCCAAGGCGAGGCGCTCGGCCACTGCGCGCGGCGCGGAACCGCCGGCGTGCGGGTCTGCGGTCATCAGGTCTCCGGTCTGAGGTGCTGGCGGCAACCGGGGGACGTATGGATAGAGGACGACCCCCGCTTGGGTCCGTTGCAAGCGGCGTGCACACTGGACCGCAGAGCCTGGGGGGCAGACGTGATGTGCGTAACGTGTTGCAGAACAGCCGGCTAGGTGGCCTGCGCCTTGGTCCCTGCCCAGGGCGGGGTGCCAGCGGAGCCGCCCACCGAGTGGGGCATCCCACCCGGCCGACGGGGCAGTCGGCCCGGATAACAGGGCGCCGCTAGCGAGGCGCTGCCGTGGCCGACTTGCCACGACCAGCCCGCGCGCTACTTATTCTGCCGGCGCAGGCCAGGAGGCGGCGTCGCCCTGACGGTCAGGTCTACCGGCATCTCCGGCGCCAGGCCATACGTCGTCTGCACCGCCTGGATGGACGCTGTGAGCAGCGCGTCCAGCAGGAACGGGTTGTGGACCCCCTCGCCGCTGGCCCTGCCCGTCGCGGAGTTTGTGCTGTCACCGGCCGTGCAACCGGCTGCGGCGCAGCTGTTCTGGCCTGCAATCTTGAAACTGCCCCAGTGGGCACGGTCGTGCGTGTAGGCCAGCTGGGCGTTCCAGATCGCGCCCTCCGCTACCGTCAGGGTCCGGTCGTACAGGTTCATCATGTTGCGGTTGTTGGCGGCGATCGCCTGCGCCAGCACCTTGGGCAGCAGCCCTCCGTCGGTCGTTTCCATGCGAGCATCCCCGTCGGTGTCCGTCCAGAGCTGGTCGGTCAGGAAGTCCATGCGGGCCTTGGTTGCCACGAACGCGGAGCGTGCGGCTGAGGGGCTGCCGTGGCAGCCGGACACGGCGCACCCTCGGAAATCGCGCTGATCCACGGAACAGGGACCGGCCGTGGGCAGCCCCTGGGCATTGAGGCACTGGATGGCTTCGAACGTGTGCCCCACGCTGGTCAGTAAGAACTCACCGGTCGCCGCGTCCGTCACGTCGAACTTGGTGACGTGGCAGGCGGCGCACAGCCGCGGGTTGGCCTCCGATCCGTGCGTCCCGACAATGGGCCCGGTGTACGAGAAGTTCGGCGGAATCCAGCCCACGGCCTCGTCAATGACCAGGAGACCCTGCGCCGCGTGCGGCCCACGCCGCGTGGCTGAGCCCGGCGTGGGGGCGCCCGTCCGCGCGTGGCACTTGACGCACAACTGCTGGCGGCTGGGCTCACTCAGCGGAGCCCGCAGCTGCCCCTCATTCGCTGCGCTGTGCGGGTCGTGACAGGTGATACACACGATGGGCTGGTAAGACGCCACTCCCGTGTCGGCTTGTTCCACGTAGTTCGTGGTCTCGCCGAAATTGAGCTGCAACGCCGCGCGTCCTTCGTGGCACGTCTTGCAGGGAGACCGACCACCTTCCACCAGGTAGGCATCGCCACCATAGCCGTGCTTCGACTCGGCCCACTGCTCGATGTATGGGCTGTGGATGCCCGAGTGGCACTCCCCGCAGCCGTTGGTGAGCCCAGTGTCCACGCTGATGGATGCCAGGGGCCGGGTGTCACGAGACGGGTTCTGCACGTGGGTGAACCCCGGCCCGTGGCAGCTCTCGCACTGAACATCGCGATAGGCGGAATCCGTCACGACGTTATACCCCGCCGCCACCGTGACCGGATTGCCTTTCTCGCTCACGCCATGGCAGCCCCAGCAGAAGCCCTGGGCTTCCCCGGAGGCGTCCAGGTCGTCTCCCGCTTTCGCGTGGTGGGTCTCCTTCCACTGCGCCTGGAAGCTCACGTGACAGTTCCCGCAGGTGGTCTGCTTCGAGGTCACGTTGAAGTAGCCCAGGAACCCGGACGTGGTGTCCGGCGGCGGGTTGAACAGCTCGCGATCTTTGTAGACCAGCTCTTCGCAGCCCGTGAGCAGCAACGTCACCGCCAGCGCGGTAGCGCCGGCGCGGAGTGTGGTTCGTAGCCGATTCACCATAAGTTGATCCCTCACGAAGTGAGACCACGAGTTGTGGGTTTTCCCAGACCCCTCCCGCCAGCCACATCATGAAAAACTCCTTGGCACTAGGGTTGTGAGTCAGTGGGTGTGGGAGAGCTGCCGGCCAGGCGCACGGCGTGCCAGGCCAGCATCCGCACACCGGCGCCTTCGACCACGAGGTAGTGCCGGTTAACGGCGAGGTCCGAGTGGACCTCGACCGTCCTCTGCCGATTCGGCCAGGTGACGCGCAGCTCGACGATGCGAGCGCCCGGTCCCAGGCCGATCTCCTGCTGCAAGCTTGAGGCCCCGAAGCTGCCGCCGGTCGAGACCGTGTTGTAGATGACGCGTCGCTCGCCGCTCCGGTCTTCGACCGTGATCCGGATCCGCGCCCCGATCGCCGACCGGTTCGCCGTCCGGCCTTCGAGCTTCAAGGCGACCCAGGCGTTCTCAGGCGACGGGTTCGGGTTTTCGAACAGCGCGTTAGGGAAAGCATCTCCCTCCACGGCGCCGCCCATGACCGCGTAGACGTCCTGGTCGCCGTCCCGGTCGAGGTCGGCGAAGCCGATGCCGTGCCCCTTCTGGAGATGCCCGAAGCCGCCGTCGAACGTCACGTCCTCGAACCGTGCGCCGGCGCGGTTCTGAAACATGCGGTTCGGGATCAGCGCCCGGAGGTCCGGCGCGCCGGTCCCGATGTACAGGTCCAGGTAGCCGTCGTTGTCCAGGTCGCCGTAGTTGGCGCCCATGGCGTAGAATGCCCGATCCAGGCCCAGCTTGGGGGCGACGTCGGTGAACGTCCCGTCCCGGTTGTTCCGGAAGAGGCGGGCGCGGTCGCCCTGGACCTCGAGCCCCAGGAACTCCCGGGCCACGTTGGCGGCGGGCTCGGGCCGCAGGTCGTAACTGGCTACGAAGAGGTCTTCCCAGCCGTCGTTGTCGAAGTCCCAGAACCAGCAGGGAAAGCTCATCAACGGCTCCTGCACGCCGGCGGCAGCGCCGACTTCCTCGAAGCGCCAATCGGCGGCGGCGGTTCCGCCGCGGTTGCGATAGAGACGGTTGGCCCCGCCCAGCACGGAGACGAACAGATCCATCAACCCATCGTTGTCGACGTCGCCCCAGGCCACACCTTTGACGAAGGCGTTCAGGTCGAGGCCTACACGGGCCGCGATGTCCGTGAACCTGCCGTCACCGTTGTTTACGAAGAGCTCCGACGGATGGGGCTGCACGGCCACCCTGGGCGTGTCGGAGGGTTCCCGTCGTCCCCCCATGCCTCGGAACTCGCCGGCCGACTCGTTGCCGATAAACAGATCCAGGAAGCCGTCGTTGTTGAAGTCGCCCCAGGCCGCCGTTTGGGTCGGATGGAAGGACAGCAGGCCGGCCGCGGCCGTCACGTCCTCGAACGTGCCGTCGCCGTTGTTCCTCAGCAGGGAGTTCGGATGCGCCCCGTAGTTGCCGAGCCACGCCCCGCGCAGGATCAGGATGTCGGCATCGCCGTCGTTGTCGTAGTCGCCGTGGACGGTGTTGAGCCCGCCGACAATGCCCTCGAGGCCGGCCGCCTGGGTGTGGTCGACGAAGCCGCCCCGGCGGTCCGCGAGGAAGAGGCGTACCGGGTTGTTGAGGCCATACGCGGTCACGAAGACGTCGATGAACCCGTCGCCGTTGAAGTCTTCTAGATTGACGCCGCCGGCCACCCCGTTGACCGCCAGCCCGAGCGCCGGGGCTACGTTGGGGAAGCGGGGCAGTCGTGCCCTGGCGGAACGCTCCAGGCCTGCAACGCGCCAGCGCTCGGGCACGCTGTCCGGATACCCGCCCACCGTCATGTACGCCACGTTCAGCAGCCACAGCGTTTGGAGGTCGCCGGGGAAGAACGCGAGCAACTGCTGGTAGAGGAAGATGGCCTGCCGGGATGCCTGCTGCCACGTATAGATGCCGCGGCCCGAGAGAGGCAGGAGACAGCCCTCGGCCGAATGGCGATCCAGGCAGTTGCGTTGTATGCCCTGGCGCAGCAGGGCTGCGCCCAGCAGGTCGAACAACGGTTTGGTTTGCGGCGACAAGAAATACCCGGGACCGGATCGCGGTAGCACGTTCAGGATCTCGCCGATCGCTTCGTCCACTTCGCCCGCGTTGAGGAGCTCGTCCGCAAAGTAGAGGTGGAGCTCGGGTCGCTGGCCCAAGGGCGTCTGCTCGAGGTCCCGGCGCATCAGCTCGACCCTGCGCCGATTCAGGTTGAAGTACCGGACCGGTTCGGCAACAGCGTCCCGGTAGATCTGCTGCAGGATCGCGGCCATCTCAGTCGTGCCCCGCCCCGCCGCGGCGTCCCCCTGCTCCCCCGTCGAGCATCCGGACTGGGTGAGCATCGTGAGGACGCACACCGTGCCGGCCGCAACGGATCGCATCAGCTCGCACTCAGAGCGGAGCGACACGCCAGGCGCGCCTGGCCCACGCCTAGTGCCGTTCCAACTTGATTCGCCAAGTGACCTGACAGGGGGGCCTCGGGGCGTTGTTCGCGGCTTGCCATGGCCGTTGCGGTAGCCCCCCGGCGCTTGGCGGGGCTCTGCGAAGCATGTTTCCCACTAGAACGTCGGCCCAAAGCTCAGGGTCCAGTACGCCGATTTTCCGGGGCGGTCTAGCGGCTTGGCGTAGTCGGCCCGCACGATTGCGAGGCCCGCCAGGTTGCCCCGGATGGAAGCCCCCCAGCTTCGCAGCGGCTGCCGCACCACGTCGGGATTGTCGTCTGGGGCGCGGCGCCGCACGATCGTGCCGTCCGTGAAGCTCTGGCGGCGGTCCCAGGCGAGCCCGGCGTCGAAGAACAGCGCACCCTCGATGGGCGGCAGGCGCACCGGCCTTCCCCCCCTGGTCAGCAGGCTGAACAGCGGGAAGCGCAGCTCCAGATTGGCCACGGCGATCCGCGAGCCGACCAGCTGCGCCAGCGCCGGGCAACCCGTGACCGAAGCGTCTTGCGCTGCCAGGCATTCGTTGCGCTGGAGCGAGCCCGCCGTATAACCGCGCATCAGTTGGCTGTTGCCGAGGAAGATCGGGAACTGGTTGTCGTCTCGCCCGAACCGCCCGAAGAAGAACAACCGGCTCGCGAAGACGATGGGTCCGGCGAGCTGATCGTAGCGGCGGTAGTCCCCGAGTACCTGGTGGAACCGCCAGCCGCCGAGCGCCGGCGCGTACTCGAACCGGCTGCGGCGCCCAATGAACGGCCCCACGTAGAGCGCGGCCGAGTTGTCGTTCACCAGCGCGATGCTGGGCTGCACGTAATTGACCCCGCCCTGGCCGTCGGTCTGGAGTCGCTGGTCAACCAGCAGTCCGGACTCCGGGTCGAAGTACTGCGAGAGCTCCAGAACCGCGCGCGCGACGCGGCTGACGCGCACGCCCAGCTCCAGCCGCTGGAAGCGGCTGAACGGGCGTGACGCCTCGGCGAACGCCTGGAGCAACACGTACCGATCGAGCCGCGTGGTGCGCTGAACCCGCCCCAGGGAGTCGCTGCCCTGGAATCCCCCCGAGTACCGGAACGTGGGTGCCTGCTGGTAGCCGACCGCCCAGTTGACCCGGCGAGCCAGGTTGGCGTACACGGTGAGGAGCTGGGCCTCCTCGATGCGTCCGTTGACCCCGCCCGCAAGGACCAGCCGGCGGTTGCCGAGCATGTCGGAGAACGACACCGCCGAGCCGCCGAAGAACCCGCTGCCGAAGCCCCGCTGGTACCCCACCGACGGCTGCACCAGGACATCCGCGGCGAGCTTGGCCGAGTAGGGCTTGAGGGAAAACCCGGAGGGGTCCGGGAGGGGCACCGTCGCGCTGTCGAGCAGCGCCTTGACCGACACCGGCTCCGGGCCGGCCGGATGGCCGCCAGAGTCTGCCGCTGACGCCCGGAAGCTGCCCCGGAAGCGGTATACCGACGCCGTGGCGAGCGGCATCGTTGAGGGGATCTGATGCGCCGCCGGGGCAGCCACTGTGTCCGCCGCCGTTTCTGGTGCATGGGCCACCACTGGTTCCCTGGGCGTGTACGGCGCCCGCTTCAGGCCCCGAGGATTGTCCATGGCATAGACGTTGTAGTCCCCCTTCTCGTAGTAGGTGATCGCCAGGCGGTCAGCCTGCCCGGCCCAGGAGATGGCCGGCGAGATCGGCGTGATCCCGGAAATCCCCGAGAACGCGTTGGTGAGCTGGTAGACCCGCCGGTCGGTCAGGTCATACAGGAACACGTTGGGGACGCCGGTGCGGTCGGACACGAACGCGAGCGATCGGCCGTCCGGCGCCCACTGAGGGTTGATGTTCTGCCCGCCCATCCGGTCGAGAAGCTCGATGCGGCCGTCGCCGAGGTGGTACAGCGCGATCCGCAGCGGTCCAAAGGACAGCGTCTCCAGGTTCGTCTGCGGGCCCCGGTCCGTGGCGAACGCGATGGTCTTGCCGTCCGGTGACCAGACGGGATGCAGTTCGGCATACCGGTCCTCCGTCAGGCGGGTAAGCCCGGTGCCGTCGGGATTCACGATGAACAGGTCGGAGAGCCCGCCGTCATAGCCGGTGAACACGATGTGCGCGCCGTCCGGTGACCAAAAAGGGTTGGTGAGGCCGTCCAGTGGTATGCGGATCCTCTGGCGCACCTTCTTCTTCTGCACGTCGAAGACCACGAGATCATCCTGGCCACCGTGCTTCGCGGCGATGGCGAAGTAGCGGCCGTCGGGCGACCAGGCCCCGCCGGAGTAGATGAAGCGGAGGCTTTCGAAGTCGGAGCTGAAGGCGCTCTTG
>DATECF010000179.1:0-3067 GCA_035287045.1 Gemmatimonadales bacterium | reverse complement strand
GGGGGGATGGGCCTGGACGGCCTGGTGGAGCTCGCCCGGTTCGTGGAACAGGGCGGGACGCTGCTGGTGGAGGGCGCAACCTCGACCATCTTCCCGGAATACGGGATCACGCGCGGCGTGACGGTCGAGAATTCGGACCGGCTGTTCGCGCGGGGCAGTATCCTCCGCGGCCTGATCAAGGACAAGAAGAGCCCGCTGGTGTACGGTTACGAGGGCGACCAGCTCCCGGTGTACTTCAGTCAGAACCCGGTGCTCAACGCCGGCGCGGGCGGGATCCCCAGCGAATTCGCCGGGTTTTTTGGCGGAGGGCAGGGCCAGATTCCCGGTGTGGGCCAGAATGTCACGCCCATGGCCAACCGGCTGACGCTGTCGCCGTGGGAGCAGGACAGTGCGGCGGGGCCGCGGGGGCCGCAGCGGCCGCAGGATGAAGAAGTTGCGGTATTCCGGCAGATGGCTCGGCAATTCGGCGTGAATCTGGACGACGCTCGGCCCCGGGTCGTGATGGCGTTCCCGTCAGACGCGAACGAGATGCTGCTGTCGGGCACCCTGGCCGGCGGTCAGGTGCTGTCCAACCGAGCCCAGGTGGTGGATGCACCGCTGGGACAGGGGCACGTGGTGATGTTCGCCATCCGGCCTTTCTGGCGGTGGCAGACCCAGGGGGCGTTCTTCCTGGGCTTCAACGCCATCCTCAACTGGAACGACCTGGACGCCGGTAAGGCTGCGCCGCAAGAGCCGCCGGTGGGAGGGCCGTCCGGGCGGTAGCACCGTCGGCTCGACGCGACGAGAGGGCAGGTAGGTCCCCTTCGCGCGCTGCAGTTCCGCGCGCTCCGGGGACCCACCTGCCCTCTCGTCAGTTGCGCCATGTGCACCTGTCGCGTTGATTCTGCCAGCGTCTCTTACCGCGAACCCGAAAGCCCAGAGGAAACGCCATGCCCCAGCCGCGTCGAACTGCCGCCGCGTTCGCGGTCCTCACCCTCGCCCTGGGCCTGCCAGCGGCGGCTCAGCAGGTAGTGCCCACACCGGAGTCCGTCCTGGGCTTCCGGCCCGGCGATGACTTCAAGCTGGCCACCTACGAGGAGTCCATCGAGTACTTCAAGCGCCTCGATGCGGCGAGCGACCACGTTCAGCTGATGGATGTGGGCCGAACGTCCGAGGGGCGGTCGTGGTACCTCGCGGTGATCTCCTCGCCGGCCAACCTGGCGAACCTGGAGCGGCATCGCGAATCCGCTCGGCGGCTGGCGTATGCGAGCGGGCTCACGGATGATGATGCCAGGCGCCTCGCGGCGGAGACCCCGGCCTTCGTGGACATCTCCGGCGGTCTGCACGCCTCCGAAGCCGCCGGGGCGCAGCACACCATCCAGCTGGCCCACGACCTGGTCGCGGGCGACGCGCGCACCCGCGCCCTGCTGGACAGCGTGGTGGTGTTGCTCTGGCCGTCGCTCAATCCGGACGGGCAGGACATCGTGGTAAGCTGGTACCGCGACAACGTGGGCGGGCCGTACGAGGGGGCGCCGCTCCATGAGCTGTACCAGAAGTACATCGGGCACGACAACAACCGCGACGGCTACATGCTGAACGTGACGGAGTCGCGCGTGGTCACCCGCGCCTGGCGGCGCTTCGAGCCGCAGATCATCTACGTGCATCACCAGTCGTCCCCGTTCCCGACGCGGATCTGGCTCCCGCCGTTCGCCGAGCCCATCGCGCCGCGCAGCCCGGCGCTGATCGTGCGGGAGTTGAATGCCATCGGCACCCACATCGCGGAAGCCCTGGAGGCCAACGGCCAGCCGGGCGCGACCCACGCGGGTACCGGATTCGACGCCTGGTACCCCGGATATGTGGACTACCTGCCGGTGCTGCAGAACATCGCGGCCTTCTGGACCGAGACCGCCCTGTACCGTTACGCGACGCCCTACTTCTACACGATCGCCGATTTCCCGCAGGGGATGCGGGATTTCCGCGCCGGGAACCTGTACGTGAGTCCGTGGAAAGGCGGCTGGTGGCGGCTGCGGGACGCGGTGGACTACATGCTGACGGCGTCGCTGGCGGTGCTCGACTACGCCGCCCGCGACCGGGAGTTCCTGCTGTACAATCGCTATCAGGCGGGGCGTGACGCGATCAGGCGCTACGAAGCCGAGCCCCCGTACGCCTATGTCGTGCCGCAGCAGCAGCGGGATCCCATGGCGGCGGTCGATCTACTGCGCCGCCTGGCGTTCCACGGGGTCGAGGTGGCACAGCTGGCGCAGGACGCCGCACACGACGGGATAACCTACCCGCGGGGCACCTGGGTCATCCCCATGAACCAGGCGTTCGGTGAGCTGGTGCGGCAGCTCTTCGAGGCGCAGGTCTATCCCGACCTTCGCGAGTATCCGGACGGTCCCCCGGAGCAGCCCTACGACGCGGCTGGGTGGACGCTCCCCTACCAGATGGACGTGCGGGTGATCGAGGCCAAAGCCCCACTCGAGCCCGCGTTTCGGAACGCCATGCGGCCGGTGCAGGGAACCCCGGGCGCGGCGCCAGACGAACCTACGGCGCCGTTCGCGTTCCATCCGGTGGCGTCGGGCATTGTGCCGCCCGCGGGGCGGATCACCGGCTCAGGCGCCCGCGTGGTTCTGGATCCGGCGCAGAATAACAGTTTCCGCATCATCGCCCGGGCGCTGGCGCGGGGCGGCACCGTCCGCTACGACCCGGGGGCCGGCGGCCGGTACGTGGTGGACGGCGTGGCGGGCGCGACGCTAGAGCGATGGGTGCAGGAGCTTGGCGTCCGGGCCGAGCGCACCGGCGCCACGGGGCAGGCGAGCGTGCGGAGCCGCATCGCGCTGTACAAGCCCTGGCGGGCCAGCATGGACGAGGGGTGGACCCGCTGGCTCTTGGATGACTACGGGTTCTCCTACACGACGATCACCAACGCCGATTTCCAGGCCGGCGGGCTGGGAGATCGGTTCGACGTCATCATGCTGGCGTCCGATTCACCCGACCTGCTGCTCAACGGCTATGCCAGGGGGTCCGTGCCGCCGCGCTACGAAGGAGGGATCGGCGCGGCCGGCGTCCGCGCGCTCGATGCCTTCGT
>DATECF010000178.1:0-9700 GCA_035287045.1 Gemmatimonadales bacterium | reverse complement strand
CCGGTTGCTGGGCGCGTAGAGCCCGAACACCGCCTGCCGCTGCTCCAGCAGCTCGATCACCGGATTCAACCGGCGCGGATCCTGCCCCACGGCCGCGTCACCGAGCGTTGCGACCATTACCGTCGCCATCCACAGCGCGCGCACGCGGCTATCCTCCTGCAGGGGTGGGATTGCGCATCCGCCACAGGTAATACACCGGCACCCCCAGGGCCACGATGATCAGACCCGGCCAGGTGTATTGCGGCTTCACGAACAACAAATTCACCGCGATCGATCCGGTCATCAGCACATAGGCCGCCGGCAGCCACGGATACCCCGGCGCGCGCACCGGCCGCTCCGCGTCCGGCCGCCGCGCCCGGAGCACGAACAGGCTGATCACCGTGAGCAGGTAGAACAGCAACGCGGCCAGGACCACGTAGTCCAGCAGCTGACTGTAGGTCCCCGAGAGGCACAGCACGCTGGTCCAGATCCCCTGCACCACCAGGGCGAACCCCGGGGTCCGGTGCACCGGATGCAGCGCGCCCGTGCGGCGAAAGAACAAACCGTCTCTCGCCATGGCGTAGTAGACTCTGGCGCCCGCCAGAATCAGTCCGTTGTTGCAGCCGAACGTCGAGATCATGATCGCCAACGCCATGAGGTATAGGCCGGCCGATCCGAACATGGCCTGGAGCGCCGCCGTGCCCACCCGGTCCTGCGGCGCCGTGGCGATCCCGTCCGCCGGCAAGACGCTGAGATAGGCCACGTTGGTCAGGAGGTACAGCAGGGTCACCGTCAGCACCCCCAGCCCCATGGCCAGCGGGATGTCCTTCGCCGGGTGCTTCAGCTCATCGGCGGCGAAGCCCACGTTGTTCCAGGCCTCCATGGCAAACAACGAGCCCACCATGCCGGCACCGATCACCGGCAGGAACGCCAGGAACGACACGCCGCCGGGCAGGAACGGCGTGCTGAAGTTGGCCGCCACCACCTCGGGCTTCCGGAACAGCAGGGCGCCCAACAGCACCAGCGCGGCGAGCGTCGCCACCTTGATAAGGGTGAGTGAGGTCTGGAGGATCGCGGCCGTCCGCACCCCCCGGTAATTGATCCACGTCAGCACCACGATGGACAGAATCGCGAACAACCGCTGCGCCGACAGGCCCACTTCGATGGGCCCGCTGGGCAGGGTGACCGTCCCGCCCAGGAAGACCTCCGGCGACAGGGCCGGCACGAACACCGCCGTGAAGCGGGCGAACGCCACCGCCACGGCCGCGATGGTGCCGGTCTGGATCACCATGAACAACGTCCACCCGTAGAGATACCCGAACAACGGCGAGATCCCTTCGCGCAGATAGACGTACTGCCCGCCCGCGTGCGGGAACATCGCCGCCAGCTCGCCGTAGGCCAGGGCGCCCAGCACGGTCACCACGCCGGAGATGGCCCACACGAACAGCAGGGCGCCCGGCGTCTGGACCTGCCGGAGCATGTCCGCCGACACGATGAAGATGCCGGAGCCGATCATGGCGCCGGCCACCAGCGCCGTCGCGTCCAGGCGGGACATCGCTTTGACGAATTCAGGCTTGGCGGTCACGTGGCATCCCCCTCCATCGCCTTCCAACCCCCTCCATCGCCCTGGTCGCCGGGCGGCCGCGGCCCGCGGCGCAGGCGCCAGCCCACCAGCGCCGGCACCAGCGCGATGCCCATCACGATCAGACCGGAGACGACGTACGTCGGATTCCCGGAGGTGAGGAGCGGCATCCCGATCTGCACGGCGTCAATGACGAAGTGCGCCACGATACAGGCCAGGAGACCGAAGTGCAAGAACGCCAGACCGAACAACACGCCCCCGATCGTCAGCTCGATGCCCCGCAGGTACACCGGGAAGACCGGGTAGTTGGAATGCCCGAACGCCCAGATCGCGGCCGGCACCAGGAGCGCCAGGGCCGTGGAGCCGGTATACCGTTTGACCAGCGACATGCCGAACAACCGATACGTGGTCTCCTCGGTGACCGCCGCCACCAGGCTGATGGTGAGCGGCGCCAGGAACGGCAGATAGACGTTGAAGATGCTGGAATACGGCCCTTCAGCGGGCAACCACGCGCCCAGGTACCGCTGGGCCATCAGATAGAAGACCGTGAGGTAGCCGAGAATGGCGAATCCCACCGCGTACCCGCGGAGGCTGGCGCGCGCCCGCTCGCCGGGGTCGAGGCGCCCCATCACCGCGTTCACGAACCCGCCCAGGCTCTGGGGATAGGCCTCGCGACCCAGGCTCTCGCCCGCGGTCGCCGCGAACAACACCCACAACCCGTACGTCGCCGTCCCGAACAACAGGATCAGAGCCAGCATCCCGGTGTACGTGCCCCAGCCGAGTTCGGTGGTGTAGGTGTAGCGCGCCATGGGCCAGGACAGCGCGCCCTGGATGAGCGCCAACGCGAACACCAGCCCCGCGAGTCGGAACGCGGGCCGCCAGCGGATGTCCCCGTGGCGGTGCCGCGCGATGGTGAGGCCCAGGGCGATGAGGACCAGGACGAACGTGAGACCCAGGCTCGCGATCGCGAGGAGTTGTCCCACTCCCATGGTCCGCTGCACGTCGCGCTCGAACATCTCGGGGACCTTCAGGAAGTGCCGGTAGCTCCCCACCGCGTCCCCCAGCACGTCCACCTCCAGCCGCACCGCCCCCGTGCCCGCCGCCGTGTCGCCCGCGCTGGTCCATGTCAACGCGGTGCCGCGCTGTTCCCAGGTGAAGTGGTGATCCGTCCGTTGATCGCGTTTCCGGCTGGAGCTTTCCACCCGGTCGAGGTCCGCCACCAACCAACCGCGGTCCATCAGGAAACGCTCCGACAGGGCCAGCGCCGAATCCTGCGGCAGGTCGGCCCCGGGCGCGGCCTCGTCCATCAGATGCCGGAAGCGCACCACCCGGCCATCCACACCAAGGCCGACGCTCCATTCCTCCTTCTGGGCGGGCTTGAACCACCGCACGTTCCAGGACCAGATAGGCACCCGCTCGCGGGCCCACCGGCTGGCTTCCTCGAGGCCTACGGTCCGTTGCAGGAACGCCAGCGCGCCGTCGTCACCACCGAATTGGGCCGCCTCCCGGTACCCGTCCAGCGTCGCGCCTCGGGCGGCCAGGAACTCCCGCGCCGCCGCGACCGCCTGCGGCCGGGTGATCTCCAGCGTGACGGCGGCCTGTGGAAACGCCTGCCGGTAGAACATCACGAAAACGGCGAGCCCCACGCCGCCCGCCGCGACCAGCCAGCCCGCTCCCAGGCGCGATCCAGCCCGCATGTCCCTGCCCCTTTCCGTAGCGGTCATTAAGATTCGCTCCCGCGGCATGGGACGATAGAGGTCCGCCGGAACGGCCGGCGCCGCCCCGAGTATCACACGAATTCACGAGCCCGTGGAGATCCCATGCGATCCAGGTCATTGGTCGGTGCATTGCTCCCTCTCGCGTTCGCTCCGCTCCCCGCGCGCCCACAGAGCGTGGTGACCTCGGCGCCGATCAGCGACGTGCGCTATGACGTGACGTTCGATTCCGTGACCGCGCAGAGCCGGCAGATCCTGGTGCGCATGAGCTTCCGCGTCAGCGGCGCCGATCCGGTGGTACTGTCCCTTCCCGCCTGGACCCCCGGGGCGTACGAGCTGTCCTATTTCGCGCGCAACGTCCTCAACTTCACGGCCACGGCGGGCGACCGGACGCTCCGGTGGGACAAGCTGGACTTCGACACCTGGCGTATCCGTCCGGAGGGCGCCCCCAGCATCACGGTGAGCTTCGCCTACGTGGCGGAGGCGCTGGACAACGCCATGGCGTGGAGCCGGCCGGACTTTGCGCTGTTCAATGGAACCAACGTGTTCCTGTACGCCGAGGGCCGGCCAATGGATCAGCCGGCGCGGGTGACGATCCGCACCACGCCCGGCTGGCAGGTGGCCACCGGGCTGGCGCGTGGGGCGCAGCCGGGCGAGTTCACCGCGCCGAACTTCCACGACCTGGTGGACATGCCCGTGTTCGTGGGCCGGCTCGAGGTGGACAGCGCCCAGATTGCCGGGAAGTGGTACCGACTGGCCACCTACCCCGTGGGCGCGTTGAGTGGGCCCAGCCGCGCGGCGTTCTGGGGGCACATGCGGGGCTTCATGCCACCCCTGATCGACGTCACCGGCGAGGTTCCCTGGGAAGCGTACACGACCTTGATGATCTTCGATCCGGAGTACCCGGGCGGCTCGGCACTGGAGCACCAGAACTCGCACGTGGGGATCTATAACCCCGGCATCGCCCGGGCCGGCCCGCTGCTTCCCTCCATCACCGCGCACGAAGTGTTTCACGCGTGGAACGTGAAGCGGCTGCGTCCCGCCGACCTCTGGCCCTATGCGTATGACCGCGCCCAGCCCACCACCCTGCTCTGGGTCTCCGAGGGCATCACGGACTACTATGCCGACCTGGGCCTGGTGCGCGGCGGTGTGACGATGCCGGCGCAGTTCTATCAGACCACCCGGGAGAAGATCGACAACGTGGCCGGCGCACCCCCAACCGCGCTGGAAGATGCCTCCCTCTCGACCTGGATTCATCCCGCGGACGGCTCGGGATACCTCTACTATCCCAAGGGCTCGCTGGCCGGGTTGCTGCTGGACATCCAGATCCGGGACGCCTCGGACAATCGCTCCTCACTGGATGCCGTCCTGCGGGACCTGTACGCCCGCTTCTACCGGGCTGGCAAGGGCTTCACGGTGGACGACTGGTGGCAGGCCGTGAGCCGCGCCGCAGGTGGCAAGTCGTTCGACGAGTTTCACCGACGCTTCATCGACGGGCGGGACCCCTTCCCCTACGCGACGGTCCTGCCGCTCGCGGGCCTCAGCTTCCAGGCGGACACCAGCCGCACACCCCGCCTCGGGACGACGACCAACATCGACAGCACCAGCGTCCGGGTGTCCGCCGTGCTCCCGGGGTCCTCGGCCGCCGAGGCAGGCGTACGCATCGGTGACTACCTGATCAGGGTTGGAGAGGTAACCATCAGCCGTGACGTGGATTTTGGCCCGGCGTTCCGCGCCCGGTACGCAAACCGGCCGGAAGGATCGCCGCTGCCGCTGACGGTGCGGCGGGACGGACGCACGCTGTCGCTCCCGGCGCGGTTGCGCCTCGCCGAGAACGTGAGCTACACCATCGCGGAGGACCCGAGCGCGTCGCCCAAGGCCGTGCGCATCCGGGACGGTATCCTCAAGGGCACGACGGCGCGCTAACTAGGACGGGGGCGGGATGAACGGAGGCGAGCGGGTCGCTGGCGTGTTGGCGTCGCACGGGGTGCAATTCCTCTTCACCCTGTGCGGCGGCCATATCTCCCCCATCCTCGTGGGCGCCAAGCAACGGGGCATCCGGGTGGTGGACGTGCGCGATGAAGCCAGCGCCGTCTTCGCGGCGGACGCCGTGTCCCGCCTGAGCGGCGTGCCGGGCGTGGCGGCCGTCACCGCCGGTCCCGGACTTACCAACGCCATCACCGCGGTCAAGAACGCCCAGCTCGCCCAGTCCCCCGTCGTGCTCCTGGGCGGGGCCACCGCCACCATGCTCAAGGGGCGGGGCGCCCTCCAGGACATTGACCAGCGCGCGCTGCTCCGCCCCCACGTGAAGTTCCTCGCCACGGTTCGCCGCGTGCGTGACCTGGCATCGGCCGTGGCCGCGGCGTTCCACGCCGCCCAGGCCGGCGTTCCCGGCCCGGCGTTCGTGGAGTGTCCCGTGGACCTGCTGTACCCTGAGGCCACCGTCCGCGACTGGTACGGGCTCGCGAAGCCCACGCCTCCCCGCGGCATTGGCGAGCGTCTGTCGCGGTGGTACCTCAGGCGCCACGTCGAGCGTCTGTTCGCCGGCGCCGATCGCGCGGCCGTGGACCTCGCGCCGTTACGGCCGGCCGAGCCCGCGCCGGGCGCGCTGCGGCAGACGGCCGGATTGCTGGCTCGGTCCGAGCGCCCCGTCCTCCTGCTCGGGAGCCAGGCCGCGGCGCCTCAGCATGTGGACGCGGCGCGGCGCGCCGTCGAATCGCTGGGGTGTCCGGTTTACTTGTCGGGAATGGCCAGGGGGCTCCTGGGCCGGCACCATCCGCTCCTGTTCCGGCACCGCCGCGGCCTCGCGCTGCGCGAGGCGGATCTGGTGCTCCTCGCGGGCGTGCCCTGCGATTTCCGCCTCGACTACGGCCGGTCCATCAACCCACGTGCGGCCGTGGTGGCGGCGAACCTGAGCCCCGCGGAGGCCCGTAAGAACCGACGCCCCGCGGTTGCCGCCATCGGCGACCCGGCGCGATTCGTCATCAGCCTGGCGCCGTTGCTCGCGGCCGGCGGATCGGCCCGCTGGGCGACGTGGCTGGAGACGTTGCGCGCCCGCGACGACGAGCGCGCGGCGGAAATCGAGCGCCTCGCCGCGAGCGCCACCGAGTACGTCAACCCGCTGGCGCTGTGCCACGCGATTGAAGCCGTGTTGCCGGAGGACAGCGCCATCGTGGCGGACGGCGGCGATTTTGTGGGGACCGCGGCGTACATCGTGTCGCCGCGTGGCCCGCGGTCGTGGCTCGACCCCGGGCCCTTCGGCACGCTCGGCGTGGGCGCGGGCTTCGCGCTGGGCGCCGCGTTGTGTCGCCCGAGCGCGGAGGTCTGGCTCCTCTACGGCGACGGCTCGGCCGCGTTCAGTCTCGCCGAGTTCGACACCTTCGTGCGCCACGGCCTGCCCGTCATCGCGGTCGTGGGGAATGACGGCGCCTGGAGCCAGATCGCGCGGGGGCAAGTGGACATGCTGCGGGACGACGTCGGCACGGTCCTGCGGCGCACCGAGTACCAGCTCGTTGCCGAAGGGTACGGCGGGTGCGGGCTCAAGATCACCCGTCCGGAGGAGGTGGCCCCCACGCTGCGAGAGGCCCAGGCGGTCGCTCGGAGCGGAAGGCCGGTGCTGGTCAACGCGCTGATCGGCAAGACCGACTTCCGCGCCGGCTCGATCTCCATCTAGCGATGGCACACCCGGAGGCCCGCCCGTCCGATCTCTCTCCCCGGCAGCGGGCGACCCTGTCCGCCGTGTGCGAGACGCTGCTGGCGGGAGAGTCGGGGCACGAGATCACGCTCCGCCGCGCGGAAGCGCTCATTGCCGGCCTGCCGGATCCGCGAGACCGTGCTCGCCTGGGGATACTGCTTGCGGCGTTGGACCTGCCCCTCGTGAACCTGGTCCTCAGCGGTCAACCTCACTCGCTCGGGCGCTTGGCCGTAGCGGAACGCGAGCGACTACTTCAGGGCTGGGCCTGTTGCACCAGTTCGCTCCGGCGCGCGGGATTTCAGGCGCTCAAGCGGCTGGTGCACGTGGCGCACTATTGCTGGCCACAGGGAGACGGATCCCACGCCGCCTGGCGCGCCGTGGGCTACCCTGGGCCATTGCCGGTCCCCGCGTCGGTGCCGGCGCCGCTCCCCACGGTGGAAATCACGCGGGAGGCGTCCCTCGAGTGCGACGTCGTGGTCTGCGGCTCGGGGGCGGGGGGCGGCGTGGTGGCGGGCGTGTTGGCGCAGGTCGGGAAGAGCGTCGTCGTGCTGGAAAAGGGGGGGAACCCGCTGCCCTCGAAGATGACCCAGATCGAGGGCGACATGCTGTCTGCCTGGTACCTGGATGGCGGGCTGGTGATGACGCAGAGCGGCTCGATGCCGATTCTCGCGGGGAGCTGTCTGGGCGGCGGCACCACCATCAACTACACCACCAGCTTCCCGTTGCCGCAGGAAGTCCGCGAGGAATGGGACGCCCTGTCGGGACTCGGGGTGTTCACCAGTGATCGCTTCGCGCAGTCGCTCGAGCGCGTGGCCGTCCGATCCGGCCTCGGCACCCGCTGGAATACGCCCGGGGGGCGGGACGCGCTGCTCGAGCGTGGCTGCCGGGCGCTGGGTTGGCACGTGGACGCGCAGCCACGCAACGTGACCGACTGCGCTGAAGGACTCGAGTGCGGCTACTGTGGCTACGGGTGCCGGCGCGGGGCCAAGAACTCGACCGATCGGACCTATCTCCGGGACGCCGCGGCGGCGGGCGCGCGCCTGGTGACGCGGTGCGGCGTGGAGCGGGTGACCATGGCGCGCGGAGAGGTCACGGGCGTCGAAGCCACCATCCGCCCATCCGCCCATCCGCCCATCCGACTGGCCGTGAAGGCCCGTATCGTCGTCGTCGCCTGCGGGGCGCTCCATACGCCCGCCCTGCTTCGCCGCTCCGGGCTGACGCTCCCGGCGATCGGCCGGGGCCTGCGCTTGCATCCCGCCACCGCCGTGGCCGGCGTGTTTCCGCATCGCGTCGAGCCGTGGAGCGGCGCGCTGCAAACCCGGTACTCAGAGGCCTTCGCGAACCTGAGCGAGGGATACGGGGCCCGCTTCGAGACCGCGCCGGTGCACTTCGCGCTCCCGGCCAGCGGGTTCGGCTGGGAGAGCGCACGCCGGTTCCAGAGCGACCTCTCCAGGTTGGCGCACACGAGTATCGTCGGCGTATTGCTGCGCGACCGGGATGCCGGGCGCGTGGCGGTGGGCCGTGACGGCCGGCCGCGGGTACACTACGAGCTGTCGGATTACGACGCCGCTCATGTCCGGCGCGCGCTCCTGGGAGCCGCCGAGGTACTGGCCGCGGCCGGGGCGGAGGAGATCTTCACGCTGCACACGCCGCCGGCGCGGGTGCGGCCCGGAACGCCCAACTGGCGCGAGCGCCTCGCCGCCGAGGCGGACGGCCGGGGATACCAGCGGGCGCGGATGTCGTACATCTCGTTCCACCAGATGGGCAGTGCCGCGATGGGCCGGGACCCCTCAACGTCGGTGGCCAGCGAAACGGGCGAGATCTACGGCGTGCGCGGACTCTACGTGGCGGACGGGAGCGCGTTCCCGACGTCCAGCGGCGTGAACCCCATGATCACGATTATGGCGGTAGCTGATCACGTGGCGCAGGCGATTGGTGACGCGGGGGCTTGACTGCGTAATGGGTGAGGGGTAAGGGGGCCACCCTCACCGCTTACCCTTCACGCAGTCGACTGTCCCCGCCGTCACGCCAGGGATCCCGCGATCGCCGCCCCGAAACAGCTCTTGTCGCATCCCAATGGCGCATCCCCGAATCGCTCGCACCAGATCACCGCGAGCCGGCCGTCGGCCGGGTCGGGGCCCAACCGAACCTTGGTCACGTCGCCGATGATGGGACAGAGCACCCGTGCCGGGACGCCCCGCACGTGCTCAAGCCGGCCCGCCTCGTTGGGGGCAATCCGGAGCACGCTCAGCGCTCCGCCCACGATGACCGCGATGAGCGCCGCGAGGATCAACAAGAAGCCGAACGTCATCATGGCTTCACCACGGACAACTTGCCGGGTGGGGGCTGAAGGCCGGGTGAACCAGGCGTGAAATGCGACTGTCGCGTCCCAGAAGTTCCCTTTGCTGGGTCTGTCCCGCGCTGGTGGGTTCCGCCGGGCGCTCGTGGTGCGGGGTGGACTCGACGCTTGGGCGCCGTGGGGCATAGCGAGGTGACCCCCGGTGGGTCCCAGAGGGAGCGTTAGTACCGGCGGTCTCGGCGCCACGGAACGCCGCCGTCAGCGTCGGGTGGCGTAGGTGTCGCCGGACCGCCGCGACTACCAGCGACCGACGGGACCCACCGGGGGTCACGTCGCCACAATCTGCCATCGCGCCCGGCGCGCCGTGACCACGCCCGCACCAACGCGCCCTCTGGAACCTCACCGGCGCGGGCTATTCCCAAATGAACTTC
>DATECF010000177.1:0-10941 GCA_035287045.1 Gemmatimonadales bacterium | reverse complement strand
ACCCTTTGCGAGAAGGCGCCGCCTCGAGGCGAGACGCCCTAACCCCTTGCGTCAACCGCGTTTGCGGACGGGGCCACCCTATTTACATTCACCCCGATGCAAATTGACATCACCCGCATGTAAATTCGCATCGGCCTGATGTCAATTCACATCGCCCCCGTGCAAATTGACATCGCCCTCCGTGAATTCACATCACCCCGATGTCAATTCACATCACCCCGCTCAACTTGCATTCGGTCTGATGCCAATTGACATCACCCGGGTGTAAACTCGCATCGGCCTGATGTCAATTCACATCGCCCCCGTGCAAATTGACTTCGCCCTCCGCGAATTCGCATCACCCCGATGTCCATTCACATCGTCCTGCTGCATGCGGCCTATCCCCGCCGCAGCAGATCCCGCGCCGCCGCCAGGACCCGTGCCTGGGCCTCCCCCAGCGAGCCGGTGAGCGACGCGCCCGACGCCTTCTTGTGCCCCCCCCCGCCGAACTGCGCCGCGAGCTGAGACACGTCCACGTTCCCCACCGAGCGGAACGATACCTTGATCCGGCCATTGACCAGCGATCGGAACAGGAGGGCGAGCCGCATACCCTTGATGGCGCGCGGGAACTCGACGATACCTTCCAGTTCTTCGGCATCCACCCCGTGCCGCTCCAGCGCACCGGCCGGGACCGTGACCCACGCCAGACCGATGTCGTGCTCCGTCACCAGCGTCTCCAGCACCTCGGCGAGCAGCCGGACACGGCCCTCGGGGGACGCGGCATAGACCTCGCGGTAGATCTCCTCCGGGTCGAGGTCGTGCGCCAGCAGGTGAGCGGCCACCTGGAGCGTCCGCGCGGTAGTGTTGCTGAAGCGGAAGCCGCCGGTATCGGTGAGAATCGCCACGTATAGCGCGCGGGCCACCTCTGGGGTGAGCGGCCATCCCACGGCCCGCGCCAGATCGTACACCAGCTCGCCGGTGGCGCAGGCGCGCGAATCCACCAGGCGGGGACCGGGCGGCAGGGCGCCGTTGCTCTCGTGATGGTCCACACACCCCACCGGCACGCCGGCCCCCTGCACCACCTGGCCCAGCTGGCCCAAGCGCCCCACGTCGCTGATATCCAGCACCACCACGGCGTCGGCACGCCGGAGGTGCTTCACCGCTTCTCCCGACTTATCCGCGTGCTCGTTTCCCTGGAGCAGGAACCAATAGCGCTCCGGGAACGGCGTGGGGTTGGCGATCACGGCGCGGACCCTGCGGGCGGTGAGCAGGTGCCACAGCGCCACCTCGGAACCGGTGCCGTCGCCGTCGGCGTTGACGTGGGTGGTGAGCGCCACGCGCATGCCCGGCTTGAGAATCCGCACTAGCTCCGCGGCGGCCCGCCGCCTCGGGGCGGGAACGGACACGCCTCGGGTAGGCGACTTGGCGGAAGGCCGGCGGCGTGGCGGCATGACTCTACATCATAGCGGGGACGGGCTGCGTGCGGCGAGGGCCGATTCGAGCACCCGCACCACGTGGACCGCCTCCCGTCCCGCGCCGTCTTTGATCTGATGCCGGCAGCTGGTGCCATCCGCCACGAGCCACGCGTCCGCCGGTGCGGCGCGCACCGCCGGCAACAGGCTCAACTCCGCCATGCGCATGGACACGTCGTAGTGCCGCGCGCCGTAGCCGAAGGCCCCCGCCATGCCGCAGCAACTGCTTTCGATGGTCTCCACCTCGAGGCCCGGGACCAGCCGCAGAGTCCGCTCCACCGCGGGCATCGCGCCAAACGCCTTCTGGTGACAATGCCCATGCACCAGCGCCCGCCGGCCCGGCTGCGGAGCCAGCGCCAGATGCAGCTCGCCGCGCTCCGCTTCTCCCGCGAGGAACTCCTCCAGCAACACGGCGCGATCCGCCAGCTTTGTCACAAACGGATCATGCAACATGGCGGGGTACTCGTCCCGCACGGTGAGCAGGCAGGAAGGCTCGAGTCCCACGACGGGAACGCCACGCTCTACATACGGCCGGAGTGTTTCCATGACCCGCCGGGCTTCCACCCGCGCTTCTTCGACCAGTCCCACGCTCAAGAACGTCCGCCCGCAGCAGATGGGCCGCCCCCCGTCCGCCGGAGGCGGCAGAATCACATCGTAGCCCGCCGCCTCCAACACCCGCAGCGCGGCTCGCGCACTCTCAGGTTCAAAATAGGTATTGAACGTGTCCACCCAGAGCACCACCCGTTTGGCATCTGGTCCTCCCCCTTCTTCTCTGCGCTCTCCGCGTTCTCCGCGGTGAAACATGTCCCGCCTCCACGAAGGCAGAGACCGTCTGGCCGCAATCCCCAGCCAGCGCTCGCCGAGGCCCGCCAGCCACGGGCTCCGATTGCGCAGGTTGGCCAGCCACGGCAGCTGGGCCGCCCACGGTGCGTACCGCGGCAGGTAGCCAACCAGATGATCCACCAGCGGTACGCCGTGCCGGCGATGGCGCTGGTGCAGGACCTCGATCTTCATCCGGGCCATGTCCACGCCCGTGGGACACTCGCGGCGGCAGGCCTTGCAGCCGACGCACAGGTCCAGCGTCTCGTACATCTCGTCCGACCCGAGCGCGGCGGGACCAAGCTGGCCGGTGAGTGCCAGGCGCAAGGTGTTGGCCCGCCCCCGCGTGGAATCGCGCTCGTCGCAGGTGACCCGATACGATGGGCACATGACGTCGGGCGCCGCCTTCCGGCAGGCGCCGTTGTTGTTGCACATCTCCACCGCGCCTAAGAGACCGCCCCATGGGGACCAGTCCAAGGCCGGCGCCAGTGGCCGAGGCGCGTAGCCGGGCATGTAGCGGAACAGGGAGCGGTCGTCCATGCGCGGCGGCCGGACGATCTTCCCGGGGTTGAGCAACCCCTGGGGATCGAACAGGCGCTTGACCTCCTCGAAGGCGCCCACCAGCCGGGACCCCAGCATGGGTTCGAGGAACTCGGAGCGCACGATGCCGTCACCGTGCTCGCCGGAGTGCGATCCCTTGAACTCACGGACCAGCGCGTGGGCCTCCTCGGCGATGATCCGCATCTTCTTCACGTCGCCGGCGTCCTTGAGATTCAAGGACGGACGGATGTGGAGGCACCCAACGCTGGCGTGCGCGTACCAGGTGCCGCTGGTTCCGTGCCGCCGGAAGACCTCGGAGAGCCGGGCGGTGTATTCCCCCAGGTGCTCCAGCGGCACAGCGCAATCTTCGATGAACGACACCGGCTTGGCATCGCCCTTCATGGACATCACGATGTTGAGCCCCTGCTTCCGAACCGACCAAATCTCCTTTTGAAACGCCGGCTCCACCGCGCGGACCACCGCCTTCGGGAAGCCGATCTCGCCCATCAGGTCTTCCAGCCGTCCCAGGTCGCGCTCCAGCCCGGTCGCGTCGTCGCCACTGAATTCCACCAGGAGGAGAGCCTCCGGCGCCCCCTTGACGAAGCGGCCGATCGCGCCCCTGAACGTGGCGTTTTGCCGGGCGAGACCCAGCAGCGTGGCGTCCACCAGCTCCACCGCGGACGGCTCCAGGCGGACGATGTGCCGCACCGCGTCCATCGCCCCGCGCAGCGCGGGGAAGTGGCAGACGCCCAGCACCGTCGCCGCCGGAAGCGGGCGCAGGGCCAGCTCAATCTCGGTGAAGAACCCGAGCGTCCCCTCCGAGCCTACCAGCAGGCGCGCCAGGTTGTAGTCGGGCGGACCGACGCGCTGCAGACCGTAGCCGGCGACGTGCCGCATCACCCGAGGCGCGCGTTGTGCCAGTTCGTCTGCCTGCGTGAGGTAGATGGCTCGGAGCGCGCGGGCCAGCGCGAGGTAGTCCGGCGAAAGTCCCACCTGCGTGGCATCGGCCAGATTCTCGGGCAGCTCGGCGAAGCGGTGTTCTCGGCCCCCGGGCAGGACGGCCGTGATGGCGCGCACGTTGTCCGCCATCAACCCGTAGCGGAGCGAGCGGGCGCCGGCGCTGTTGTTCCCGGCCATGCCGCCAATGGTGGCCTGGCCGGCGGTCGCGGGGTCCACCGGGAACCACAGGCCGTGGGGCTTTAGGTACGCGTTCAGCCGGTCGAGGATCACTCCCGGCTCCACCCGCACCATGCCGGCCTCCGGATTGAAGTCGCGGATGGCCGTCAGGTGCTTGCTCGTGTCCACCACCAACCCTTCGCCGATCGCCTGCCCGCCCTGCGACGTGCCGCCGCCCCGGGGCACCAGGGGAACACGGGACTCGGCGGCCAGGCCGAGCAGGCGCCGGACGTCGTCTGAAGTGCGGGGAAGCACCACGCCCACGGGCGTGATTTGATACATCGAGGCGTCGGTGCTGTAGCGACCCCGGCTGAAGGGGTCGAACAGCACCTCCCCCTCCAGCTCCCGGCGGAGCCTTACGCTAAGCGCGGCGGTTCCGTCCGGGGCCCGGGAGCCGTACAATTGGGCGCCGATTCCCACTCCAGTCATCGCATATCCGTGGGGCGCATGGGCCATCAATGCTGCATCCGGGCGCCTCGCGTGGGAAGCTCTTCATCAGAGCGGCAGAGGCCGCAGGGGCCGCAGAGGCGGCAGAGGGGACGTGCATGCGTTCATCTCGTTACGGGTGGTCGCTTGGCCTGCTGGCAGTCCTCGGAACCAGCGCCTGTGGTGGCGGCCGGACGCGGCCCATCGACATCCGGTTCGGCCACGTCGGCGCGCCGGGATCGCTGTTCGCGGTGTCGGCCGAGGAGTTCGCCCGGCGGGCCAACCAACGCCTGGGCGACAACGCCACAGTGGTGGTGTTCGGCTCCAGCCAGCTCGGCAGCGACGACGTGATGATGCAAAAGCTCCGGCTGGGAACGCTCGAGCTGTCGCTGCCGTCCACCATCATGTCGTCGCTGGTGGACGCCTTCGGCCTGTTCGAGCTGCCCTACCTGGTGCGGGACCGCGAGCACATGAGGCGCATCGAAGAGCGGATCGTGTGGCCCACGCTGGCGCCGCTGGCCGAGCGCCAGGGTTACAAGGTGCTGGCCGTGTGGGAAAACGGATTCCGCCACATCACCAACAACCGGCGTCCCATCACCGCGCCGGCCGACCTGCGCGGCATCAAGCTGCGCACGCCGGCCGGGCGCTGGCGCGTCCGGATGTTCCAGGCCTACGGCGCCAATCCGTCGCCCATGGCTCTCTCGGAAGTGTTCGTGGCCCTCCAGACCGGCGTGATGGACGGTCAGGAGAACCCGCTGGCGCAGATCTACACGTCCAAGTTCCAGGAAGTGCAACGCTACCTGTCGCTGACCGGCCACGTGTACACGCCCGCGTTCGTTACCATCGGCCTGAATACCTGGAACCGATTGCCGGAGGACGTCCGCACGGTGCTGGAGCAGACCGCCCGCGAGGTCCAGCCCTTCGCGTATGAGACGGCCGAACGGATGGACCGCGAGCTGCTCGACTCGATCAAGATCTCCGGCATTCAGGTGAACGAGATCGACCATGACGCGTTCGCCGCGGCCAGCCGCGCCATCTACCACGAGTTCTCGGACGCGGTGACCGGCGGGCAGGCGCTGATCGACCTCGCGATCTCGCTGCGCCGGCCGTGACCGCGGCGGCCCGGGCCTGGGTGCCGCGGGTCCGCGCCGGCGTGGAGCGGGCGCTGGAATGGGCCGTCATGGGGTTGATGGCGGCCCTGGCGACGGTGGTGATCGCCGCGGTCATCTTCCGCAAGGCGGGCGCCGCGCTGGTCTGGTACGACGAAGTGGCCGCCATCCTCCTCGCGTGGCTCACCTTCTACGGGTCTGGCCTGGCCACGCTCAAGCAGGCGCACATCGGGTTTCCGCGGCTGGTACAACGACTCTCCGGACGCTCGCGGGGCGCCGCGGTGGTGCTGCGCGAAGTGGCGGTGCTCGGGTTTCTGGGCGCGGTGGCCTACGCCGGGTGGCAGGTCACGGTGGGCCTCTGGGGAACCTACCTGGTGAGCCTCCCGGCGGTCCCGCGAGCCTTGAGCGCGTCCGCCGTGCCGCTCGGCGCGCTGGCGTGCATGGCCGCCGAGCTGCTGAGTGTCTTCACCTGGCGCGCGGGCGTGCCGGCCCCTGAGCGGGAGGACGGGCCGTGACCTTGCTGGCAATGTTCCTCGCCCTCCTGGCCCTGGTACTGCTGGACGTGCCCATCGCCATCGCGCTCGGGGTGGTCTCGTCCGGCGCCATGATCCTGAGCCGCGGCCTCGATGCCTTACCCAACGTGGCGCTGGTGTTGTTCGACGGCTCCGCCAATTTTCCCCTCATCGCCGTCCCGCTGTTCATCCTGGCCGGTGCGATCATGAACGCCACCGGCATCTCACGGCGACTCATCGCGCTGGCGACGGCGCTGGTGGGATTCGTGCGAGGCGGGCTCGCGCTGGTGACGGTTGGGGCCTCCATGTTCTTCGCGGAAATCTCCGGCTCGGCCGTGGCGGACGTGGCGGCGCTGGGATCCATCCTGATCCCGGAGATGCGGCGCAAGGGCTATCCCGGTCCCTTCGCGGCCGCCGTATCTTCGTCCGCCGCCACCCTGGCCGTGATCATTCCGCCTTCCATCCCGATGATCCTGTACGGCGCCATGGCCGGCGCCTCGGTGGTGGAGCTGTTCGTGGCCGGCATCATCCCCGGCGTGCTCGGCGGGCTCCTGATGATGGGCGTGGCCCATCTCATGGCGGTTCGATACGGGCTACCTGTCGAGCAGGCGTTTCAACTTCGCCGCGTGTGGATGGCGCTGAGGGACGCGGGCTGGGCCCTGGCACTGCCGGTGATCATCCTGGGCGGGATCTTCGGCGGGTGGGTGACGGCCACCGAGGGTGCCGGGCTGGCCGTGCTGGCCGCCATCGTGGTGGGCGGGTTCATCTACCGGGAGCTGGATTGGCGGCAGCTGCGCGTCGCCACCATCGAGGGCGGCGTGCAGACCGCCGTGGTGATGCTGCTGGTCGCGACCTCGGCGCTCATGAGCACCCATCTCACCGAGGTTCAGGTCCCCCAGGAGGTGGCAGCCGCCATCGTGGGGCTCACGGACAGTCCCTGGGCGGTGCTGGCGCTGCTCAACCTGTTTTTCCTGGTCATCGGCCTATTCCTTCACTCGGCGGCGGCCATTGTGCTGGTGATCCCGATCGTGATGCCACTGGTGCGGGCCGTGGGTATTGACCCGGTCCACTTCGGCCTGGTGGTCACGCTCAACTTAGGCATAGGGCAGCAGACCCCACCCGTGGCCAGTGTGCTGGTCACCGCCTGCTCCATCGCCAAGGCGGACATCTGGGAAGTCAGTAAGGTCAATCTGCGGTTCATCGCCATTCTGCTGGCCGTGCTGCTGCTGGTGACCTACGTTCCCGCGGTGCCGTTGTTCTTGGTGCAATTGTTGTATCGCTGATGGCATAGGGGCATGGCGGCATAACAGCATGACGGCATGACGGCATGACGGCATAACGGCATAACGGCATGACGGCATAACGGCATAACGGCATGACGGCATGGCGGCATCGAGGAAGGGCTCATGACAGATACGGTTCTTGTCCGGCGCGAGGGTGACATCGCGACCGTCACGCTGAATCGGCCGGAGAAACTGAACGCGCTGAACCACGCGACGTGGCTCACGCTGCGTGATACCATGCGCGAGATGGATGCGGACGGAACGCTCCGCTGCGTGGTCTTGCGCGGCGCCGGCGGGAAGGCGTTCGCGGCGGGCGCCGACATCTCGGAGTTCGCCGAGCATCGTAAGGACATTGCCGCGGCCAAGCGTTACGGCGAGGCGGAGCACCACGGCGTCATGTCGGTGGCGGAGTGCCGGCATCCCACGGTGGCGCTGATTGAGGGCGCCTGCGTGGGTGGGGGCCTGGAAATCGCCAGCGCCTGTGACATCCGCGTCGCCGGCCGCTCCAGCCGCTTCGGCGTGCCCATCAACCGGTTGGGCCTCACCATGGCGTACCCCGAGCTTCAGTGGTTCGTCGCCACGTTCGGCCGGGTGGCGGCGCTGGAGCTGTTGCTGGAGGGCGGCGTGGTGGACGCCGAGCGAGCGTTCGCGCTGGGCTTGGTGAACCGGGTGGTGGCGGACGATCAGGTCGAAGCCGAAGCGTACGCCGCGGCGCGACGCATTGCCGCGGGAGCGCCGCTGGTGAATCGCTGGCACAAGAAGTTCATGCGGCGGCTGCTGGACCCCATGCCGCTCACCCGGGCCGAGTTGGACGAAGCCTTCGCCGCGTTCGGCACCAAGGACTACCAGACCGGCTTCCGGGCCTTCCTCGAGAAGCGCACGCCGGACTTCGAGGGCAAGTAGGGTGGGTCCTCTCGCCGGCCTCAAGGTCATCGAGCTGGCCCACATCATGGCCGGGCCGGTGTGCGGCCGCATGCTGGCGGACCTCGGCGCGGACGTGATCAAGGTCGAGCGCATCCCCGGTGGCGATGCCTCGCGTGGCTTCGTGCCGCCGGACGTAGGCGGAGAGTCCGCCGCGTTCATGATGCTCAACCGCAACAAGCGCGGCATCGCCCTGGATCTCAAGACCGACGCAGGCCGCGAGGTGGTGCGCCGCCTGGCCCGGCGTGCGGACGTGGTGATCGAGAACTACCGCGCGGGCACGCTGGAGCGGCTGGGGCTGGGATACGAGACCCTCCGGGCGGAAAACCCGGGCCTCATCCTGTGCGAGATCTCGGGGTTTGGCCGGACCGGCCCGTACGCCGCCGTCGGCGGGTTCGACTTGATCGCCCAGGGGTACAGCGGGCTCATGAGCGTCACCGGCGAGGGACCCGGCCGGCCACCGGTGAAGTGCGGGCCTCCGCTGACGGACATCACCGCGGGCATCCTGGGCGCGATGGGCGTGCTGGCGGCGTATGTGCACCGCCAGGCGACGGGCTGGGGTCAGCGGGTGGACACGTCGTTGTTCGAGGCCGGCATCACCCAAACGTACTGGCAGTCGGCCATCGCGCTCGCGAGCGGCGCCTCACCCGGGCCGCTGGGCTCGGCGCACCCCCTCAGCGCGCCCTACCAGGCCTTCGAGACCAGCGACGGCTGGGTCAATGTGGGCGCGTCGAGTGAAGAGACCTGGAAGCGATTGATTCAGGCGTTGGATCGGCCCGAGTTGGGGCGCGACCCCAGGTTCCGGAGCAACGCCGACCGCATGGCGCACGTGAACGAGCTGGTGGCGCAGTTGGCGCCGGAATTCAAGAAGCATTCAACCAGTGAGTGGGCGGAGGCGCTCCAGCGGGCCGGCGTACCGGCGGGGCCGGTACTCACCATTCGCGAGATGTTAGATCACCCCCAGACCGCGGCGCGCGAGATGGTGACGGACGTGCCACACGCCCGGCTTGGCAGGGTGCCAACGTTGGGGTTCCCCATCCGTCTCACCGCGACGCCCGCCGAAGTCCGGCGCGGAGCGCCGGTGCTGGGGGAGCACACGAACGACGTGTTGAGGGAGGTGGGGTACACGGCCGGCGAGATCGACCGCCTGGTGGAGCAAGGGGCGATCGTTCAGAGCGAGTAGTTCGGACGCCGACCGCGAGCGGCTTTGGGTGTCACTCTACAGGGACCTTACTTCGTCCTTCAGACTCGCTTTCGAAAAGCAATCTGAAATGTCCCCAAAACGCAGGTCAGGTGTCCCCGAAACGCCCTTTCGGGCAGCACATGCAGCAAGCATAGTTTGGGGCAACCAAGTAGGTGCCGGGTGCGCCACCTGTGAGTCCCGATCCTCCAGTACGCGTCTTCATCCTCGCGGATGTTCGGCTGTACCGGGAAGGCCTGGCGCAGGCACTGGCTCAATTCGACGCCCTGGAGGTGGTTGGGTGTGCCCCCGCAGATCAGGACGGCTTTGAGGCGGTCTCTGCCAGATCCGCTGCCGTCGTCCTCATTGATGCCTCAACGATCCACGATGGCGCCGCTGTAAACGAAGCCTCGGAAGGGAGCGGCGCGCGTGTCGTGGCCTGCGGCGTCGTAGGCCGGGACGACGAAGTAGTTCGGTGCGCCCACGCGGGAGTGGCCGGGTACGTGACCCGGGAGGCCAGCCTCGAGGAGTTGGTGGCCACCGTTCTGACGGTCGCCCAGGGCGATGTAGCGTGCCCGTCACGCATCGCAGCCATCCTCCTCAGACGCCTGAGTAGCGGCGCAACTATCGACTCGGCATCCAGGCCGGGTGTCTATTTGACGCTGCGTGAGCGTCAGATCGTGTCGCTGCTGGACCAGGGACTCTCCAACAAAGAGATCGCCACTCGACTGGGCCTCGAGGTCTCCACGGTCAAGAACCATGTACATCATACTCTGGAGAAGCTCGGCGCCAAGCGCCGGGGAGAGGGCGCTTGGAGGGCACGACGGACACTCCAGGGATGGCGCTCGGTTAGCTCAATCTCTCGCATGGGACTGCTGGCGTGCCTCGGGGCCGCGATGTCGTTGGCGATGGCCTGCAATGAGCCGACGCCTCTCCTCCCATGCACGACCACTCTGGGAGGGCGCTGCTGGGTCTACCTCGGCCCCGACGATGCGATGGTCCTGGCGGTCGCCGAGGTCCACGGCGAATTGTGGATTGGGACCACGAGTAGGGGCCGTAGCGGCCTTCTCCGGTACGATGCCGCCGGGCGCGTCTGGCGTCACGTGGCCTTCCCCGGCAAGACCGTCCGATCAATCGTGGCGGATGCGGCTTCCGGGGCTGTCTGGGCCACCGTAAACGGTGCGTATCCCGACACGACGTTCTCGTACCTGTACCGCACGATGAATCGCGGCAAGACGTGGGAGCCCCGCGATGGCGGCTTCGCCGCGCAACAGCACTTCTACAGCGACGCAGGCCCCTTCGCAATAGATCCCGCCAACCGGAACCACATCCTGCTCGGGATTCCGGGAGGTGTCGCGCTCAGCGAAGATGGCACAGCCACATGGGAGCGGGTGCTAGGTCTGAAGGACACCATGTTCGCGACCACGCTGGCGTATGATGCCGTCGCCATCTCTCCGGCCGACGGCCGGCGTGTTTGGGCAGGTGGCACCAACTTGCTGTTTGGGGAGCAGATGGCGCTTCGCA
>DATECF010000176.1:0-6686 GCA_035287045.1 Gemmatimonadales bacterium | reverse complement strand
GGGAGGAGTGGGACGTGGTGGTGGCCGCCGTTGGAGACCCAATCGAGAGTGATTTGCGTCCCTGGCTCGAAGCGCTGGAGGAGGCACGGGGACATCCTCGGTTCATCGCCCTGGTCAAGCAGTCATCCGGCGTGCCAGCGGCCTCGGAAGGCGCGGGCACGCTGGCTGAGCTGGAAGGGTGGCACATCGCGAGAGTGATGAAGGAGACCGGGGGACGTATCGAGTCGGCAGCGCGGATTCTTGGGATCCATCGGAATACGCTCGCCCGCAAACTCAAGAGCCTGGGGAATCGATTGGGAGTCTCGACATAAGATATGTATTGATAATTAGTTACATAGCAAGCAGTAGGTCTTGCAGAGTGTTTATCTTCTGGATATATTCGGGGTCCAGTTACCTGGACCTTTATGCTCCAGAGCGACCTCGCCTGCTGCGTCTGGATTCCTCTTTTTCCCCTCCGCTGTGAAGAGGCCCGCCGGGCCGAGCTAGTTCCCCAACCCACCGCCTTGTTATCGCCGGAAGACCCTCGGCGAGTGTGGATGGTCTCTACCGTCGCCCGCCGCATGGGGGTCAAACCGGGCGTCACGGTCAGCCAGGCGATCGGTCTATGTCCCCCTCTCGTGCTCCTGGAGCCGGATCCCGTCTGGTACGACGAACAGTTCGCTCGCCTGCTGCTCGCGCTGAGCCATGTGAGCCCGGTGATCGAGCCGGCGGAACTGGGCCGGGCGTATGTGGGCGTTGACGGATTGGAAGGCTTGTACGGCGGACCGGAGCGCGTGATTGCGGAGATTGTGCGCGCTATGGAAGGGGCGGACGGGCGGTCAGGCGGACGGGCGGTCCAATTCAGCGACATCCCGCCGGACCGCCGGGCCGCCGGACCGCCTTATCGCCTGGGTTGGGGGAGGGGAAAGTTCACGGCGTGGGTCGCCGCGACGCGAGCCAAACCGGGCGAATTCGTGATCGTGGCGAACGAGCACCGGCTCGAGTTCCTCGCCGCCCAACCGGTGGCCGCCTTGCCCCTGGACCCCGACACGCACCGCCGCTTTTACCAGCTCGGCCTCAAGACGCTGGGTGACCTCACCGCGCTGCCGGAGACGGCGGTGACCTCGCAGTTCGGCCGCCTGGGACGGCTGGTGTGGCGCTTGGCCGCGGGGCTGATCACGGATCCGGTCACCGGGCGCGAAGTCCCAGAGCCCATTATCGCCGCGCTGGACTTCCCTACACCCATCGCGGATCGCGTGATCCTGGCCAACACCATTGACAGGCTGGTCGAGCGCGCGCTCAAGTCTCCGCGTCGCACGGGGTGGCGGGTCCACATCGTCCGAGCCCGTGCCGCGCTGGAGCAGGGCGCCTCTTGGCTGATCGAACTCACTCTCAAGGATCCCTCGGCGGACCAACATCGCCTCGCCGCCCCCCTCAAGATGCGGCTCGAGCAGGCGCCGCCCGCGGGCGCGGTGGAGCGACTGGCCGTGGAGTTCACCGCCTTCGCGCCCGGCACTTCGGAATTGCAGCTCTTCGCCCGGGACGCCGAGAGCGCCGCGCGCGCTGGCCGCCGCAAGGCGCTCCACGCCGCCGTGCACGAGATCAAGACGCGCCTCAAGCGCTCCACGCTCTATCACGTCATCGAGGTTCACCCATGGTCGCGCCTCCCCGAACGCCGCTACGCGTTGATCGACTACGAGCCCTGAATGCGCCACGGCAGGTGGAGGTGGAGCTGGATGAGCGCGGGCTACCGGCAGTGGTTCGGCCACGACAGAACGGCAGCCCAGCCACCCCTAGCCCTTCTCCACGGCATAACGGCATGACGGCAGAGAACGGCAGCGCCGTTGTCGACGCAATCGGAGAGATCTGGCGCGTCGACGATGAATGGTGGAGGAAGCCGATTTCGCGGCGATACGTCGAGGTGTTGTTCGAAGGAGGAAAACATGTCGTGCTGTACCAGGATCTCGTAACCGGAGAGTGGTTCCAACAGCGTCTCTAGTCACGCCGTCCCGCCGTCATGCCGTGGGGATGTGGTGGAGCGGGGGCGGGGCTGCCGTTATGCCGTTATGCCGTCGTACATAGAGCTCCACTGCCACTCCGCCTTCTCGTTCCTGGACGGCGCCTCGCTCCCCGAGCAGCTGGTGCTCGAGGCGCAGGCCCTGGGCTACCCCGCCCTGGCGCTCACCGACCACAACGGCCTCTACGGCTCCATGGCGTTCGCCCAGGTGGCCAAGCAGATGGGCCTCCAAGCGATCACCGGCGCCGAGGTTACCCTGCTGGACGGATCGCACGTCACCCTGCTGGCCGAAACACCTCAGGGCTATGCCAACCTCTGTCGTCTCATCACGGAGACACACCTGCAGCGCGAAGATCGGCGCGATCCCAGGCTGGACATCGCGTCACTGGAGCAACGCCATGGGGGATTGATCATCCTTTCCGGCTGCCGCAGCGGCCTCTTGCCGCGCGTATTGGCCACCGAGGGGTTCACCGCCGCGCGCCGGTTCGCCGAGCGCTGCCGGGCCGAGTTTGGGCGGGAGCGGTTCTTCGTGGAGCTCCAGCGCAACGCCGTGCGTGGCGATCGAGATCTCACGCGCGCCCTGTGCGACATCGCGGACGCCGTGGGGCTCTCCGTGGTCGCCACCGGCGACGTGCACTACCACACCCAGGCGCGTCACCGGCTGCACGACGTGCTGGTCGCTATTCGCCACCGTGCCACCCTGGACGGCTCGCACGCGGTCCGCCGGCCCAACAGTGAGTTCTACCTGCGTCCGCCGGCGGAGGTCGCCGCGGTCTTCCGCGACCGGCCGGACGCCATCGCCAACACCTTTGGTGTAGCCCAGCGCTGCCAGGCGTTCGACATCACCAGGGACCTGGGCTACACCTTCCCCGACTTCCACGGCGCGGATCGCACGCCCGCCCCACAGGCGTTGGGCGAGCTGTGCCGCGCCAGGCTGGACGAGATGTACCCGTCCGGCGCCGACCTGCGCGCCGAGGCCGAGCGCCGCCTGGCCGACGAACTGCGGCTGATCGAGCACCACAAGCTCTCCGGGTTCTTCCTGGTATATCACGATCTCTTTGAGCTGGCGCGCGAGGTGGGCCGGGACGTGCGGCGCGGCACTCGGCGAGCCATGGCCAACTTGCTGCCGGGGCGGGGACGTGGCTCTTCGGTGTCGTCCATCGTGTGTTACTTCCTGGGCCTCTCCCACATTGATCCCGTCGCCAACCACCTGTTCCTGGGCCGGTTCCTGAACGAGTCGCTGGCCTCGGTGCCCGACATTGACCTCGATTTCCCCCGCGAGATCCGCGAGGAGTTGATTCGCCGTGTCTATCAGCGCTACGGCGCGGAGCACGTGGGACTGGTCTGCTCGTTTCCCACCTATCGGATGCGCTCGGCGGTGCGCGAGATCGGCAAGGCGCTGGATCTGCCGCCGGGAGAGATCGAGCAGGTGGCCAAGCTAGTCTCGCACCACTCGGCCACGGGCTTACGGGAAGAGTTGGCGAGCTTGCCCGGCTTCGCCGGCAAGGTGGACGCCCCGTTGTGGCGCGAGCTGTGCGACCTGGCCGAGGAGATCGCCGGCCTCCCGCGCCACATCTCGCAGCACGTGGGCGGGATGATCATTGCCAGCCGCCCGCTGGTAGAAACCGTGCCGCTGGAGTTGTCCGCCATGCCGGATCGGGTGATCTGCCAGTGGGACAAGGATTCCTGCGACGACGCCCGCTTCGTCAAAATCGATTTTCTGGCACTGGGCATGCTATCGCTGGTGGAAGAGAGCGTCGAGCTCATCGCGAGGAGGGAAGGGAAGCCGCCGGATCTCTCGCGCATCGACTTCAACGACCAGGCGGTGTACGACCGCATTTGCGCCGGCGACACGGTGGGGCTCTTCCAGATCGAAAGCCGGGCGCAGATCCAGATGATCCGCCGGACTCGGCCCCGGAATCTGGAGGATCTCGCCGTGGAGGTGGCGATCGTGCGGCCCGGACCCATCGTGGGCGGCGCGGTGAATCCCTATGTACGCCGCCGCGAGGCCCAGCGCCGCGCCCGGCAGCAGGGCCGGCCCTACGATCCCCCGGTAGATCATCCACTCTTGAAGGAATGTCTGGGAGAAACCCTCGGCGTGATCCTGTATCAGGACCAGGTGCTCCAGGTGTGCCAGGCGCTCGCCGGATTCACCGCCGGCCAGGCCGAGGCGCTGCGTCGCGCCATGAGCCGGCGCCGCTCACGCGAGCTGATGGAAGGCTTCTGGGAGGAGTTCAAGGAAGGGGCAGCAACCCGCGGCGTCTCGGAACCCACGGCCAAGCATGTCTTCGAGCAGGTGGTCGCGTTCTCCGAGTTCGGCTTCCCCAAGTCCCACGCCGCGGCGTTCGGGTTGCTGGCATACCAGTCCGCCTGGCTCCGCCAGTATTACCCGGTCGAGTACTACACCGGACTGTTCAACAACCAGCCCATGGGCTTCTACTCACTGGACGCCTTGGGCCGCGACGCGGGGCGGCATGGGATCGAGATCCGGCTGCCGGACGTGAATGCGAGCGATGTGTATTGCACGGTAGAATACGACGACGGCATAACGGCACCACGGCATGACGGCATAACGGCACCACGGCATGACGACGTGCCGCCACACCATGCCATCATGCCGTCATGCCCTCATGCCGTTCCCCAGGCCGTCCGCGTAGGTCTGGCATTTCTCCGAGAGTGGAGCGAGGAACCTGCCGAGCAGCTGGTCCTCGAACGTGAGCGTAACGGCCCCTTCCGGAGCCTGGGTGACTTAGTACGCCGGGCGCCGCCCAAGCTGTCACGCAACGCGATCGAAAACCTGGTCTGGGTGGGCGGCTGCGACGGCTTCGGGCTCACCCGGCGGGAACTGCTGTGGCAGGTGGGGCTCTGGCTCCCACCCAAACACGAGCAGCGGGATCCGGCGCGTGTGCGCCATCAGCTGGAGCTGCCGCTCAATCACCCGTACGAGCACCTCACGTTCGGCGGCCTGGAGGCCACCGAGCGGCTGGTGGCCGAGTACCAGGTGCTGGGCTTCGCGGCGGGCGGGCATCCTTTCCAGCTGTTGCGCGGCGGTCTCCCGCCGGGCCTCACGTCCAGCGCCGCGCTGGGGAAGCTGGAGCACAACTCGCACGTGGAAGTGGCCGGGCTGGTGGTGGCCCGCCAGCGGCCGCATACGGCCAAGGGGTTCGTGTTCGTGCTGATGGAGGACGAGGCGGGCATGATCAACGCGATCGTGCGGCCGGATCTCTACGACCGGGATCGCGTGGCGATACGGAGCGAGCCGTTCCTGTGGATCAGCGGCAAGCTCGCCAAGGACGATGGCTCGATGAACGTGATCGCGGAGGAGGTGCGGGGGCTGGAAGTCCGCCGCTCCGCCGCCCCGACCACCTGGGGGATGGAGGGCGATGGAGGACGATGGAGGGGGATGAATCCTTATTCCCTGCTCAAGAACCTGCGCCGCTGGGCGCCGGACGCGAAGAGCTGGGGCTAATCGTCTGGCAGCCACAACGCCCCAGCCGCCGCCGACACCTACAGCATGCCGCTCATCAGTGCCGCCAGTCCGAGGAAGGCGAAGAATCCGCCGCAATCGGTCAGCGTGGTCAGCACCACGGACGACGCCTGCGCCGGGTCCAGCCCCAGCCGCTGGAGCACCATCGGGACCGAAGCCCCCGCGATGCTGGCGATCACCATCGAGCCGACCATCGCAATCCCGATCACCGCGGTGAGCCCCACCGAGCCGCTCCAGAGGTACACGCCCAGGGCCGTCACCAACGCCACCGCCACGCCGTTCAAGGCTCCCGCGGCCAGCTCCTTCAGGGCCACCCGCGGCCAGTGGCGCAGCCGGATTTCCCGGAGCGCCAGGCCCCGGAGGGTCACCGCCAGCGCCTGCATGCCGGTATTGCCCGACTGGCCCGCCACCACGGGAAGCAGCACGGCAAGCGCCGTGTATTTCGCGATGGTGTCCTCGAAGAGGCCTACCACCGCGGACGCGAGGAATGCGGTGCCGAGGTTGATCTGCAACCACGGCAGCCGCTTCTTCACCGCGAACGGCGCCGAGGAAAGCGCCCGCTCTTCGGTGCTGGCGCCCACCATCTTTTGCAGGTCGGCGGTGGCTTCCTGTTGCGCCGCCGCGACCAGAACGTCGTTTCGGATCACGCCCACCGGGCGATGGTCGTAATCCACCACCGGAATGGTGGTGCCGATACCCCGCTCGAAGACCTCGACCACTTCTTCGCGAGACGTGGTCGCCTGCACGCTGACCGGCAGCCGCAGCCGCAGGCCGTCCAGCCGGACGCCGGGGTCGGCTACCGCCATCTCCTGCAGCGGCATCGCCCCCGCCAACCGGCCGTCGTCGTCGATCACGAAGACGTCGGCGATGGGCCGTCCCCGCAGGGACCGGAGCTTCGCCAGCGCTTCCTTGACGGTCGCGTCGGCCCGGAAGGTGGTGATCCGCGCGTCCATGACCGCGCCCGCGGTTCCGGGCTCGTAGCTCATGAGCGTCCGGATCTCTTTGGCATCCGCTGGCTCCAGGAGCGCCAGCCGCTCTTCCCGCTTCTCGGCGTCCTGCCGTGCCAGGATCGAGGCGGCGCGCACCGGCTCGAGCGTTCGCATCAGACCGCGAAACGCGTCGGGGTCCAGCGCGGCCAGCGCCTCCGCGGCCAGATCCGGCGTCAGTTGTTGCAGGGCGCGCCCGGCCACCGGCGCGGCGTGC
>DATECF010000175.1:0-11637 GCA_035287045.1 Gemmatimonadales bacterium | reverse complement strand
GCCGGCTCGCCACGGCGCGGGAGGTACTGGAGAAAACCGCCCGCCACAGGAACCCCATCCCATTCCTGGTCCACCAGGCCGTCGATCACCGGCGCCGACTCCACCTTGTACGCCCGTAGCACGAAGGCCGTGTCGGGCCCTTGAGTCGCGAGCAGCAATGCGACGGCGATGGTGGTGGACATATGAAGCCAACTCCCGTGGCTTGGCGGCGTGCCGCTAATATGCCATTCTTGGGAACCGGAAACCCCAGCCACACCCTCCAAGGAATTCCCAATGGGCACTGCACAGTGGTACGTCCGGGCAGCGATGGTCGTTGCGTTGGTCGCGTACCCCTCTAGCTCCTCGGCATGGCAGGTCAAGACCGTGGCTTCGGGCTTGGACACGCCTTGGGACCTCGCGTGGGGTCCCGACGGCGCCATCTGGGTCACCGAGCGCCCCGGCCGGATCTCGCGGGTCGACGTCGCCACCGGACAGGTCACGCTGATCGGTGAGGTCAAGGTCACCGAAGTGAGCGAGAGCGGGCTCATGGGGATGGCGTTCCATCCGGACTTCGCGAGCCAGCCGTACGTCTATCTGGCCCACTCGTACCGCTCTCTTACGGGCATCCGCAACCGCCTGATCCGGATGCGGTACGCCAACGGGCGCCTGACGGACCCACAGACGCTCCTGGATGACATCCCGGGGGCCGGGAACCACAACGGTTCGCGGCTCGCCATCGGCCCCGACCGTTTGCTGTACCTGACCACCGGGGATGCGGGCGACGGGTCCCGATCCCAGGACCGGCAATCCCTGGCCGGGAAAGTCTTGCGGCTCACGCTCGAGGGCAAGCCAGCGCCGGGCAATCCGTTCGGCAACGCCATCTGGTCCTATGGGCACCGCAACCCGCAAGGCATCGCCTTCCAGCCGGGGACCAACAGGCTGTACGTGGCCGAGCACGGTCCCAGTGAGGCGGACGAAGTCAACCTGATCGAACGTGGGCGCAATTACGGCTGGCCCGAGGCCCGGGGCGCTTGTGACGGCGACGCCGAGCGTGCCTTTTGCGCCGCGAATCAGGTGATGGAGCCGGTCGCCGAGTTCACGCCCACGCTCGGCACCGCCGGCGCGACGTTTCTCTCCCGGGACACGCTGCTCGTCACGGCGCTCTCGGGCCGGGTGCTGCTCCGCATCACGCTCGCAACCGACGGGCGGCGCGCCGCCCGGGTCGAGCGACTCCATGCGGGCGAGTTCGGCCGCATCCGCGACGTGCTGGTGGGTCCGGACGGCGCCATCTACCTCGCCACCAGCAACCGGGACGGGCGCGGCTCTCCCGCGGCCGACGACGACCGCATCCTGCGCATCCGGTAATCAGGCACTCCACGACACGCCAATCCGGCGTCGGTGCTGCGCATCGAGTAGCCCGCGGACCTAGGGAATACCCTGAACGATGCGGGCACGCCGTCGGCTTCGACGGCGCTGACCGAGGAACTTTCCGCGCTGCCACCAGGGTAGATAAGGAAAGGACACCCGACCAACCTGAGGCGTCCATGCAGCCGGAAGGAGGAACCCTTATGCGTCCCGAAGTGGCACCCGTTTCCCAGACCGAGCGCCTGCGCTCCGCGATGGCGGCCAGCACGATCACGCACGGGCAAACCGTGCGCGCCGACATCGAGCGCGTGGAAGTCTCGACCAAAGCCTACGCCAGAGCCCTGGTGTACTTTTGCGGTATTCATGGGGTCAAGGTTCGTGAGACCGTCCAGGCCGGCGATGGCGGACCACTCCCCGTAGAAGTCGCCGTCGCGGGATTGGAGGTTGACCGCGAGGGCATCTACGACATCCGCAACGCGCTCATCAGCTCCAACGGCCGCATCCAGATCGCCGTGGACGGCCGGAGCCGGGTGGTTCCGGCCCGCAAGCCGCTGATGGGGTTCTCGCTGCTGGCCTAGTCCTTCCCACCAGCAGGTCATCCCCGACTGCCGGAGCCCGATGCCGGCGCCGGCAGTCGCGGGGTGGTGGTTCCGCGATGGCTGGGCTTTCACGAACCCTTCAGGTGAGGTTCATCGCGGTACGGCTATTCCTCATTCACTGCCTCTGACCAGAGGAACGAGCCATGGCGGTCAGCCACCCCAAGCGCGCGCGCCGGGCGACCCGCAAGCAAGACGTCGCGAAGAACCAGGCCCAACCGACCGACCCCGAGCGTCCTGGCGTCGGCGATTACGCCGAAGTCGAGAAGGTCCTCCCCACCGACTACCGCGCCCTGCTCGACCGGCGCGAGACCCAGCTCGCGGTGTTCGCGGTCAAGAGCTATGTCGAGGAACAGCTCTGCAAAGAGCTGAACCTGATGATGGTCACGGTGCCGCTGATCGTGGATGCCGAAAGCGGTGTGAATGACCCGCGAGACCGGAACGGCTCACGTACACCGATCCAGTTCCACATCACCAACGACCACGACCGGCATTCCGTGGACGCCCAGGTGGTCCAGGCGGCCACCAAGTGGAAGCGGATGGCGCTGAAGCAGTTCGGCATGGCGCCCGGCCAGGGACTCTGCACCGACATGCGCGCCGTGCGGAAGGACTACTTCCTGGACCACGACCATAGCTGCTACGTGGACCAGTGGGATTGGGAGCTGGCCATCACCGAGGACGAGCGCCATCTCGGCTTTCTCACCGCCACGGTGCGGAAGATCTGGAAGATCATCAAAGGGGCCGAGCAATTCGCGCTGGAGCACTTCCCCAAGCTGCGCGATTCACGCTATCCCGACCTGCCAGACGAGGTGACGTTTCTTCACGCCGAGGACGTCCTCGACATGTTCCCCGGACGGCCGAGCCGGCTCCGGGAGGCGCTGGTCCTGCAGAAGTACCCGGCGCTGTTCGTTTTCGGCATCGGCTGGCCGCTGCGCGATGGGTACCCGCACGAGTGGCGCGCGGCGGACTACGACGACTGGGCCACTGAAACGGAGTCCCCGGACGGCCGCCCAATGCACGGACTGAACGGTGACCTACTGGTGTGGAACTCCGTGACTCAACGCCGGCACGGCCTGGCCTCGGTGGGGATCCGGGTCAACGCCGAGACCCTCGAACAGCAGCTCACGCTGAGCAACCAGCTCCAGTTACTGAAGACGTCCTACCACCGGGCGATCATGGAGAACGCCCTCCCGCTGTCGATTGGCGGTGGCATCGGCCAGGGCCGGACGCAGATGCTGCTCCTCCGGAAAGCGCACCTGGGCGAGGTGACCGTGTCGGTCTGGCCCAAGGTGTTGAAAGACATGTGCGCGGCGCGGAATATCGTGGTCCTGGAGTAATTCCCCCGTTCATCTAGCGGGGCGGCAGGAGATCGCGAGTCACCAGCTCTCCGTAGCTTCGGAACCCACCGGCCCGCTGCGCACCAACAAAGCTGCCGAAGGTCTGGAGCAGCTGCACGCTCAGGTACCCTGGCACCGCCTGCGGGTGCGCTCGTCCGTACGGGAAGTAACTCCGGATCATCACGCTTCGCTCATCGTGCGGCAGCGCCTCCACGTTCCGCGCGAACCGCGCAAACGTATGGTCGCGAAACAGGTACTGCTCCACGTTCGAGGTGTAGAACGCCGACACCAGCTCGCCCCGCTCCCTCAGGTACCGGCCCATGGCCGCCACGGCCTTGGGCCCGGCGAGATCGCCCACCACCGGAATCACCAGGTTCCGCTCTTCCAGCGACTTCACCAACTGGAAGTCCGACTCCCGGGCCAGGTAGTTGGCACGGCGGCCGGCCCGGTCCGTTTCCAGCAGCAGGCGGCCATAGGTCGGATAGTCGAACCGCTCGCCGCGGCCGAACGTGGTGAGCCTGAGCTGGGGGCCCTCGGCAATGAACGTCCGGTGAAACCGCTCGATCGTCGCCCGATCCGCGGCTGCCAAGGGGATCCCGAACCCGGGGACCCGCGCCCGCACCAGTCGCCGCGCCCGCGCCCCCGCCACGGAATCCGGCGGTGCGCGCGTCACGTAGCCCAGCAGCGCTTCGAGGCCGCGCGCCCCCCACCCGGCCGTATCCGCGGGCGCCGGCCGGCCAAACAGCAGGCACAGGAACTCCACGCGGTTCCGCGCCTGGTGGAACAACGCCTTGAACAGCAGATGCTCCAACAGGTTGTCCCGCCGGATGTCTATGAGGAACGCGATCCGCGGCCGGATGGCGGCGATGTAGGAGAAGTTCTGATCCGGGCCCACGCCGATGTACGCGCCACCCCGAACGCCGTGCCGCTCCAGCCCGCCGATGGCGTGCAGGTACGAGTCTTCGTTGGAAACCAGGTTGTCGGTATCGAAGTAGCCACCGGGCTCGGACAGGCGCTCCACCAGCGCCCCGAACTCGGCGGGTGAGAGACGCGCCGGCACCTGGCCCGAGACGCCGCTCGCCGTGGCCAGGATACCGAAGAACAACCTCAGAATCAGCTTCATCTCTGCGTTCTCTGCGTTCTCCGCGGTGAAATATGCACCCCGGAGCGGACGGCTTGAAGAAAGCCGTCCGTCCCGCGATTCTTCTACCCCGTGTCCGCCCCCCCGCGACCTGCCAAGACGTTCGATCGCTCCATCGTTGAGGGCCCCATCCCGCGGGCCGTCTGGCGGCTGGCCTGGCCCACCATGCTCCAGAACGTCATCGGCGGATTGCAGGGCATCATTGACCACGCCATGGTGGGGCATTTCGTGGGCTACACCGGCAACGCCGCCATCGGCGTCTCCCTCCAGATCTTCATCGTGGTCATCGTCTTCATCATGTCCCTGTACTCGGGGATGGGCGTGCTGGTGGCCCGCTTCGCGGGCGCCGGCGACCACGAAAAAGTCAACCGGACGGTGTACCAGGCGTTCCTGACCTCGGTGGGCCTGTCGCTGGGCGTGCTGGCCCCGCTCGGCTATGTGCTGGCGCCCTACCTGCTCGACCTGGTGCACGCCGCGCCGGAGGTGCAGGCTCAGGCCCTGCCGTACCTTCGAATCATGTTCGTTTTCAGTTTCGGCATGCTCATGTTCTTCATGGTGGGCGGCGCACTCCGTGCGGCCGGCGACGCGCGAACGCCGCTCCGCCTAGGCATCGTGCTCACCGTGCTCAACGTCATCCTCAACATCATCCTCATCCCCGGGCTGGGGCCCATTCCCCGCCTCGGGACCACCGGCGCAGCCATGGGTACGGCGATGGCTGGCGGCATCGTCAGCCTGATGGCCCTGTACCTGATGTTCTCCGGGCGCGTGGTGGTCGCGTTCCAACGGGGCATGAGCCTCAAGCCGGACTGGGCCATCATCCGCTCCCTGTTCCGATTCGGCCTGCCGACCGGTCTGCAAGGCGTGGCGATGAACGTGGCCGGCGTGCTCTTGCTCCGCTTCATCGGCTCGCTGCCGCAGAGCGCCGAGGCGCAGGCCGCCTACGCGGTGGGATACACCGAGCTGTTCTCGTTTATCACCTGGACCTCGGTGGGGCTCATGGGGGCCACCGCCGCCGTCGCGGGCCAGAACCTGGGCGCGGGTCACCCCGATCGCACCGTTCGCGCCGTGCAGGTCGCGTCCCGCATCGGCCTGGGCGTGGCGGCCGCCGTGGGGCTCCTGTTCCTCACCATTCCGCGGACGCTCCTGGCCATGTTCGGCATGCAGGACCCGGTCGTGGTGGGGTTGGGCGTGCAGTTGCTGACGTTCCTGAGCGTGTCGGGCCTGTTCATCACCGTGGCCCTGACCTACACCGGCGGGCTTCAGGGCACTGGCGACACCAAGAGCCCGTTCTACATCTCGGTCGTCTCGCAGATTGTCGTCCCCCTGGGACTCTGCACGTTCCTGGACGCGACGCGCGGCCTCACCCCGGCCGACATCTGGCTGGCCATCTTGCTGGGCCACGCGACCCGCTCCGCGCTGAGCGTGCTCCGGTTCCGGCAAGGGAAGTGGCGAAACATCCGGGTGGATCTCGAGCCGGCCAGACCCTGAGTCGCTGCCACCGTCGCGAAATGCGACAGGACGGCGGGCAGGACACCTAGCAGGACACCTGGAGGACGTGTGACCTGAATCACACCCTGCCGGTACGATGATCACCTAGGCTGAACCTCGCCGTGCCCGGTCCGCGCCCGACGCCGGCACGCTTTCACACGCTTTCAAGAGAACCGGGAGACACCCATGCGCACCACCCTCGTCTCGCGCCGCGCCACGGCCGTCATCGCCGTCGTCTTCGGCGCCGGCCTCTGGGCCGCTTGCTCCGACCAGTTCTCCGAATCGCTGGTTGGCCCCGCGGAGGTCCCGCAGTTGAGCGTGCAAGGCGGGCAGGAGATCGCCGCGGCGATCGCGGCGCAAGAGCGTCACACGCCGGAGTTGATGCGCATGCGCGGCGTGGTCGGGACGGCCGTGGGCCTGCTGCCCAACGGGCGCGCCGCCGTGCGGATCTTCCTCGAAAGCGCTGAGGTGCATGGGCTGCCGGGCGCGCTGGACGGCATCCCCACCGCGGTCGAAGTCACCGGCCGGTTCATGGCCCTGAGCGACCCCACCACCCGGCAGCGGCCGGCGCCCACCGGCTTCTCGGTGGGGCACCCGTCCATCACCGCCGGCACCATCGCCTCGCGGGTGAAGAACAGCTCGGGCCAGTTGCTGTTCGCTTTGAGCAACAACCACGTGCTGGCGAACAGCAACAACGCCAGCCTGGGCGACCCGACCCTCCAACCCGGCCCCTACGACGGCGGCACCATAGCCAACGATCAGATCGGGACCCTCCACGCCTTTCAGCCAATCGACTTCTCGGGCGGCCCGAACACCATGGACGCGGCGATCGCGCTGACCAGCACCGACAACGTGGGGAACGCCACGCCCACGGACGACGGCTACGGCGCCCCCAACTCCCTCATCTGGGGCGACGCCAACAACGACGGCGTGTTCGACACCAAGAGCGCGTTGCTGGGCTTGAACGTGCAGAAGTACGGACGCACCACCAAGCTTACCCACGGCCAGATCACCGGGATCAACGCGTCGGTGAATGTCTGCTACGAGGTCATCTACATCGGCAACACCCCGTTTTGTGTGAAGTCGGCGTCGTTCGTGGATCAGCTCATCATCGAGCCCGGGACCTTCAGCGGTGGTGGCGACTCAGGCTCGCTCATCGTGACCGACGACGGCGACCGGCACCCCGTGGCCCTGTTGTTCGCGGGCAGCGCCAGCCAGACCATCGCCAACCGCATCGACCTGGTACTGAATCGCTTTGGCGTGTCGGTGGACGGCATGGCCGACACCGTGCCGCCTCCCCCGCCGCCCGAGCCGGTGACGGACGTCGCCATTCAGTCCGTGAGCGCGCCGTCCTCCGCTACCCAGGGTGACGCGGTAAACGTGGTGGTCACGGTGAAAAACGTGGGCACCGAGGACGTGACCGCCGCGTTCGACGTGACGCTCAAGGACTCGACGGACAATGTCCTGATCGGGACGCAGACCGTGGCCGGGCTCTCCGCCGGCGCCAGCGCCGCGCTCACCTTCGGGTGGAGTACCACGGGCAGCAGCACCGGCAGCCATACCCTCATCGCGCGGCATACCATCGCGGACGACAACAACGCCAACGACGTCGGCACCGCGGTGGTCACGGTCAACCCGGAGGGAACACCCACCGCGATGCACGTGGGCGACCTGGACGGGATCGCCTCGGACGACGGGAGTACCTGGTCCGCCATCGTCGAGATCGCGGTCCATGACCAGAATCATCAGCCCCTGAACGGCGCCACGGTGGTGGGCCGCTGGAGCCGGAACGGCCTCAACGCCGACACCTGTACCACGGGCGAGCTGGGCGGCGACGGGACCTGTATCGTCCTGTTCCCGAGCCTCAAGCGGGGCTTCAAGTCGGTGACCTTCACGGTGACCGGCGTGACGCTGAGCGGGGTCACCTACCAGGCGACCGGCAACCACGACCCGGACGGTGACAGCAACGGCACGGCCATCACCGTCAACCGGCCTTGAGGAAGGGCGGCGTGGAATCGCAGCGCGTGACTTCCAGGACTATCCAGGCAACGCTGGCGGCGCATACCGACTCGCTCATGGCGCTGCCCGGCGTGGTGGGGACGGCGCTTGGCTTGTGTGACGCCGCGCCCTGTATCCGGGTGTTTCTGGCGGATTCCAGCGACGAGGTGCGCAAAGCGATCCCGCTCCGGCTGGATGGCTACCGGGTAAGGCCGGAGGTGACGGGGCCGTTCCGGGCGCGCTAGCGCGGGTGGGTCAGGCGCTCGCGCCGGGGCTCGTGCCCTGACGCGAACACCTGAACCACCCCTCTAGCGTGCCAGCAGCGCCCGGGGGTCCCACATCCGGCCGCTCACCAGCACCGCTTCGATCCGCCGCAGGTTGCGGACGTCCGCCAGCGGATCCGCGTTGAGCAACACCAGATCGGCCAGCTTCCCCACCGTGATCGTCCCCAGGGAATCCAGCATGCCGAGGTGGCGGGCCGGCTCCAGCGTCGCGACGCGCAAAACCTCGAACGGCGAGAGGCCGGCCCGCGCGAGCAACTCCAGCTCCTGATGCAAGCCGAACCCGGGCGGGCTGTTCCGGAGCGGCGCGTCCGTACCTGCCAGGATTCCCACGCCGGCCCGGTACATCCCGCCGACCAGGGCGATGCGTTTCTCCCACAGCGCGCGGCCCACGACGTCCGCGCCGGGCGGGATGCTGTCCGGCATCGGGAAGATCTGCGCCACGAACTGGCGCAAGGTGTCCGGCACGTAGCTCGCGAACGAATCCCCGGGGAGCGCCCGCGTGGGCCACGCGGCGATCTCGTACTGCGCCACCAGCGTGGGCACCACCCACGTGCCGTTGCTCACGAATCGCGCGAACAGCGGTCCCAGGTCTTCCGACGTGCAACGGCCCAGCACGGCCTGGATGGGAAATCGTGGCGCCAGCGCCAGGGACTCGGCGGGCGTGCACGGCGTGGGAATCTGGAGCATGTGCTCCAGACTGGTCAGCCCGGAATCGGACGCCTCCGCCGGCGTGATGCTGCGGGGCACGTGGCCCGCCACCCGGAATCCACGGTCTCGCGCCGCCCGCAACGCCGCGAAGTACACCGCACGCGGGAGCTGGCTGTGGAGTTTCACGAGGTCGACGCCCAGGCGCGCGAGCGAGTCCACGGCGGCGCGGGCTTCCTCCGGGGTGCGCGCCAGCAGGTGCACGATCGGCACGTCGCCGCCTTCGATGTAGGGCCCGGATGCGACGATCCGCGGACCCACCAATCGCCCGTCGGCGATGTCTCGGCGCCATTCGGTGATTCGCGGCCACTCACCAGCCAGATCCCGCACGCCCAGCACGCCGGTGGCGACGTAGAGGGCCAGCACCTCCCGCCCACCGGGAACGACGGTATGCACGTGCATATCCCAGTACCCGGGCACCAGGTACCTGTCGTTCCCGTCCACCACGCGCGCGCCCGGTGGAACCGGGGTGACCTGCGAGGGGCCCACCGCCAGGATCCGGTTGCCCTGCACCACGACCGTCTGATCGGCACGCGGCGCGGGAGCGGTCCCGTCAATCACGCTGACGTGGGTGATCACCGTGACCTGTGCGGAAGCGGCCCCGGTGACCGCGCAGCCGAGCACCAGACCCGCGTGGAACGCGCGCCACCCAAGGTGCTTCACGGAACCTCCCACGCTATCTTGGGCCTCCATGCAACGCTGCGTTGCCCTCCTGGCCCTCACGGTCGCTGTCCTGCCCGCGCCCCTCCGCGCCCAGGCCGAGAACGCCCCGGCTCCCACCGGGGGCGGGGCCGCGGACCCGGACGCCATGCCACGGCCGGTGGCCCGCGCCCTGCCCACGGCCGAGCGCATCGTCATTGACGGGCGTCTGGAGGAGGCCAGCTGGGCCCTGGCGGAGCCGCTGACTGACTTCGTCCAGTCCGTTCCCTTCACCGGCCTCCCGGCCAGCCAGCGCACCGTCGCGCGGATCCTCTACAACCCGGATCACCTCTACATCGGCGCCGTGTGCTATGACACCGAGATCGGAAAGATGATGATCGCCGGCCTGGAGCACGATTTCAACTCCGGCGCCGGAGATATCTTCGGGGTGACGCTCGACACTTTTCTCGATCGGCGGAACTCGTTCCTGTTCCTGGTGAACCCGGGCGGCGCGCTCCGCGACGAGCACACCATGAATGACAGCCGCAACGTGAACGCGGCCTGGAACGCCGTGGTGAAGGTGAAGACCAGCGTCACGGACTCGGCGTGGATCGTGGAGATGGACATTCCGCTCACCACGCTGCGCTTCGCGGCCGATCGGGCCGAGCAGAGCTGGGGGATCAACCTGCTGCGGCGGGTGCGCCGCGTCAACGAAAGCTCGTACTGGGCCCCGCTCGACCGGCGCTATGTCATCCACCGGATGTCGCGCGCCGGCACGCTCACGGGCCTCGCGGGACTGCACCAGGGGCGCAACCTCACGGTGAAACCGTTCGTCGTCGCCACGCGGACCGAAGGGGCCCCGCCGCTGACGCCGGGCGGCGATGCCGGGTTCGACGCCGGCGGCGACCTCAAATGGGGCCTGAGCGCGGGCCTCACCCTGGACCTCACCTACCGGACCGAGTTCTCGCAGGTCGAAGTGGATCAAGAACAGGTCAATCTCACCCGCTTCTCCCTGTTCTTCCCGGAGCGGCGTGACTTTTTCGTGGAGAACGCGGGATCGTTCAGCTTCGGGGACGTGACCGAGCGGAACTACCGCATGGGCTCGTCGCCCCAGGAGTTCACCCTGTTCCACTCACGCCGCATCGGCCTCCGGGACGGCCGGCCCCTCCCTATCCTGGGCGGCGTCCGGCTGACCGGCCGGACGGGCCGCAACGACGTGGGGCTGCTCACGATGCAAACCGAGAGCACGCCGGACGCCCCCGCCGAGAACTTCGCGGTGGCACGGGTGCGGCGAAACCTGTTCGCCAACTCGGACATCGGCGTCATCGTCCTGAACCGTGAGCCCACCGCCTCCGACAGCGCGCCCTATAATCGCAGCGCCGGCGTGGACGCGAACCTCCGGACGCTTCGCAATCTCGTGGTCAACGCGTACCTCGCCCGGAGCGACGGTCCCGGCGCGGAAAGCGACGGCGGCGCGGGACGGGTGTCGGTAGCCTGGCGCGATCGCTTGTGGAACACGTCGGCCATGGTGAAGCAGGTGGACGCGACCTTCGACCCCGGGATGGGGTTCGTGCGGCGTCGAGACCTGCGCCATTACTACGGCACGGTTGGGCTCCACGCCCGTCCCCATCTTGGGGGCATCCAGGAGCTGAATCCCTACGTCGAGCTGGATTACCTCGCCAACCGGCGGGGAGCGCTCGAGACCCGCCAGGGGCTGCTGGGTCTGGGCGTCTCGTTCATTGAGGGCGGGAGCTTCGGGCTGGAGGTCAAGGACCAGCTCGAACAAATCACCGATTCCTTCCCGATCTTCGGCGATGTGACCATTGCCCCCGGGAATTATGGCTTTCGGGATGTCACCGTGAGCTATCGCTCGTCCGAGGCGCGCCGGCTGACCGGCAGCGCGTCCTTCTCCGCCGGCCGGTTCTGGAGCGGCACCCGACGGTCGCTCCGGCTGGGTGGTACGTGGCGGCCGAAACACAATCTCTTCTTGGAGGTGTCCGGCACCCGGAACGACGTGGATCTCCCGGAAGGCTCGTTCCTGGCCGACCTGGCCTCCGCTCGAGTCCGATTCGCCGCGTCCACTAGGTTGTTCGGGAGCGCGTTCG
>DATECF010000174.1:0-16381 GCA_035287045.1 Gemmatimonadales bacterium | reverse complement strand
TTCGCCACCAGCGTATCGCCGACCGTGGCCGCGGTCACGGCGTGCTCGATCGCGCCGCCGTCCGACCAGGAGGCGAACCTGAACCAGGCGCGCCCATCCGCGGATGCCTGAGAGTCCGCCACGCTCACCGTGATGGCGCTGTCCGGGCTGATGACGTCCTCATACCGGTGCGTGAGATCACCGCTCACGCGGACCTGGGCCAGCGTGTCGCTGGCCCAGATCACGGTGGCGTAGCCGAACCGGAACGACATCACGCCATTGGGGACTTCCTGAGAGGCACCCAGCACGCCGAACCCGGCGAACACGCCGTCGTAGTTCTTGCTGGCTGCTGGCGTGGTGCTCCGGGAATAATTGGGGTTTGAGGTCGTGCCCGGAAACGGATCACCGTCGTCCCCCCGATTGCCGCCGTTGCTCGTCGTTAGGTCGAGCTGCCCCAGCCCGTCGGCCTGCACCAGGGCTACCCCGTGCGGGAAGCCGGCGTTGACGGAGTTGTTCGCGCGTGCGGCGGCGATCTTGAGGGAGTCAATATGCCACACGGCGAGCCCGCCCCGTTTCGACCGGGTTTCGGACTCGAGCATGTTGGCCACGTCCGACCCTACGGCCTGCTTGTTCTCGAGCAGCCAGTACTCGCCGCGTGGGTTGGCGCCGCGCGGCCGGATCATCATCACCGTGTCCCCGGTGACGACCGGGCCCAGCTGGTACGTCGCCGGAGCGGTCAGCTCACGCACCACCACCCAGCCGAGTTGCTCCTTGGACCAGGCCTCGAAATGTCCGGGACTCACCAGGCTCCGGTAGTTGGCCGAGCCCATGAGCCCCCACTCGCCCGCACCCTGGGTCTGCCCGCTCACGTCGTAGAGATCAGGCAGCCCCAGCCCATGGCCAAGCTCGTGGCTGGCCGTGCCGATGCCCATAATCTCATTCGGGTCAACGCATTGCTGTGCGCCGCCACCGCCCACACCCCCCACGACGTGATACGGCCCGACGGTGATCGCCTGCCCGTTGGGCCGAAGATCGTTGGTGACATACGAGCCGCCAATGAACTGGAGCGTGAACTTGTGGGCCCAGATGCCGCGGCCGCCGCACTCACCGCCCACCACGGGCTGGATGAACTGCACCACGTCCACCACGCCGTCGTCGTCGCCGGAGTTGGGAATCCCGTCGGGGCCGTCGTTATCGTACTGGCCAAAATCCACGCCCGTCGTATCCAGGGCCCGGAGCGCGTTGGTGAACAGCTGCCACATCCGGCTCCGGCCGGTGGAACAGTCCAGCGCGTTGGTGGGAGCGGAGCCGCAGGCCTCGAGGTAATAGTCCTTCGGGCTGCTGCCCCCCAGCATCCAGCCGTACGTTTGACCCCGAACCTGCAGCCGCCCGTTCGACATCTCCTCGTAGAGCGTGCGTTGCGTGTAGGGCCGCCCGCTCAGGGGCTGGGTGGTATAGAGGACGGAGTCGTACCGCGCAGCTCGGGACAGCGGCGGCGTGGCGGCGGCGCTGGTGTCCGTATCGGCAAATCCGACGAGGATGCTGGGCACCCAGAGGTCGCCCTCGACCGCCGAGGCGCTCGGCCCCGCGGTGCGGCCCAGGGCCGGCGCGTTGAGCGCGGCCAGGTGTCCCTGCGACCGCAACCGCGCCCGCTCCTCCGCCACCCGCCGAGCCCGGACGCGCCAGACCCCGTTGGGCGGGTAATCCAGGCGAACGCCGTCGGCGGTGATCAGCCGCTCGTTCTGCGGCTGCTGCGCCACCGCAGGCGTCAGCACGCCGGCCAGGAGGCCGGCGCACACGAGGGCCCGCCGCGAGTGGGTCTTCATGAAGCGATGAATCCAGATCCCCAGAGGAAGGGTGACACTAAGTGTACACCGTTCATGCTGGAATGGCTCAGGCCCTCGGCGGTCTCTGCGATCTCTGCGGTATCGTCAGGTTGTTGTTTCCGGTTGACTGGGTACGGTGATGACATATCAGAAGCGGATGGCCCGCACCGTGACGGCGCTCACCACGCCCAGGGCCGCTCCTCCAAGGACGTCCGAGGGGAAATGCCGTCCCGCCGCCACCCGGAGCGCGCCCACCGCGGCCGCCGCACTTACCGCGGCCCAGCGGCGCCAGGCGGGCGCCGCTTGCTCCCGCGGCGCCAGCCAGTAGCCGGTCGCCAGCGCCGCTGCCACGGCCGCGTGCCCCGAGGGCCAGGAACGCTGCGCGTCCAGATCAGCCGCGACCTCGGCGGCGGCCGCCGTGTACAACACCGGACGCTTGCGGGCCACGGCGGCCTTGATCAGCTCCGCTGTCCCCAGTGCCCAGCCCGCGGATTCCGCCAGGTAGGCGATCTCGGCGTAGTAGGCCGGGCCATTCCGCCCGAGGTCCACGGTCTCGGCGGCGGCGAGGAGCAGCACTAAACCGGTGCTGGCCAGGTCCAGGCCGTTCCTGGGCTCCGCGATGGCCCACCGGTCCAGCCACGGGACCGCGTGGCGGTCGCACGGCGCACAGCTCGGTGGGTGTTCGTTGACGGAAAACAGGTGGGGAGCGGCGTAGACACCTAAGGCCCCGGCGGACAGCACCGCGTCCAGTGCCCCGAGGCGGTGATCCCTCGCCTGGAGCGCCGCCAACTCGTTGGCGCACAGGAGGATGAGCGGCAGACACACGCTCACGCCCCGCATCTTGTGCGGTCGCCTGGGCCAGGGTAGTATCGTAGGGACTTTAACCCGATTTCTTCAAGCTCAGATCGAGGCGCCGTGGACGCTCAGACCTTACAGCACGTAGCCCTCTTCGACAAGTGCAAGAACTTCACGAAGGCGCGTGAAGTGCAGGCCGCCGGGCTGTATCCGTACTTCAAGCCCATCTCGGAATCCGAAGATACGGTGGTCGTCATCGAGGGCCACAAGAAAGTGATGATGGGGTCTAACAATTACCTGGGCCTCACCCATCACCCCAAGGTCCTGGAGGCCGCCAAGGCCGCGCTGGAGCGTTACGGCTCCGGGTGCACCGGCAGCCGGTTCCTGAACGGGACGCTGGACCTGCACGAACGGCTCGAGGCCCAGCTCGCCGAGTTCTTCGGCAAAGAGGCGGCGCTGGTGTTCTCCACCGGCTACCAGGCCAACCTCGGGCTCATCTCCGGATTGGTGGGCCGCGGGGACGCCGTGCTGATCGACAAGCTGGATCACGCCTCCATCGTGGATGGCGCCAAGATGTCGTTCGGCGACACCGAGCGCTTCGCCCATTGCAACATGGGCCAGCTCGAGCGCTTGCTCCAGAAGCACGCCGAGCGCGGCACCATGGTCATCGTGGACGGCGTGTACTCCATGGAGGGCGACATCGCGGACGTTCCCAGCCTGCTCAAGCTGTGCCAGAAGTACGGGGCGGCCCTGGCGCTGGATGACGCGCACTCGGTGGGGGTTCTGGGACCCAGGGGCGACGGCACGGCCGCGCATTTCGGGCTCACCGACGACGTGGACATCATGGTGGGGACCTTCTCCAAGTCGCTGGCGTCCATCGGCGGGTTCGTGGCGGCGTCGGAATCGGTCATCCACTACCTCAAGCACAATAGCCGGCCGTTGATCTTCACCGCCGCGCTGCCGCCGGCCAACACCGCGGGCGTGCTGGCCGCGCTGGCGGTCATGATCGCCGAGCCCGAGCGTCGCACGCGGCTGTGGGAGAACACCAAACGGTTGCGGACCGGCCTCCAAAGCCTGGGCTTCGACACCGGCCCCACGCAGACGCCCATCATCCCGGTGTTGATCGGCCCCATGGAGGGGACGTTCCTCTTCTGGCGGAAGCTGTTCGACGCGGGCGTGTTCACCAACCCTGTGGTTCCGCCCGCGGTGCCGCCGTCGGAGTGCCGCCTGCGCACCAGCCTCATGGCCACCCATACGCCGGACCAGATTGACTTCGCCCTGGAGACTTTCGCGAAGCTGGGCAAGGAGATGGGGGTCATGTGACCGGTGGCGTGGTCGTGCGGCCGGTTCGGACGGCCGCCGACCTCAACCGGTTCATCGCCTTCCCGTACCATCTGCACCGAGGGGACCCGCTCTGGGTCCCCCCGTTGCGTATGGACATCAGGAAACTCCTCTCCCGCGAGAAGAATCCGTTTTTCCGGCACTCAGCGGCGGAGTACTTTCTAGCGGGGCGGGAGGTGGTGGTGGGCAGGATCGCCGCGATTCACAACCGCGCGCACACCGACTTCCACGGCGATTCCACCGGGTTCTTCGGGTTCTTCGAATGCGTGGACGACCAGGACGTCGCGGACGCCCTGTTCGCGGCCGCCGGCGCTTGGCTCACGGCTCGCGGCCTGACGGTGATGCGAGGCCCGGCGTCGTTCTCCACCAACGACGAGTGCGGCCTGCTGGTGGAGGGCTTCGATACGCCACCCACGCTGCTCAATCCCCATAATCCGCCGTACTACGTGCAGCTGGTGGAGCGTGCCGGCTTCGTCAAAGCCCGGGACCTGTTCCAGTACCAATCCACCAACCCCACCCTGCCCGAACGCCTGGTCCGGGGCGCGCAACTGTTGGCGGAGCGCAAGCACATCAAGCTGCGCCGGCTGGACATGAAGCGTTTCGATGAGGAAATCGAGCGCGTCAAGCGGGTGTACAACGCGGCGTGGGAGAAGAACTGGGGCTTCGTTCCCCTGACCGACGCCGAGATTGACCATCTCGCCAAGCAGCTGAAGCCCGTGATCGTGCCGGACCTGGTGGTGTTCGCGGAGCGGAACGGCGAGGTCATCGGATTCGGCGCGGCGCTCCCCGACCTCAACGTGGCCCTCAAGCGGAACCCCTCGGGCCGGCTGTTCCCCGGCATCCTGAAGGTCCTCTGGGCCGCGCGGAAGATCGACCGCGTGCGGATCCTGTTGTTGGGCGTGCTCAAGGAGTATCGCAAGAGCGGCGCCGACGCCCTGATGTACCACTGGATCTGGGAAAAGGGCAACGCGTTGGGATACTACTGGGGAGAAGCCGGTTGGATCCTCGAAGAGAACGTGGCGATGATCAACGCCGCCGAGCAGCTCGGGTTCCGCCAGTACAAGACCCTTCGCCTCTACGACCGCCCGTTGTGAGAGCCTTCGTCACCGGGGCTACCGGATTCGTGGGTTCGCACCTGGTGGAGGCCTTGTTGCAGGACGGCCACGACGTCGTGTGCCTGGTGCGCGACCCCGCCAAGGCCGCCCGGCTGTTCGGCGAGCGTCCGCTCCGGCTGATCGAGGGCAATCTCTTCACGCCGGACGCGCTGGATGAGGGTTGCCGCGGGGCGGACGTCATCGTACACGTCGCCGGGCTCATCGCCGCCAGGAGCCGTGAGGAGTTCCACGCGGTCAACGCCGGAGCCACCGCCCGGCTGGTGGAGACGGCGCACCGCCTGGCGCCCGGGCTCCGCCGATTCGTCTACCTGAGCAGCCTCTCCGCCGCCGGACCGACGCGCCGCGGGAGCCCGCTCGACGAGCGTCAGCCGCCGCGCCCGGTCAGCGAGTACGGGCGCAGCAAACTCGCCGGTGAAGACGCGGTGCGATCGGGCGCCGTCCCATGGACCATTGTGCGCCCGCCCACGGTCTACGGTCCGCGCGACACGGAGACCTTGCGGGCCTTCCGCTTCGCGCGACTGGGCGCGATACCGGCGTACGGCGAGCCGGACCAGGAATTGTCATTCATTCACGTGGAGGATCTGGCCCGCGCCATCATTGCGGCCACGGCGCCGGCCTGCGAGGGGCGCACCTACTTCGCCTGTCATCCGGAAATCGCGACCTGGCGGGACGCCATGACCGCCATCTTCGCGGCCGCGCGCGCCGCGCTGGGCAAGCCGCCCGGCCCGCCCCGATTCGTCCCGATACCCGCCCGGTTCACGGTCGCAATCCTCTGGTTGCTGGGAACGGCTGCGCGGGTGGCGGGCAAGGCCACCCTCCTCTCGCGCGACAAAGCGGCCGAGTTGCTGGCCGAAGCCTGGACGTGCACCCCGGCGGCGCTGACCCGGGACGCCGGGTGGCACGCCGCCATAGACCTTCGAGCCGGCCTGCCCGGCACCGCCCAATGGTACGCCAATCACGGCTGGCTCTGAGGAGCGTTGACCGGCTCCTGCTCGCGTACGTCGGCTTCGTCAGCGTCGTTATTCTCTATCGCGGCGCCATCCTGGAGAACGACACCGTCTGGGTCCTGGTCATGCACGCCTTGTTCGCCACGCTGCTGCTCCTGTGCGCGGGCCCCGGGCGGGAGCGTCCCGTCGCCCGCCTGGTGCATGACTTCTACCCCCTGATCATGCTGCTGCCCTTCTACACCACCTTCGGCGTGCTCAACGCGCAGGTGGGATGGGACCAGGTGCTGGCGAACGATCGGGTGGTGCAGGGGTGGGAGGCGGCCGTGTTCGGGGGGCAGGTATCCTACGAGTGGATCCGGCGCTCTCCGTCGGTCTTTTGGTCGGGGCTGCTCCATCTGGCGTACTTCGCCTACTACGTCGTGGTCGTTCTGGCCCCCATGCTCCTTGGGCTCAAGGGCCAGCGTGACGGCGCCCGTCACGTGATGTATACGACCATGGTCGCCTTCGTGATCTGCTACGTGTGGTTCGTTGTGTTCCCAGTCGCGGGGCCCAACTACACCTTCCCCCACCCCACGGGGCCGGTCCGCGAGGTGTGGAGCGCCCAACTGGTGTACGGCACCCTGGCGCAGGGCTCGTCGTTCGGCGCGGCGTTTCCGTCATCGCACGTGGGCGCCACCGTGGCGGCGACCCTGGCGGCGTTCAGTCACTGGCGTCCGCTCGGCTGGGTCTGTGCGGTCCTGTCGGCCCTGCTGGCGGTGGGAACAGTGTATTGCCAGATGCACTACGCGGTGGACGCGTCGGCAGGGTTGCTGGTGGGTGTCACGGCCTGGGCGATCGTGCGCCGAGGCCGCCGGGACTAACGCTCCCTCCGGGACCCACCGCCCCTCGCATCGCCCTGCCCAATCGCGCCCGAGCGTCGAGTCCGCGTCGTACCAAAGCGCCTGGAGGAACCCACCTGCGTGCCGTGTTAGGCCGCCGGCGTCGGACGACCTAGTGCCGGTGCGTGACCGGGGACTCGCCGTCCACCGTGCTCCCCTTGAATGCCGCGAGCAGGTCGGCGTATTTCCCCGTCAACTCCCGCCGGTAGTGCATCAGGTCCAGGCGATACAGCTCGTCCGTGGGGTCGGCTGCGGGCCACTCGACGTCGCCTGCGGGCAGGAATAAGCCGCCGACGACGCCCATGCCGCCGTCCGGGATCACCCGGTCCGTGGGGTTGTCGTAGCTGACGGTCACACGATAGGTGTGGTCCGGCTCGATCTTGACGCCCAGCTTCCGATAGAGCCTGCCCATGGTGACGCCCTCGAGCTCGCCCGCCGATCGGCCAATGGGCTTCCCCTCCCAGATCAACTTCCCGGCCGTCACGTCTTCGAAGCGGATCGAGGTGGCATAGGGATGCAGGTGCCCGGCGATCACCATGAGCCGTCCGGGGACCGACGGCCGCGCTTCGTAGGAGCGCGAGAAGGGCCCGGGCGGCAGGTCGAACGATTTGTCGCCCGCCGGGAAGGCCACGTCCATCTGCCAGGTGTACACCCGGAAGAGCGGCCAGGGACGTGACGCGGGGACATACTTCAAGAGCAGCGTGAGCGTCACGCCGGCATAACTCTCGTGGGTCGGGTTGTGCATCATCGCCGACACCAGCAGCTCCTGGCCTTCCGTCAGGGGGTGGCCCAGGAGCATCCGGGGCATGGACTGCGCGCCGGTCTCCCGCCCGATGGCGAACACTCGGTGGGCGATCGGCAGGAACAGCTCCCGGTGCGTGGGATCGGCGATGTTCACGTGATGCAGGAGGTCGCGCGGCAGCAGCCGGCCGGCGCCATCCCGGACTTCGTAGTCAAAGCCGTAGAGGTAGCTGGCCCGCGGCACCTGCACGCTGGTGACGGGCGGGAACACCCCCGCGTGCGACTCGTGATCGGCGCCGTGACTGGCCGGCATCTCCAGAGGACCGACCGTGACCAGGAAGACGTTTCGCGCTTCGTCGTCCCGTAACTGAATGGTGGGCCCCTGCCCCTGCAGGGGTACCGCGCCAGCCAGGAATCCTAGCAGCAGCAGCATGATGGCATCTCTACGACTTAAGCCCGAGGGTTCAGGGTGCAGGCCTCAATAATAAGGGGGAGCGTCCCCGGTGCGAAGCCCTCACTTGGCCCGTTCCCGGATGCGACGCTGCTCGCCTCCGGTCACCATGTCGGCCAGGATGACGTCCCGCGCCAGCCGCGTCACAAAGCCGTAGCCGTGGGCGTCGCCCTGAATCCACCGTTCCCATTCGAGCTCGTCCAAGACGCGCTCGACATCCCCGGACGGGACCTCTGCGGCGCGGGCGAGCACCGACGCCTCGGTACGGCCCCCGAGCACCGCGAGCGCGGCCAGCACTTTTTGGGCCGGCGCGCTGAGCGCTCGGAATCGTAGCCGGAGCGCCGCCGACACCGCCGGCGGCAACTGGCTGGGGAGCGTGTCGTCCAGCGTGTGACGCGCCGCCGGCCAGGCCGCGCCCTCACCCGGGGAGACGTTGAGGCCCGCCCGCAGGGCGAGCATGAGGGCGGCCACCAAGAACGGGTTGCCGGCGGTGTCGGCCATGACGCGCCGGACCAGGCGCTCGCGTTGGGGGGCGGTATACGCCGGCACCGCCCACGCGGCGAACTCGGCCACGTCCGGCTCTGCCAGGAGCCCGGTGTGGAGCTCGCCGCCCCGCAGGTCGCGGCCGATGCGCTCGCTCAGGGAATCAAGGGCCGCAGAGGCGGGAGGGGCCGCAGGGGCTGCCGCGCCGGCGAGCGGCGCGGCCAGCATCACCAGCAGAGGCGCCGATCCGCCCCGCTGGACCAGCCGCCCCACCGCGCTCAGCGTGGTCGCCTCCGCCCGATGGGCATCGTCCAGCACCAGCAGGACGCGGCGCTCGGCGGCGATCGCCGCGACCGCGGTCGTGAGCGCGTCGGCCAGGGTCAGGGGCGTCGCGCCGCGGGCCCCGGGGAACGTCACGCCCAGGTCGGGGTCGAGGGCCGTCAGCGCCGCCAGCGCCGCTGGGGGCGCCGACGCCAGTTCCGGCACCGCCAGGCCACCCTTGAGCCAGGCGGTGACCAAACTCTCCGGGTCGTCCCCTTCCAGCGCCCGGGCGTATGCCACCACGGCTCCGTCCAGCCGGACGCGGGCCGCCAGCTCGTCCAGCAGGCGGGTCTTCCCGGTCCCGGGATCACCCCGCACCACGGCGATGCGAGCGCCGGATGCGGCTTCATCCCATAGCGCATTGAGACGGGCCAACAGTGGGCGCCCCATGCCAACGAACGGGGGCATTTGCTCCGGGCGCTGGACCGGCGCGCCGATCCGCACCACGTCCCCGGCGCGCAGCCGGCGGGCCAGGTCCTGGGTGGCGGCATCCGGCTGCGCCCCGAGGTCTCGCTCCAGGAGGCCCCTGGTCCGCTCGTAGGCTTCCAGCGCCAGCTGGCGCACGCCGTCCAGCGCGTAAGCGCGCATCAGAGCCCGCAGCGCCGGCTCGTGCTGGGGGTCGAGGGCCAGGGCCCGCTCGGCGGTCACTCGGGCGGTCCGCAGGTCGCCCTCCGCGAGGGCGTGCTCGGCCGAGCGGCTCAAGGCCCCGAGCGAGCCCGCGCGCAGGGTTTGTCGCTCGCGGGCCAGCCAATCCTCGAACTCCGGAGCATCGGCCACCACGAAGCCTTCGAGGAACGGTCCGGGGGCCGGCGGCGGATTGGGACCTTCGAGATCCGTCGCGATTGCCCCCTCCTCGATCCGGACGATATCCCCTTCGGTGACGAGGGCCTCCCCCAACGCGCGCCGCAAGACCCTGAGGGCTTCGTTCAGCGAATGGCGTGCCTTGTCCTGGTCCTTCTCGGGCCAGAGCAGACCCATGAGATGCTCCCGGGCCCGCCCGCGGGGGGATCGCGCCAGGTACACGAGCAGCGCGAGGTGCTTGCGCCACAGCAGCTCAGCCGGGGGCGGCCCGCCGTCCACTCGCACCTCCAGGGGCCCCAGGCAGCGTAGCTCAATCGTCATGAGCGAATAATGGCATCACGGCATGACGGCATGACGGCATGACGGCATAACGGCATGGCGGCATAAAGATAGGGCCGCCCGCGCCGGTGGCACGAGCGGCCCAGGAGTGCCGTCGCCGCCCCCCTACGGCTGGAGCGTGAGCGACGCCTTCATGCCCAGCGCTTCGTGCGGGAGACAGAAATAGTCATACTTCCCCGCGGGAGCGCCGACGAACGAGACCTGATAGGCCGCGAGCGAATCCGTCATCAGGGGGCCGTTCAGCGGTCCCAACCGGCTCGCCATGGCGGCATTGAGCACGTCCGCCGCGCCGGCCGGGATCTTGTCCTGGTAGAACGCCACGTTGTGCGGTCCGCCGCTGATGTTGATCCACCGCACCGCGTCGCCGACCTTGATCGTGAGCTGGACGGGGTCGTAGATGTACTGGCCGTCCCGAAGTTCCATCTTGACTTCATGGACCGTGCCGGTCGCGGCCGCAGCCGCGGCCGCCGGCTGACCACCCGCCGGGGGAGCTGCCTGCTGAGCCTGCTGGCCCGTCTGCTCGCCCCCGCCACACGCGAGCGCCGTGATGCCCAGCGCCGCGATGAAATGTCGCATAGCCTGCAGCCTCCTGTGGATAGTGGATGAACCCGTGCCCAAATGTAGTGTCGCTCCGCCCTCGTGGAAGGTCCGCTGAATTCCCTTGCCTTCTGTTGGTTGAGGCCAGAACTTCCGTCTCCACCTCAACGAAACTCGATCATCAAGTGTCCATCAGGACGCCGGCCCCGAAATCAGCCCAACCCGCGCGGGAGGCGGCGCGTGCTCCTGCGTGCCGAAGCCTGGGCGGCCACTGCCGCGATCTGCCCGTAACGCTGAGCGTCGCCGACCTCGAGGACGACGGGGCCACCCGTGACGCCCTGGCCACGTGGCTGCTGGGCCACGGCCAGCGCATTTCCTTCGGCACGCCCTATGTGCGCGGACGGCGGGTGCTGGTGGATGCGGTGGTGCATGTCGCCTGCAAGTTCCTGGAGACGGAGGGCAATGCGTGGAGACGCGGGGGGACGGATGGTCGTGAGGCAGGCAGGGTGCGGTGCCGAGCGCATGGCTTTACCGGCTGCCTGCCACCCACCAGCCAGCCCGCCGGACCGCGCCGGCGCCGGCACCCCGACGGCACCCTGACGCTGGTCCACCGCGGGCGGGAACGCCGCCTGGATCTCAAGCCCCGGACACCCCGGCCCCGGGCCCTTCCGGTAGTCCAGAACGGCGGCAACCCGTGCGTCGGCGCGCCCTGCCGGACGGCGGATAACGCCCGCGGGGCCGCCTGCTGCCGGGACCTGACGCTCGAAGTCCTGGCTCCGGCGTACGAGCGGCGCTCGGAGCATTTGGAGGCACTACTGCTCGCCCGCCGAGCGCCGTATTTGTGCAAGACGGAGCGGGTCAACGAAGAGATCCTCGAGTGCGAGGTCATCTCGGCGTGCGGCTATCTGGAGGATGACGGGATCGGCTGCGCGCTCCACGATCGGGTTCGCCCAGACGGGGAGCCCGCCAAGCCCTACGTGTGCTCGGAGTGGCCGGACCTGGGCCCGGACGACGAGGGACATCCGGGGTGCCGGCTGATTACGCAAGACGGCATGACGGCAAAACGGCATGACGGCATAACGGCATGACGGCATAACGGCATGGACCTATCGTGATCACGCCGACACCGGAGCAGATCGAGACCCTGACGGGCGGGCGGTACACGGTCGAACGCCTGCTCGCCTCGGGCGGCATGGGGGCGGTGTTCGTCGGACGCCACCGGAAGCTGGGCTCCAAGGTCGCCATCAAGGTGTTGCCGCAGGACGTGGCCACGAGCACGGTCCGGATGGCCCGGTTCCGGCGCGAGGCCGCGCTGGCCGCGCACCTTTCCCATCCGCACATCGTCCAGGTGTTCGAGTTCGATGCCCAGGAAGACGTGGCCTACCTGGTGATGCCGCTCATCGAGGGAGAGACCCTGGAGCAGCACCTGGCGCGGAACGGACCGCTGGACTACACCTCGCTCCGGGAACTGTTGCGCCAGGTGGGCAGCGCGTTGTCCTTCGCCCACGCGCGGGGAGTGGTCCACCGCGACATCAAACCTTCCAACATCCTCCTGGAGGAACCCACGGGACGCTGGCTGGTCACCGATTTCGGCGTGGCCCGGGCGGATCTCGTAGGGGACACAGAGATCACCCAGAGCGGCGTCGCGGTGGGGACGCCGGCGTACATGGCCCCCGAGCAAGCGGTTGGCCGGGGCGAGGTGGACGCGCGGGCCGATTTGTACGCCCTCGCGGCCGTCGCGTTCGAGGCCCTCACGGGAACCCTGCCGGACGTGGTGATGGCGCCGCCGCGGCTGGCGGCTGAGCTCCGCTCCCGGCGGCCCGATCTCGGCCGCCGCGTCGCCGACGTGCTGATGGCGCCCCTCGCCGCGGCGCGGGATCAGCGGCCGGCCACGGTGGACGCGTGGCTCGACCTGCTGGACCAGGCCGATCGCCGAGGCACCCTCCAGCCGTGGACCGCGGTCGCGGCGCTGGCCGCGGCCGGGCTGGCGGGCTGGGTTGCGCTTCGCGACTCCGCCGCTCCGGCGAGCAGCGAGCCGGTCGTGGCGGTGCTGCCCTTTTACACCACCGGCACGGCGAGCGGCCTGAACCTTGACTCGGTCCTGCCACAGGCGCTGACCTGGCAGCTGGAGCTGTTGCCCGACTATCGCGTGCTGTCCGCCGGGTTGGTGCGTCGCGAGCTGGCCCGGCGCACGGGCGAGGAGACCCTGGGGCTCGACTCCTCGCTCGCGCTGGCGGCCGGCATGGGCGCGGCCCTCGCCGTGGTGGGACGCGGCGATGCCACGGCGGACGAGCTACGGTTGAGCATCCAGGTGCATGACGCGATTCGCCGCGAAGTCGTAGCCAGCGCGGACACGGCCGGTCCCGCGGACAGCCTCCATGCGCTGGTTTCCTCTCTCGTGGTCAAGGCCTTCGCTGAGCGGATTGCCCGCGAGCGGAGCGGCTGGGCCACCCCTTCCCTGCCCCGGGGCCTGCCGGCGATTTCGGCCTACTTCCAGGGCGACCGCGACTTCCGTCGCGGGGATTATGACCGCGCGGTGGAGCGGTTTGATCGGGTCATCGAGATGGACTCGGCCTATGCGCCCGCCCACTACAAGCGCATGCTGGCGCTGGTGCAGCTCAATCCCGGCGAGGCCCAGATCCGCTCCGCCCTGCGGGCGGCCGGGACCTTCCGGGAGCGGCTGGATCCCGTCTCGCGACAACTGCTCGACGCCTACGAAGTCCTGATCCGTCGCGGAGACGTGGAGCTGGCGGAGCGGGCCATGCGCGATCTAGTGGCACGGTATCCCAACGCCGTGGACGCCTGGTTCGCCATGGGCGAGCTGCAGTTCCATTTCGCGCCGCTCCTGGGCACGCCGTTGTCGGAAGCCGAAGCCGCCTTCGGCCAGGCAGCCCAGCTCGATCCGGCCTTCGCCGCGCCCGTAGCCCACCTCGTCACGCTGGCGATCGCGCGGGATGACGATGACGCGGCGCGCACCCATATGCGCCGCTATCTCCAGATTGACAGCACTTCGGTGTTGGCGGAGCTGGTGCGGGCGGGCGATACCTTGATGTTCCGACCCGAGCTGGCGGGACGCGTCATTCGCTCGTTCCCCAATCGCTCCCGCACGTTCCTGGAGAACCTCGCCTTCGTGGCCAGCGAGTTTGGCCGGAGTCCGGCTGAGCGATCGGTAGGCCAGCGGGCGGTGGACGTGCTGTGGAACCAGGCCGTGGGCCGGGACGAAAAGGCCCGCGCCTTCCGCATGCGCCTGGCCACGTTGCTCGGTTCAGGCCGGGAGACCTCGGCCCGGACCTTCCTGGCCGAGGCGGGCCGGATGGGCGTGCCTCGGGTGGAGCTGGACCGGTGGTTGGTCCTGGGCGGCACCACGGCGCTGCCGGACCTGGCCGGGGACGCCACCGTGGACGCCGCCGCCCGCCGGTTGGCGGTGGCGCGCGACGACTCGATTGTGGATCAATGGCTGGCGGCCCGCTGGTTCACGGGACGCGACGCCGATCTCGCCGCCGACCTGACCCAACATCTCCGCCAGTACTTGCACGCCGAGGCGGATCCCCTGCCCATGCACCAGAGCCTGGTGGACGATCTGGAGGCCCGCGAGCGAGTGGTGGCCGGCGATACCGCGGGCGCGCTGGCGACCTGGCGGCGGGCGACGCGGCGATTCAGCATCGAGCAGGTACCGTTTGCCCTGGCGGCTTCGCTGTGGCCGCTGCGTCTCACCCGTGCCCGCCTGGCGGCCAGGAGTGGCCGCCCCCGGGAAGCCCTGGACGCGTCCGAGAGCTTCGTGCGCATCGCCGCGTTCGTGGATCAAGCGGCCTGGCCCGAGGTCCTCCACGTCCGGGCCGACGTGGCGCTGGCCCTGGGCGACACCGCGCTCGCCCGCAACACCTACGCCGAGCTGGTGCAGCTTCTGATCAATGCCGACGGCGGCGGGGTGACGCTGCGGGAGCGGGCGGCGAGGGAGCTGGAGAGACTGACGGCGCGGCCTCAATGAGCCTGGAATTAGCCCTTTCGAAGCCGGAAACGGCCCAGTCGGTTGGCCGATTTTGAAGCATCGAAAGACCCATTTCAAGCTTCGAAAGGCTCATTCCCAGCTTCAAAACACCCGTTCCGGGCTTCGGAACCCTCATTCCCGGCCTGGATCGCGCCGTTGCCGACGTCGAGATCCATGTCCTCGCATGTCCGCCGTTCACAACGTGTTGGGGCAACATGAAGCGCCCCCATGACCAAGGCAACGCCGTCGGTGTGCAAGTCCGCCAACCTCAAACGTCCTCTTGATCAGACATCCCACAACGAGGACGGTATGAGGTACCTGGCGCTGTTCATGCTGAGCACCGCGTTCGCCGCCCCGGCGGCCGCGCAGGGCTGGATCGAGCCGCCCCCCGGGCGGCCCCAATTCGGCATCGTGAAGGTCCGGGGCGAGGTGAATGTGAGGATCGTGGGCAGAGTGGCCCAGATCGAGGTCGAAGAGTGGTTCCGGAACCAAGGTGGTGGCCTGGGCGAGGGCGATTACATCTATCCCCTGCCGGGCGAAGCGGTATTCAGTAATTACTCCCTGTTCCAGGGCGATCAGGAGCTACGCGGCGAAACGATGGACGCGCAGCGCGCGCGGGCCATCTATGAAGAGATCGTCCGACGCAAGAAAGACCCGGCGCTGATCGAGCTGGCCGGCCACGGGCTCATCCGGGCCCGGGTGTTTCCCATCAATCCCGGCGAAACTCGGCGCATCACCCTTCGCTACACCCAGATGATGCCCCGCCTGGGAGACGCCTACCAGTTCCGCTACGCGGCCGGCGGCCGCTACGGCGGCGTGCCGCGCAACGTGGAAGGCGCCCAGGGCCCGGTCCGGACGCCGGAAAATGTGGCCATGGCCTTCCGCATGGTGGCCGACTCCGGTGCCATGTTCCGGGATCCCTTCTCGCCCACCCACGAGCTGCGGGTGGACCGGGACGGCGGGCGTCTGGTGGTCCGCCCGGCCAACGAGTTGACCGGCGATCTTACCGTCCTGCTGCCCCTGGCCGAACGCCTCGTGGGCCTGAGCGTGGTAACGCACCGGCCCAACGGCGAAGCCGGCTACTTCATGCTGACGGTGGTACCCGGTTCGACCGACGCCGCCAGCGTTCCCCGCGACGTGACCGTGGTGCTGGACGTCTCCGGCTCCATGTCCGGCAGCAAGATGGATCAGGCCAGGCGGGCCCTGAATCAGCTGCTTGGCTCGCTCCGCGGGCAGGATCGGTTCCGGCTGGCCGCCTTCAGCAGCACGGTTTCGACCTACGAGCGCGGCTGGACCCGCGCGACCAGCGACGAAGTGTCGCGCGCCCGCCGGTGGGTGGACGGCCTCAATGCCAGCGGCGGCACCAACATCCAGGGCGCACTGGACGAGGCCTTCCGTCTGTCCGGCGATCCCGAGCGGCTCAACGTGGTGTTGTTCCTGACCGACGGTTTGCCCTCCGTGGGCGAGCAGAACCCCGAGCGCCTGGCCCACCTGGCCGAGCGTGGGCGAAGCAATCAGCGGGTGTTTGCCTTTGGTGTGGGGTATGACGTGAACACCTACTTGCTGGACCGCCTGAGCGCGGCGGGCCGCGGGAGCACCCAGTACGTCCAGCCCAACGAGGACGTGGAGGAAGCCCTGGGGCGATTGGTCACCAAGATCAGCCACCCGGTGCTGACGGACCTGGAGATCGCGGAAGCTCCGTTGCGGCTCACCGAGCTTTATCCCCAGCGGTTGCCGGACTTGTTTGCCGGCGAGGAGCTGGTGCTGTTCGGGCGGTACGCCGGCGACCGGGTACGCGATTGGGGCGATCGCCGGGACGGCTCCCGGGAATCCGTTACC
>DATECF010000173.1:0-36137 GCA_035287045.1 Gemmatimonadales bacterium | reverse complement strand
CCGCTGGCACGCCGGATGACTGCTTGACCAGGGCGATGAACCGAGGATGTCCCCGTGCCTCCTCCAGCGCTTCGAGCCAGGGACGCAAATCACTCTCGATTGGGTCTCCAACGGCGGCCACCACCACGTCCCACTCCTCCCCAAGCAGCCGCTCTACGGCGGACAGGAAATCGTTCGCGGTTTCCACCTCAAGCGCGGCAGCTGGTCGCCACGGCAGGAGGGATTGCACCATGGCCACATCAACGCACACGGCCAGAACGTGTGTTCGGGACGTCGTCGCCGGTTTCACGGCGGGAACGACAGGAGCGTCAGTCAGCAGGGAATCAACCATGGTCGGACGGCCTTGGGTGGCGCCAACAAAGAGACTGCGTGGCGCTGGATCAGGTAACGGCTGAAGACAAATGACGGACAGTTGACGAGCGGATGACACGTGTCGAACGAGGCTCGGCACGTCGGGCCGCACCGCACTGGTGCCGAGTGCTCGAGGCTGAACTCTCCCTGTCGCTCACCTGCGCATCAGGTGTTGCCCTATACCAACGCCTTATTCTAGCCGCGGCAGTGCTTCCGAGTTCGTCGAAAGAATCCAACTCACCGAGCGCCAACAGGTTCAAGTGCTCAGACGATCCGTTTCACGCCACCTGGCACGCACGCTGCTACGGCCTAACCGCACGCGGAAGTGCCATGTACTGACCGGAGCAAAGCGGTGGCCCAGACGACGCTGGGCAAGTAGTCCAATCACCACGGTTGCAAGGAGGTCGACCACCATGCGCGCGACACGCGTCCACGGGAGTGGGCGGCAACCGGTGAAGTGTCCACTGGGAGCTGAGTCATCCCAGTAACGGAAGCGCGCCCCGCCAGAGGGGCGGGGCGTGTTTTCACCATCCATCATGAGGTGCAGTCATGATCACCCTGAAGCTGGAGCAACTCGAAGAGCGCATCGCTCCTGACGGTATCGGGGGCACTCCCGGAACCGGCACCAGCAACAGCAACGGCCACGGGACGGAAGTCTCGGGCGGCTCCAAGCCCGAGCCGGAGCCCGGCCGGTAGTGAGTGGTTGCGAGAAGGGTCGTCAGGGCTACCCCAGGCGACCCTGCTCGCATTTGTAGCAAGACCATCTGACCTGAGGTGGATCCATGAACAGCATCACGCTGAAGATCGAGGAGCTCGAGGAGCGCATCGCTCCGGGTTCCGTAACGGCGCCCGGGGCCAGCGGCTCCGGCAGTGCCGGCAACGGCAACGGGAACGCGGTGTCGAACGGGAGTTCGCCCGAGCCCGTGCAGCCGTAACTGACCGTGGTATCGGAAGGGCCACGGCCGCTGCCGTGGCTCTTCCTCACGGGAGCAACCGACACGAACCCGGAAGGCAGCGAATCCTGATTCCGGGAGCAGGCGGCGCTCCCTCCCCGGAAGCTCCGGGGCCCATGGGCGAGCCGGGGGCTACACCATGCAGGACAGTGGTCATCCGACGCTCCGGACGGATCTGGTGGTCAGCCGGGTGGAAACACCCGAAGGGCCGCGCTTTGTCCTCAAAGATCCCCGTACGGGGCGCTACTATCGGCTTCGAGAAGCCGAATACGCGGTCGCTCGTCGCCTGGACGGAGCGACGCCGCTTACGGAGCTGGCGCCGGCCCTCGCGGCGGAACTGGACCTCGAGGTCGACGCCAGCTCTCTCGAAGCGTTCGTGGCCCAGCTCCGGCGACAGGGCTTGATGGAGGACCCTTCGGCGCCCCCGCCGCCCAAGCAGGGCTTCGTCCGCGGCACCCCGCTGTATCTCCGGTTCCGGGCGTTCGATCCCGACCGGTTGCTGGACCGGCTGATCGGCCGTCTGAGGTTCTTCTTCACGCCGTATTTCGTGGTCGTGGCGGTGGCGCTCATTCTGTGGGCCGTCGTGACCGTCGCGTCCAGCCAAGCGGCGATCATGCGGGATCTGGCCGGGCTGTGGAACTTCCAGAGCCTGTTCTTCGCCTGGATCACCGTCCTGTCTGTCGTCACCCTGCACGAGTTCGCTCACGGATTGACCTGCAAGCACTTCGGGGGGAAGGTCCACGAGATGGGCTTCATGCTCATCTACTTCCAACCGGCCTTCTACTGCAACATAAGCGACGCCTGGCTGTTCCCCAAGAAGTCGCACCGGCTGTGGGTCACGGCCGCCGGAGCCTTCTTCGAGCTGTTCGTGTGGGCAGTTGCAACCGTGGTGTGGAGGGTGGTCGAGCCGGGGACCTGGGTGAGTGGCCTGGCGCTGATCGTGATGGCCACGTCCGCCATCAAGCAGTTCTTCAACTTGAACCCGCTGATCAAGCTGGACGGCTACTACCTGCTGAGTGACCTGCTCGACGTGGCCAACCTGCGGCCCCGCGCGTTCGCCTACCTGGGCCATCAATGGAAGCGCCTGACGGGCGCGATCCAGGGCTCGGCCCAGCTGGAGGCCTCGGCCCGCGAGCGGGCGATTTTCGTGACGTACGGCCTGGTCGCCTTTGCCTTCTCGTACTGGTTTCTGGCCCAGATCGTGCTCGGCATCGGCGGCTACCTGACGGAGCAATACCAGGCCATGGGGTTCGGCCTGTTCACGGTCTTCTTGGGATTGGTGTTCCCCCAGCCGCTGCGACGTCTGTTGGGAAACGCGGGAACGGGCAGTGGCACCACGGCGCCGACCGACGGCACTGTGCCGTCCAAGGGGAGGCGTCGGGCGACCTGGATGTTGCTCGCCGGTGCCCTGCTCGTTCTGGCGTTCGTGGCCCCTATGCCGCTCCGCGTGGGAGGTCCGGTGGATCTGCTGCCGGCCCGGAACGCGGACGTGCGGGCCACGGTGGAGGGCGTGGTGGAGCAGGTGTTCGTGGAGGAGGGAGACCGGGTGAAAGCGGGGGACACCCTGGCGCGCCTGGGAGAGCACGACCATCGGGCCCGCCTGAGCGCGGTGGAAGCGGAGATGGGGGAGAAGGAGGCGCAGCTCCGCCTGCTGCGGGCGGGCCCGCGGCGCGAGGAAATCGCCCTGGCGCGGCTGGCTGTGGCGAAGGCGGAAGAACGGCTGCGGTACGCGCAGACGGAGGCGGAGCGTGCGCGCGGCCTCGCCGCGAAGGAGTTCGTGTCGCGGGCCGAGTTGGAGCGCGCCGAGGAGCAGCTCGCCGTGCTGGCCAAGGAGTTGGAGCAGGAGCGCGGGCGCCTCAAGGTGATCGAGGCCGGCAACCGGCCCGAGGCCATCGCGGCGATGGCGCAGGAAGTTGCGCGGGCCGAGGCCGAACGGCAGCGGCTCGAAGGGGAAATCGCCCGGCTGGTGCTCACGGCACCCCACGCTGGCGTGGTCACGACCCCTCGGGTATGGGAGAAGCTCGGGGAGTACGTGAAGCCGGGCGACCTCGTCGCCGAAGTCCACACGGTGGATCACCTCACCGCGGAGATCAGGGTCTCCGAGCGGGACATTGGAGAGGTTCAATTGGGGCAACGGACGTCGCTGCGCCTGCGCGCCTACCCCAACCGCACTTTCTTAGGCACGGTCACCCGCATTGCCCCGGCCGCTGCGGACAGTGGCTGGCGGGCCGAGCGCGAGGTGCGAGTGGAGGTAGACCTTCCCAATACGGACAACGTGCTGAGGCCCAAGATGACGGGCTATGCCCGGATCCACGCCGGAGACCGGCGGGCCATTGAGGTGCTGACTCGCCGGTTCCGGCGATTCATCCGGGTGGAATTCTGGTCCTGGTGGTGAGTGGGCCCCAGTCGTCGCTAGCCACCCCCCGCCAATAGCCCCATATTCCGCCACATGAAAGGGTGGCTCCCCCGGCGGATCCGGTTCGTCAAATCCAACACCGAGCAGGATGCCGGCGTTCGTCGCGTCAGCGTGGAGTTGCTGCGCCCGGACGACGGCAGCTATGTGGGCAAGGCGGAACGGCCGTCCGCCGAGGTGGACCTCCTCCGAGCCGGCGCCGAAGCCGCCGCCGCCGCCGTGGTGACTGCCGCGGGCACGGACAATGCGGAGGTGAAGGTGGAGGACATCGAGCGCGTCAAGATGTTCGGGCGAGAGATCGTCGTGGCGTCCGTATCGGCTACGTATCGGGGGCAGACCTTTGCGCTGTTCGGTGTCTGTGAGGTCCATGAGGACGCCGCAACAGCCGGGGCATTGGCGGTACTGAGCGCAACCAATCGAGTGCTCGAGTTGTCCTGAGTCCCAGGCGGCCAGACGACCCGAAGGGATCCGGGCATGAAGCTGGTGCACCACCAAACGGGGGAGCGCGTCCAATTCTACGGCGCGCAGCGCATCCCGCTGACAGGGAACAAATGTCGAGTGCGCGTCAGACTGGATCTCCCGTCGGGCGGCAGCTACGTGGCGACGGCGGACGGACCGACGGGGTTGGACAACGAGCTTCGTGCGGCGAGCCAGGCCACGCTGGACGCGCTACGCCAGGTGGTGAAGGCGAAGCACCTTCCGGTGACGTTCGAGCTCGCGGAGGTCTCCGCGTTCGAAGCGTTCGGCAAGCCCGGCGTGATGGTCTCGATCAAGGCGGAGCACAAACAGCAACTGCGCTCACTCCTGGGGTTCTCACCCTTGGAGGAAGACCCCGCTCGTTCGGCTGCGGTGGCGATCTTGAGCGCGACCAACCGATTCCTCGCGGTGGCATAGCGCGCCGGTGATCCGTTTTGGAGTAGCCGGCTGGGACTATCAAGACTGGTGGGGACGGGTATACCCTGCTTCTCGGCCCAGGGGCTTTGACCCGCTCGCACACCTCGCCCGGTACTTCGACACCATCGAGATCAATTCGACCTTTTACCGGCCGGCCAGCGCCAGATCCGCCAAGAGCTGGGCCAGGCGGGTAGGGCACAACCAGCATTTTCGATTCACCGCCAAGCTGTGGCAGCGGTTCACCCACGAGCGCGCGACCGCGTGGTCTGGCGACGAGGTCGCTCTTGCGCGGGACGGTCTTACGCCCCTGGCCGACGCCGGCACCCTGGGATGCGTGCTGGTCCAGTTCCCGTGGTCGTTCAAGCGGACACCGGAATCGCGCGAGTGGCTCGACGACGTGCTGTCTGCCTTCGGCGAGTTTCCGCTGGCCGTGGAGGTTCGGCACAGCTCATGGAACGTGCCGGAATTCTACGCCTCCCTGGCGGAGCGCGGCGTGGGCGTGGTGAACATTGACCAGCCGGTGTTCAAGAACTCCATCAAACCCGGTGCCGCGGTCACCGCGGCCGTGGGCTACGTGCGCCTGCACGGGCGGAACTACCAGAACTGGTTCCGGGACGAGGCCGAGCCGCATGAGCGTTACGACTACCTGTACCACGCCGACGAGCTCAGTCCCTGGCTCGAGCGGATTCACCAGGTGGCGGAGCGGGCGCGCGAAACCTACGTGATCACCAACAACCACTACCAGGGCCAGGCCGCCGTGAACGCGGCGATGCTCCGGAGGCTCTACGGCGCGGAGCAGGTGGAAGTCCCCCCGGCATTGGAGGAAGCCTACCGCTCGACCCTGGCCCCCCTCGGCATTCGCGCCAGCGAAGCCGAGCAACCACGCCTGCTCCTGTAATCGCCATGTAGGTCCGGTGCCACGGACTGCTGCTTTGCGCCACCGTCTCTGTAGGATCTGCGCATCATCATAAGGCAGTCGCCCTGGCTCCCGTCGTGCGCAAACCCTCCGGGCGGCGAGCGGGACCGGCCTCACAACAACCTGTAACCTCCACTCCAACCGTCAGTTACGACGATGGCAGGGCCGGAGCGGGACCTCGCCACATGGGGCACAATGGCCCACCGCGCGCGCCGAAGCCGCAGGGGCTCCGGGCACGCCCGATGCACGTCGTGCCAGCAGGATGACGACTTCAACCGGCACCGATACGCCCCATGCCAACGCCACGGCCCTCGTGCTGATCGGGGGAATGGCCGAGCCGACACTCGCCGATCTCCTTCATGCCCAGGGATGCGGCGTGGTCCAGGTGCCGACGGGCACGCGGTTGGTTGAGTGGGCCCACGACCTCCAGCCGGACCTGATCCTGGTGCGCGAAGAACTGCCCGACATGCGGGTGGTCGAGGCGTGCGAGTTATTGCGCCGCAATCCGCGGATCGGACACAACGTGCCGATCCTCATCATTACCGCCGACCGACCGTCCCCGGAGCAACGAGTCACGGCAGTGAGCGCCGGAGCGTGGGACTTCGTCCGCTTCCCCCGCGACCCGAGGGAAATCACGCTCAAGGTCCAGAGCTACCTGCAGGCAAAGCGTAACCTGGATCTCGCGCTGGCGGAGGGCCTGGTTGACCCGGTGACCGGCCTCCACAACCGGATCGGGTTGGCGCGCCGCGCCCGAGAGCTGGGCGCGTTGATGTCGCGAAGGCGCGGCGCGCTCGCCTGCCTGGTCTTCGCGCTGGAAACCGAGGTCCCGGATCTCGGGGCGGCGAGCGTGGTGGCGCGCATCACGCGGGTGTCTGATGTGGTGGGAGCCCTGACGTCCAACGAAGTCGCCGTGCTCGCGCCCGGGACCGACGAAGCGGGCATCGTCCAGATGGCGCTCCGCGTGGGGCGGGTGCTGTCCGCTGGCGTGGGCGGCCGCGAAGGGCTGATTCCCGGGTCCACGCTGCGGGCGGGCTACGACGCGGTTTCAAACTTCACCTATTCGCCGGTTGATCCGGTCGAGCTCCTGGCGCGTGCCAGCACGGCGGTGCGTAGCGGGAGGCCCGAGTCCGGCTCGTCATGGGTCGCTCGTTTTGAGGACCCGGACGGACCCGTCTCCGGCGGCGCATGGATCAGTCCGTCCAATCTCTCGGACCTGCAACTAGGGAGAAGGAGCACGAAGTGATGACGACGCGTCGTGTCCTGCTTACGCTCCTGACCGGAGCCACCGCGGCCTTCCTGGGATGCCAGGAGAACCCGCCCCTCGCGGTGGGTCCCGGGGGGCTGTCGCCGGAAGCCTCGCTGGGGTCGACCCTGCAGAATGCCGGCCTGCTCACGTGCTCACCGGTTCCTTCTGACTCGGTCTCGCAGGCGGTGGGTCCCCAAGGAGGGACGCTCGTCGTGGGGCTGCACAGCCTCGTCGTTCCGGAGGGCGCGCTCGACAGCGTGGTGGTCATCACGGCGGTGGCGCCGTCGGACACCGTGAACCGGGTGCAGTTCCAACCTGGCGGCCTGGCGTTCGGGCAGCCCGCGTCGCTCAGGATGAGCTACGCCAATTGCAACCTGCTCGGATCCCTGCTCCCCAAGCGGGTCGCCTATGTTGACGATGCGCTCGAGATTCTCTACTTCCTGCTCTCCGTGGACAATCCGCCAACCCAAACCGTTACCGGATGGGTAGAGCACTTTTCGGAGTATGCCATCGCCTGGTAGTGCCGGGCTGATCCCGGTCGCCCTGCTCAGGGAGCCCGTGACGGTACGGGCCAGCGCCGACTGGCTGCGCGAGGCGCGCGACCAGGAGCAGGCAGGCCTCGTCCCTCAGGCCATCTCGTCCTACGAACGCGCGATCGCGGCGGCCGAGGCCCAACGGGAAAGCCGAGTGCTGGTGGAGGCCCTGCGGGGCCTTGCGGTGGCGCGCCACCGCCGGGGTGAGTGCGCGCAAGCGCGGGCCATATGCCGGCGGAGCTACCGGTTGGCGCGGGAGCAGGGGGCCGACGTCCTCGCGGCCGAGGCACTGAACACGCTCGGTGCCATGGCTCTCGAACGGGGCGCCCTCAAGAAGGCCACGCGGACATTCCGGAAGGCCCTGGAGCTGGGCGAGACGAGCTGCGAGCTGAGAGCCCGCGTGGAACAAAACCTGGGGATCTTGGCGAACATCCGAGGCGAGTTAGAGGAAGCCCTGGCCAGGTACCGGGCATCGCTGGAGGCTTATCGTCGCGCCGACAACGAACACGGATGCGCCATCGCGTACCACAACCTGGGGATGGTGAGCGCGGACCGCGGCCTGTTCAAGGCGGCTGATCATTACTTCGAGAAGAGCCGGGCGCTGGCCGCGCGGCGAGGTGACGCGCGCTTGCAAGCCCTGTGTCTGGTCAACAAAGCGGAAGCGGACGTCGCTCGGCAACGGTTTCAGGACGCGCGCCAGGATGCGGAGGCGGCATTGGCCTTGTTCGACCAGTTGGGGGAGCGCCGCGCCAAGGCCGACGCGTACCGGGTGATCGGCATGGTGTACCGCGAGACCGGCCGGCCCGAGCTGGCGGAGGCCCGCCTTCGCTCGGCGATCGAGTTGGCCGCTGGCGCCGGAGCCCCGCTGAACCAGGCCGAGGCCTTGCGGGAGCTGGCGCTGCTGTACCAGGCCATGGGCCGGAACCACGAGGCGCTACGCTCGCTCAACGCGGCGCATAGGCTGTTCCAGCGGCTCGATGCCTGCGCGGATCTCATCCATGTCGGCGGGAAAGTCGCGGAGCTCGAAAGCACCTACCTGGCGGTGGTGCGCGCCTGGGGGCGGTCGCTGGAATCGCGGGACGGTTCCACGTTTGGCCACTGCGGGCGGGTGGCCCGTCTCGCGGTGGCCACGGCCCGGGAGCTCGGTCTGGACGAGCACGAGGAGACCACCATCCTCCTGGGCGCGTATCTCCACGATCTGGGCAAGATTGGCGTCCCGCCGGACGTATTGCACAAGCCCGGGTCGCTGACGCCGGAGGAGCGGGCCATCGTGCAGCTGCACCCGGTATGGGGCATTTCCCTGCTGGCCGACGTGGAGTTTCCCTGGGACATCAAGCCCATCATCCGCTGGCACCACGAGAAGTACGACGGGAGCGGCTATCCGGACGGGTTGCGGGGAGACGCCATCCCGATCTCCGCGCAGATCGTGGGCATCGCCGAGGTGTTCGACGCGCTCACCACCGACTGGGGCCACCAGGCGGCGTTACCGGTGGAACGGGCACTGGAGCGGATCACCGGCAGCCGGCATTGGTGGTCCGAGCGGGTCGTCGAGGCGTTTCTCCGGGCGATGGCAGCGTCCTCGAGGGCCCCTGCTGGGGACGCGCGCGGAGCCCTCAGCCCATCTGCCCGAATCCTATGACGTGCCCGCCGGGCTCGCGCGCGAAGATCTCCGTGGCGCCATAGAACGCCTTGCGGCGCGGGTGCACGATGTCGGCCCCGCGCAGGGCGTGCTCGATCTGGTCCAGGTCTTCCACTTCGACATACAGACCCGCTGATCGGCCCGTGGTGCGCTTGGTGGCACCCGCCACGTCGGCGGCGGCACTGGCCCACGTCTGATACATGACCTCCCATCCGTCACGGACCAGAATTACGAATCCGATCGAATGCTCGTGAGGGACCTCGACCGTCTTGGTGAATCCCAGACGGTCCACCCAGAATGGGAGGCAGGGCTCGATCGCGTCCACGTAGAGGATGGGCGTGAGCTTCTTCATGGCGTCTCCGGGTGCGGGTTGTTCCACAGGGCCAGCTGCTCCGGGCCCCGCCAATGCCGCGCGCTCCCGAAACGATCGTCGGTCGGCAGCCCGACCTCCAGGGCCAGCCGCGCGAACCGTGCGTCAAGGGCTCTGGCGTACGCTCGGGGCGCGTGCTCGGCGCGACGATACGCCGCCTGATAGCGCGGCACCAGCGCCGGGAAGTGGCGCTCGACGGCCGGCAAGAAGAGCGGGCGGACCGCCCGGTACATCCGGAGCGGGGCGGGATGCGCGAAGCGGGCGCCGTGGCGCTTGGCGGCGCTCAACAGCCGGCCCAGATGCGGAACCCGGTCCGTGATGCCGGGGAGGATGGGTGCTACCAGCAGACCGGCGTTGACGCCCGCGTCCGCCAGCTTCCGCAAGGCGCGCAGACGCGCGTGGGGCATGGGGGAGCGGGCCTCGAAGGCGCGGATCAACCGGCGGCTGGTGCTGATGAGCGAGACGTTCACGGTGACCCGGTGCCTCCGGCTCAGCGCCGCTAGGAGGCTCACGTCACGCGTCACCAGGGGGCTCTTGGTGATGAGCGCCAGGTGCAGCGGCGGCGCCTGCGCCAATCGCTCAAGCACGGCGCGCGTGATCCCAAAGCGACGCTCCGCGGGTTGGTAAGGATCGGTGGCCGTGCCGATCAGCACCGGCGCTCTCTCGCCCCGCCGGTAACGCGCCTCGACGCGGGCGAGGTCCCGCCCCAACGCCGCCAACACCAGCTCGCGTTGCTTGACGAAGATCTGATGCTCGAAACCTCCGACGCCGCCTTCGCCCCGGAGCTCGCTGAACTCGTCCGGCGTGATTCGCCCGCCATCCCGAGCCCGTTCCACGACGTAGCGGTGCGCGAAGCGGGCGTAACAGTAGGTGCAGCCGAACTCGCACCCCACGTATGGATTGAGCGACCAGCAGCCGATGCCGGTGGACTCCGGCGGGTTGAGAATGGACTTGACGGGCTGCGCCAGGAACCGGGCCCCACGCAGCCTCTGGTCGAGCACCGGCAGGCGGTACGGCATTAACCGCAGCGCCCCCAACCACACGCCAGGCAGTGCTCGCAGCCACACTCAGGCACCAGCCGGGCCCCACACTCGGGACATGCTACAACCCGTTGCGACGCAAGCTGTTCGACTGGCTCCTGCCGATGTGGTTTGGCGGGCTCGCCGGACGTGCTGAGAACTTGCTTCGGCATATGTTCGCCCCAGTGATACCCGAATATATACCGAACACAGGGCTCGGTCAAACCTCGCAGATCTTGGGGCGGTGGTCACGCTGGGTTACTTGGCCGTTACCCGGGAAACGGCTACTTTCCCGCTCGCTCACCACCAAGGTCCGCCGGGTCCACATCCCCCTGGAGGAGCATTGCGCTTCCGACTGCTGCCGCGCGAAGAGGAGTTCTTCGACCTGTTCACCGCCGTGGCCAACCGGTGCCAGGAGGCTGCCGTGCTCCTCCGGGAGCAGCTGACCGGCCGGGCCGAGCGGGCCGCGTACTGCGCGGAGTCCATCAAACGGCTCGAAAACGAGGCGGACGAGGTCACCCACGAAGTGGTGAACCGCCTGGACCGCACGTTCATTACGCCGATCGATCGCGAGGACATCCACCTGCTCGCCTCGGACCTGGACGACGTGATTGACCGGATTGATGGGACGGCGCGGCGGGCCCAGATTTTCCGGCTGGGCAAGGCGCCGGAGGGCATCGCCGAGCTGTGCGACGTGATCCACCGGATCACCAGCGAAATCGCGCAGGCGGTGGCGAAGCTCCGCGGGAAGGACGACGTGATGCAGCATTGCATCGAGGCCAAGCGCCTGGAGGAAGAAGGCGACGCGCTGTATCACCAGATGCTGGGCCGGCTGTTCGATCAAGAGAAAGACCCCATCGCCATCCTCAAGTGGAAGGAGATCTACGACAACCTCGAGACCACGATTGACGAAGCCGAGGACGTCGCCAACGACATTGAGTCCATCATTCTGAAGCACGGCTGATGGTGGAGTCCGTCTGGTTCGTGCTGGCGATCGTCCTGGTCGCGTTACTCTTCGATTTCATCAACGGCTTCCACGACAGCGCGAACAGTATTGCCACCGTGGTCAGCACGCGGGTGCTGTCGCCCAAGTTCGCGGTGGCCTGGGCGGCGTTTTTCAATTTCGTGGCCGCCTTCGGCTTCGGGACCGCCGTCGCCAAGACGATGGGCAGCGGGCTGATCGACATTTCGATCGTGGACCCGCTCGTCATTCTGGGCGGACTGTTCGGCGCGATCGTGTGGGACCTCATCACCTGGTACGCCGGGATCCCCACCAGCTCGTCGCACGCGATCATGGGTGGGTACGGCGGCGCGGCCGTCGCCAAGGCCGGCGTGAGCGCGCTCATCCTGGGGGGCTGGGTCAAACCCCTCCTGTTCATCGTCGTGGCGCCCGTATTCGGCATGGTGTTCGGCTTGTCGCTGATGGTCGCCACCGCGTGGTTGTTTCGGCGGGCCACGCCCCGCAGCGTGGACACCTATTTCCGAAGGTTGCAGCTGGTCTCCGCGGCCGCCTACAGCCTGAGCCACGGCACCAACGACGCGCAGAAGACGATGGGCATCGTGGTCGGATTGCTGGTCTCGTCTCAGGCGCTGTTCGCGGATTTCCCGGTTCGCGCCTTTCACCTCACGACGACCAACGAGATCCCCATCTGGGTGATCCTATCGGCGCACGCGGCCATCGCGCTCGGGACGTTGGCGGGCGGCTGGCGGATCGTCCGGACCATGGGGACACGCATCACCAAGCTCAAGCCGGTCCACGGCTTCTGTGCGGAGACCGGCGGAGCGACATCGGTATTCGTGGCGAGCGCTCTGGGGATTCCCGTGAGTACGACGCACGTGATCACGGGCTCGATCGTGGGCGTGGGCGCGGCCCAACGCTTCTCGGCGGTGCGGTGGGGGCTGGCGGGGCGGATCGTGTGGGCCTGGATCCTCACGATCCCAGCATCGGCCGGCATTGCGGGTATTGCGTACTTAGTGCTGCACGCCCTGTTGCGGTAGGCGGCAGAAAGGGGAGGGACGGCAGCAGCGGCAGGAGATCGCCAGCAGACGTCCTCCGCGCCTGCCGCCTCTGCCGCTTGTCCCGCTCTAGGTCCGAGTCCGCGCCGCCCTCAAGTCCAGCATGTTCACACCCCTGGTGTATTCCGTCACGGGCGCATCGGCCAGGTTGGTGAGCTTGCGGAGATCCTCCGCGATTTTGAGCGCCGAGTTCTTGATGGCGCGCGCCGTGCGCCGATGCTCCTCCGCCAGTCCGTCCTTCGCTTCCGACAGGATCTGACTCTCCGCCACGATCGCGGTCAGCGCGTTGTTCACCTCGTGGCGCACGGTCACGGCCAGCTGGCCGATGCCCGCCAGGCGTTCGCTGGCCAGGGCCCGCTCGTAATACTCGTGCAGCTGCTCGGAGAGCCAGCCCACCGAGATGGAGAGCGTTCCGTACGCGACGTACGTCGGCACGGTGATGCGCCAGTCATCCGGTGTGTAGTTCATCGCCACCACCATCTGGACCACGAGGAACAGGACGGTGCCCATCAGCAGTCCCGCCACCGCACCCTTCAACCCGTAGTGAAGTGACAGGAGAAACGCGGGTGCCAGGGTGATCAGCCAGACCAATTCGTCGTACATGCCCGGGTCGTGCGGCACCGCGACCTGGGTAAAGACGGGAATCAGGTACGCGGCTGTGCAGTAGAGCCAGAAGCGGCCCTTGAGCGGCGGGCGGTGAGCCATCGGAGGAAAACCGACGACGCGGAGAAAGCGATCCTGGAACCTCATAGGCTCTTCCTTACTCTCGATTGCGGTCGGGCGCGAGGCCGGAGACGAATATACGCCGGGCCTCGGCCATCGTGAGGGCACCGTCACCCAGCAGTGCCGCTTCCAGCCGGACCGACGCGTACCCGGTCTCCATGGGAGGCATTCCAGGCGACCAGTGGTGCGCTTGCATGGCGCAACGCCCGGAAGCGAGGGCCTCTCCGAGGCCCCGCGCCGCGCCGATGGGAAGGCCTCGCGTAATGTGGCTGAGCGTATCGTCGAGCCAACGGAGCCACGGAAGATCCCGGGCGCTGGCAGCCCGTGCGGCGAGCCGGAGGACCTGCCGCGCCAGCCGCCGGGTGTCGTCATCGTTCGGGCCGCGCATACCATGTGCGAGACGGCGGCGGACCGCCCCGGACAACGCTTCCGTGAGGGCGTGAGGCGGCGGGGCGGCGGACGCCCGCGCTCCGATGAGCCCCTCGATCAACGATCTCGCCGGGCGCTCGCCTTCGACCACCACCGGCGGATCACCCGCCACCACCAGGAGCTCCGGCACCGCATGGGTCCCCACCATCCAGCGCAACGCGAACACCCCGACCCGCGGTCCGTGCACCACGGCGAAGCAGGGCGGGCCGGTCGCCCAGGCCGCCGCGTCGCCAAAGCGCTCACGCCAGTCGAAGAGGCCGCCTACCACGCGCGCCCGGCCTACCGTCCCGCTGGCGGGCACGCCCAGGCGGAGCTGACCGCCCAGCTTTCCGCGAAGCCGCTCCACCATCGCGAGCCGCTCGTCGATGGACGCGCAGGGCTGAAACCACCAGACCCAGACTCGCGCGTGCCGTGAGCCCAGTCGGGCCACGCGCCCCAGCCGCTGTTCCAGCCGGAGCGGGGTCCAGGGGAGGTCATAATGCACCACCGCGTCGGCGTCCTGGAGGTCCAGCCCCTCGCTCAACAGATCCGTGGCGATCAGGGTGTCCAGCCGGAGGGTCGGCGGCGGCTGCGGGGCGCGCTGCGCGATCGGGGCGAACAGCGCGAGCGCCTCCTCCAGGCCGATGGGCCCCGACGCGATGCGCGCCCCGCGGGCCGTAGCCGCGCACAGCCGGCGCCACCCTAATCGGCGGGCCAGATGCGACGCCGTGGCGACCGCGGAGGTGAAGACCAGGGTCTTCTTGCCCGGTCGCTGCGCGAGGATGTCCACCAGCAGATCGGCTTTGGGATCGGTCGGCGCCGACGAACGAAGTAGCGCGCGGAGCTGTTCAATCCGGTCCCGTTCGGCGACCAGCGCAGCGGCGTCGAGGCGGCCACGTCGTTGACCTCCAACATCCAGCGCAAGTTGGATGCCCTCGTCGGGACCGAACAGCACGCGGGCCGCGCGGCGGGACAGCCGTTCGCCGCGGGCGGCCGCCGCAATGGCGCGGTCGAGATATGCGGAGTGGCGTCGCAAGGTTGACCGGAGGGCCGGGGCCGACGAAGCGAGCCGATACCACAGGTGCAGGCGGAGCAGCTCGGCCGCCTGCCGGTCGGTGAAGCTGGGGAAGTCCAGGCGGCTGACGCCCTCCGCGACTCGCCCCAGAAGATCCGGGGCTAAGGGAGGCGCCGCAACGACCTCGCCGTCGCCTACCTCGACCAGGTCCGGCAACGTGGTGCGAACCGCCTCGGGCGAACGGGCCACGACCAGAGCGGAGCAGGCACGCGCCAGCGGCTCGGGCTTCCGGGCGCCCGGCGCGTCGGCGAGGGACGGCACGCCGTGCAGCGCCAGGCCGTGGTCTGGTAGGAACAGCCGCAGCAGGTGCACCAGATCGGCGGGCCGATTCACCACGGGGGTGGCGGACAGGAGCAGGACGTGCGCCCCCGGTGCCGCCCGTGCCAGCCGGTCGTAGCGGCGAGTCTCCGGGCGGCAAAACCGGTGGGCTTCGTCCACGACGATCAGGTCGGCCGACGGCACCGGCGCGCCGCGGCTCAGTGCCTCGTGCGACGTGACGGTCAGGGGGACTCCCAGCGTCGTGGCCACGCGCCGCCATTGCGGCTCCAGCGCGGCCGGCACCAGCGCGACTGGCTCGAGGTAGCGGGTGACCACCGCCAGCGCCACGTAGGTCTTGCCCAGGCCGACGGCGTCGGCCAACAAGGCGCCCCGGAAGCAGGCGAGGCGCGCCACCAAGCGCCGTGCGGCGACGACCTGATGGGCGAGGAGCCAGGACGGTGGAGACCAGGTCGCGTCGCAGGGACCCAGGGCCGCGGGCCGCAGGGTGGACAGCACCGCCTCGGCCGACGCCCGGGTGCCGAGGTCCAGGCACCACCGCAGCGGCTCCCGCACCACCCGCAGGGCGTCAGCGGTGATGCGTGACGAATCGGCGGAGGATCTCGCGCTCGACGGTCGGGAGGCCGAGTGCATCCGCCACGGCGTCGTCCAATTCGTCTTGGTTGGCATGTCGGTGGCGATGGGCGGCCGCGCCGAGACTGGCGAGGGCCGCCCGGGTTGGGCCGGCGGGCACGGGCATTTGCCCGGCGACGCGGGCGTTGATCCGACGGTATCCACCGCGGGCCTCGTCGGCCGTCACCAGGGCGATCGCGCGGGCCCAGGTGCTGTTGAGGATCAGGGCGACCGCGAGCGCGGTGGCGCGATCAGCGGTCCGGGCCACGTAGCAGGTATTGAGGGGGACCGCCGCGGCGAGGTCGGTTTCGTCGAGGGCCACGGCGCTGGGATGGAGCGCGATGTCCGGCCACACGACGCGGTGTCCGGGGAGGCCGGCGCGGAGGCGAAACAGGGTCCAGGGCGGGCCTCCGGTATGGTCGGTACGCCGGGTCAGCCGAGCGGCCCGCGCCCCGAAGTACGCCGCCGCGCGGGGAGGGAGGCACTCCAGCGGCTTCCCGTCTTGGTATGCCCAGATCACGACGTGCCCGCTCTCCGCCCGGAACGGCTTGACGTCGCGCCCGAGCAGGGCGGGGCGGAGCAGCGACGCCTCGATCTCGAATTCGCCGCCGTCGAGCCGCACCCGCGCGGTGCGTTGGGTGGAGGCACAAGCGGTCCCCACGAACAGCCGGTCCGCGCCGGTCTTGACGCCCAGGGAAGGCGGTGCGATGCGAGCCAACGGCGTGCCGGCGTCCAGAAACCGCTGCATGGCGTCACGAGTGCGATGCGGCACCAGAATCCACGGTCCGGGAGTGTCCAGGGCCCGCTGACGGATACGCTCTTCGCCATCGAAGCCGAGCCGGATGGTGTTGGTGGCGGCGGGCGTCTTCTTCGTCACGACCACGGCCAGCGGATACGTGGTGGCGCCGAAGGCGTTCGCCTGCCGGTCAGGCACGCGGTGCAGGTACGTCACGGTAGCCTCGCGCACCAGGCCGGCCCTTGCCGCTTCGCCATAACCCGCGGACGCCAGCTTGCTTGGTACCAGCAGGGCCACGGCGCCGCCGGGCCGCGCCAGCTCCAGGCTTCGCTCCAGGAACGCGACGGAGATGTCGGGCAGGTGGCGGTATCCGGTGCTGCCGGACGGGCGCCACCAGCGAAATCGGGCGGCCAGAGCGCGGCGGGTGGCCGGGGGCAGCCGCTCGGCCCGCACCCACGGCGGGTTTCCCAACACGATGGTAAACCCGGAGCGCGCCAGGTCCGGCAGGTGAACGTCGAACGAGAAGAAGGGCACCGTCCCGTCCTGCAGGGCGCGCTGGGCGCGGCGCAACTCGGCGCGATGGCGCCGCAGACGCCGGTACCGCTGTCGCTGGACGGGGGTCAGTCCGCTTCGCGTGCCGAACAGATCGCGTCCGGCGGCCAGGGCAATGAGCTCGGAGGCCTCGCGCTCAGCGGCGTTGCGAGCGTGAGCGATGAGCCGGTCTGCCAGGTCACGCTCGACGGCCTGCAGGGTGCGCGCGAGGCGGGTCCGGTCGCGGCCTCGCGCCTGATACATCGCGGCGCGGATCTCGGCGATGGTGCCTGCGACGTCACGCGGCAGGCGGGCCGCCGGTGTCCCGAGGGCGCGCGCGGCGGACACCGGGTCGAACAACGTGTCTCCCTGCCGCAGGATGCCGTCCAGGTTGGGCAACGGCGTGACCGTCTGGATGTCAGTCGTCGGGTCATCCGCCACCAACGCGAGCCACAGCCGGAGCTCCGCCAGCCGCACGGCGATGGGGCTCAGGTCTACGCCGAACAGGCTGTTCTGGAGAATCTCCCGGCGCAGCCGGCAGGGCGTGGCGGCGTCACCAGGGGGCCCGAGCCCCAAGTGGATTTCCGTGAGCCGCTGCAGGGCGCCGAGCAGGAACGCGCCGGACCCCACGGCGGGGTCCAGCACCCGAAGCTTCCTCAAGGCGGCGCGAGCGGCTCGGGCTTCCGCCTGCTGGGTCACCGTCCCGGTCACGATGCGGTGAGCGGCGTCCGGACCGAGGCCGCAGGCTCCGGCCAACGCGGACTCGAGGGCGGCGTCTACCATCTGCCGCACCACGGACTCCGGGGTGTAGTAAGTCCCGCTCGCGTGGCGCTCGCCGTCAGCCATCACCCGCTCAAACACGCGGCCCAGCATGTCCGGGGCGATGGCGGTGACCTCGTCCGCTTCGCGCACGCAAAAGCGGAAGCGCTCGAACACGCCGTCGAAGGTGTCACGCCACAGATCGTTGGGGAATCGCACCGGGCCGACACGCCGCTCCGCCGGGTGTGGCTCGAACAGGCCACCGTTGAGGTACGGGATCCGGCCCAGGCGGAGGCGCCGCGACCGCTCGACCGGTGGCCGGTTGAGCGTCCCGAAGAACAGCGGATCCAAGACGTCGCGGTGAAAGTCGCGATGCCTGGCCAGCGTATCGTCCAGGAGCGAGCGAAGGTAGTCGGGCCGGTTGTCCAGCCATCCCTTCGCCTGAACGAAATAGAGAAACAAGACGCGAGTGAGGGCGATCAGGGCCGCCGTGCGACGGTCGGATGCGCTGCCTTGCCGGGGAAGGGAAGTAACCATCCGCTCGAGGGCGGCGTGAAACAGCCGGAAGAAGCCCTCGCCGGCTCGCTCGGTACTCAGCACCGCGGCCACGCGAAGCGCGTGAGCCAGGCCGGTGTCCCCGCGGCGGGGGGACAGCTCGCACAGGAGCTGGAGTGCCAATGCCGAAGGCTCCGCGCGGGGCACGATCAGCAGCGGCGTGATCCCCGGCGCGCCAATTCGAGGTGTGGCGAAGGCCAGGTCGCTCGGACCGCAGGCCACCGCCAGGGCGGGGCGGGCGCCGGCGGCCAGGCGTTTCGCCAGGGCGCGGGCGGCATCGTGCGGCACGGCCCCATCCGACGCGATGACCTGAAACCCCGACCACCGCGCCACCACGTGGGCGCCGTCCTCGGCGGGCGCGTCGTCGGGCTGATAGCCGAGGAGCGAGAACAGCCTGCCGGCGTGTCGCGCCGAGTCGGTGCGCACCAGGGCCTGAAGCAGCGCGGTCCGATCCATGGGTGGCCCCACGGTATCGGCCCGCGGTGAGTGTTATGTCGTCAGAACCTTGCGGGACGTGGCGAAAAACCGCCTAGCCCTGGAGCAGGCGTTGGGCTTGGGCGAGGTCAATGTCGCGGGTAGCGGGAGGTGGCCAGTCACCGCCCGCGACAAGCAGCTCGATGATGGCTCGCTCGTTGAGGACGCGGCGCCGGGTGGCCGCCTCCAGCCGCTTGGTCTTACAAGCTGCCTCGAACTCGTCTTCATCCAGCCACACGCTGGGTCCGGTCGCGGGCGTCCAGAGGTCCAGGTACAGGTCGCGCGCCGACCACTCGCCCTCGGTGATCTCGATAGGTGTGGCGAGGTTGGTGTACCAGCCGGTGAAGGTGCCGTCCGCCAGGTGGAAGCGCCCGACGTCGTGCCACTTCTCCGGAAACACGAACCAGACGATGGGCGAACCGCGCTCGAGCACGGTGGCTCCGCCCACCGCGAGCGGGTCACCCTGGTACCGGTCGAGCAACATGACCTTGAGATCGGGGCGGTCGAGCACCAGCCACTGGTCGTACACCGTGGTGGGTTTGCCGGGGCGGCGGTAGGCGTACCTGATCTTCTTCGCCATAGGCGGGCGCTACTCCTCGGCGCGTCCCCGCAGGTGCTTCGCCAGGAATCGCTCCGCCGCGGCGTAGAACCTCAAGCGGTTCTCCGGCTTGGCGAACCCGTGTCCCTCGTCCTCGAACAGGAGATACTCGTGATCGATGCCCTTGGCCTTCATCGCCTCGACGACCTGCTCGGATTCGGCGCGCTTGACGCGCGGATCGTTGGCCCCCTGGGCGATCAGCATGGGGATCTTGATGCGCTCCACGTGGAACAGCGGCGAGCGGCTCTCCAGGAACTCCGGCTCCGTCTCGGGGTTCCCCACGCGCTGGTACAGCATGGCCCGGTAGGAAGACCAATAGGGCGGGATAGTGTTGATGAAGGTGATCAAGTTACTGGGGCCCACGATGGACACGGCGCAGCGGAACAGGTCCGGCGTGAACGTGGCACCCACCAGCGCCGCATAGCCGCCGTATGAGCCGCCGTAGATGGCCACCCGCCCGGGATCGGCGATCCCCTGGTCGATGGCCCAGCGCACGGCGTCCACCAGATCGTGATGCATCTTCCCGCCCCATTCGCGATCGCCGGCATTCAGGAACCGTTTGCCGTACCCGGTGGAGCCGCGGAAGTTGACTTGCAGGCAGGCGTAGCCCCGGTTGGCGAGCCATTGAGCCTCGGGGTCGTACCCCCACACATCGCGATGCCACGGCCCGCCGTGGACGTTGAGCACCAGGGGAAGCCGCTCCCGCGTTTGGCCGGGCGGGGAGGTGAGATAGCCGCGTACCGTGAGCCCGTCGCGGGACCTGAAGCTGATCGGCTCCATCGCCGCCAGGGTGTAACGCTCCAGCGCCGGACGGGTGGTGAACAGGAACGCCCCGTGCCGCGCCGTACGGTCGTACAGATAGTACGATGCGGGCGCCCGGTCCTCGGTGAAGCCGACCAGCCACCGGTCGTCCGCGTCGGTGCGGTCGTGAATGACGAAGTCTCCGTCCTTGAGCGCCCGGACCGCGTCCACGTCCTCCGCGATCCCCGGGTCCAACACCGTCCACTCACGCCGGGCGCGGATGAACGACGCCAGCTGCACGTCGTAGGTATCCGGATGGATCATCACCTCGGCCACGTCGTAGTCCGGATCCTCGGCCAGCACCGTGACGTGTGCGGCGGAGAGTGGGAGGCGCACCAGCCGGGCGGCGTTGGCGCCGCGCGTGTCGCGCAGGATCAGTGACTGGCCGTCCTGCGCGAAGCTCACCGGGCCGCTGGTCAGCGCATCCTCGGCGCTCCAGGTCAGCGTCGTGACCCACGGGTCCTGTTCGGTGGCCCGTAACCTCAGATCGAATCCACCGTCTTCGCGCGAGGCGACCGCGCCGCGCACCTTGAGGGCGTTGTCGGTCACCCACTGCACGATGTTGCCCGGGTTCTCGGCGACGCACTCCGCGTTGGCGGTGCGGAGGTCGAGGCGGTACACGTCGTGCCGCCGCGCGTCCTCGCGGTTCATCGCGATCACGACGTCGTTGGGGAAGTGCTTGTGGTGATCGACGATCCGGACCTGAACGCCGGGGTACGGAGTCAACTCGCGCTCCGTCCGGCCGTGCACGTCCACGGCGAATAGCCGCCAGTTCTCGTCTCCGCCCTTGTCCTGCAGGTAGAGGATGTGGCGGCTGTCGCGGCCCCAGAAGTACACCCGGATCCCCCGGTCCGTGTCCCGGGTAACGGGCTGGGCGTCGTCGCGGCCGGCGGTGCCCACCCACACGTTGAGCACGCCGTCCAGCGGCGCGAGGTGGGCCAGGCGCCCCCCGTCGGGGGACAGCAGCGGGCTCGCCCTTTCGGGATTGCCGAAGAGGATGGAGCGGGGGATCAGGGCTGGGAGACTCACGGGCGTCGGCTGAAGTATAGCCAGTAGGCGATCCCATTCAGCACCACGACCATCACGCCCAGCGCGATGCGCAGCCCCAGCGTGTAGTCCGCCGGGTACAGTGCCGGGATCACGTAGTGCTCGATGAAGCCGCCATGATACCCCCCTTCGCCCGCCAGTCGCCGAAAGTGATTCTCCAGGGGTGTGAGGGGGCAGACCCACCCCATGAACTCGATGATCGCGCCCCAGAGGGCGGCCGGCACGTGCGCCCAGGCGATCTGGCGCCACCGGAGGGCGAAGAAGCCGCCAAGGACGACAAAGACCACGAAGGCGAGGTGCAGGACCACCAGCAGGTCTGCGGCGAGACGATAAAGCATTCAGCCCGACTGCCGACCGCTCCTGGCATCCAGCAGCGTCGCGGCCGTGATGGTCCCCGTGACGTTCGCCGCGGTGCGCAGCATGTCCGGAATCCGATCCACCCCCAGCAACACGCCCAGGCCATCCACTGGGACGCCGACGTGGATCAGTGCGGGGGCCAGGGACACGACGCTGGCCGAGGGGACGCCGGCCACGGTGAATGCCACCAGGAACGTGGCCAGCACCGCCCCGCCCACGCCGGCCAGCGGCAGCGGGACGCCGTAGAGCCAGCCGAGAAAGATCACGCCGGCGCCTTGAAACAGCGCGCTGCCGGCGCGGTTGAGCGAGGCGCCCAGCGGAATGACCAGGCCGGAGACGTCGCGCGAGACGCCCAGCGCGTCGGTCCCGTCGAGCATCGCGGGGATGGTGGCAGGGGAGCTGGTGGTGGTGAAGCCAATGAGTTGTGAGCCGAGGCAGGCCTTGAAGAACTGCGCCGGCCCGCGGCGGCCCAGCACGGAGGCGGCCGGCAGGTAGACGGCGGCCACCAACAGGACCAGGCCGAGGAAGACGGCGAGAATGAAGACGATCAGGCTTTGCAGCATGGCCCAGCCGGAGCGAGCGAAGACCGGTGCGGCGAGCGCAAACACGCCGACGGGCGCCGCCCACAACACCCATCGGACCAAATGGATCAGCGCGGCGGTGAGGGCGTCGGCCAGGGCGATGAGGGGGCGGCGCCGGGCCTCGGGGAGCGTGCCGGTGGCGGCGGCGAACAGCACCACGAATACGATGAGGGGTAAGAGGGCGCCGTCGGCGGCGGCCTGCACGGGATTGGCCGGGATCAGCCCCACCAGGAATTCCACCGGACCGGGGAGTTGCGGGGGCGCCGCATGGGCTGCGCCGCTCACGGAACGCGCCGCCGCTTGATCCGCGAACGGCAGCAGCAGCCGCATGACCCCCATCCCCAGCAGCACGCCGATCAACGTGGTGGTGGCGAAGAAGACCATCGCCGTGGTACCCACCCGGCCCAGGCGCCTGAGATCGCCCATGGCCGCCACGCCCACGAACAAAGTCGTCGCGACCAGCGGGACCACGACCATCTTGAGCAGGTTGACGAACGCGGTGCCTACCGGCTCCACGGCGCCCGCCAGGGTGAGGAGCGTGGGTGAGCCGGTGACCGCGGCGATCAAGCCCAGACCCAATCCCCCAAGCAGTCCCAGTGCGATGGCGACGTGTAGCTTCATCTGCTAGCTTCTCCGGGCGTCATGCCGTCATGCCGTTATTGCCGTTATGCCGTGCTCATCGATGACGGCGTAACGGCATGACGGCATAACGGCATCAACGATCTCCCAAGCGCAAGGGAAGGGCTAATTGACGCACGCGCAATTGATGACGCCGCGCTGGGCGCTGGTGCTCGGCGCCTCGAGCGGATTCGGTGAGGCGACGGCGCGCGCGCTGGCTCAGGCCGGCTACGACATAGCGGGCGTCCACCTGGACCGCAAGGCCGGGCTCAAGCACGTCGAGGAAATCGTGGCGGACATCACCGCGCTCGGCCGCCGGCCGCGGTTCTTCAACGTCAACGCGGCGGACGACGCCAAGCGGCAGGAGGTGCTCGACGCGCTGGAGGCGGACCTCCAGGCCCAGGGCGGCACCGTGGCCGTGCTGATGCATTCCCTGGCGTTCGGAACGCTCAAGCCCTACATCGCGGATGACGCGCTGACCCGGGCCAACATCGAGATGACCCTGGACGTGATGGTGAACTCGCTGGTGTACTGGGCGCAGGACCTGATCAAACGGCGGCTGATGGGACCAGGCGGGCGGATCTTCTCGATGACGTCCTCCGGGTCCACGCGGGTCATTCGGTCCTACGGCGCCGTCTCGGCGGCCAAATGCACCCTGGAGTCCCACACCCGCCAGCTCGCCGTCGAGCTCGCCCCGCACGCCGTCACGGTGAACGCCCTGCGCGGCGGCGTCACCCGGACGCCCGCCGCCGAAAAGATCCCCGAGAGCGACCGGCTGTTCGAGCAGGCCGAGAAACGGAATCCCTACCGCCGGCTCACCACCCCTCAGGACGTCGCCCGCGCGGTCGTGGCCCTCTGCCAGCCCGGCACGGACTGGATTACCGGCAACGTGATCAACGTGGACGGAGGCGAGGAAATCAGCGGCTAGCGGCGCTTGTCGCGAAGGTGGAGTAGCTCGGCCTCGAACTGATTGAGCCGGTAAACGATGTCGTCGTCGGCCGGGAGCGGGTCAGGCACCGGCGTACCCCGCTGAGCGAACATGTTCTGCACCAGGGCGTCGGTGTAGCCCACGACCGCATGCGCGATCCCCTTGTCCACTTGCCGGTTGAGGCGGAGCACGGTCGCCATCGAGTGCCGGGCCGGCAGGGCCGCGATCAGCTCGGAGAGATCGCGGATGAGCAGCTCCCGCAGGTGCTGGATCTCTTCCACCACCTCGCCGGCCGCGAGCCCACGCGCCGCAGCCACCTGACCGTAGAACTCGCACGCGTCGAACCACAGCTGGGCGGTTTGCCGCCGCAGCGGACCCGCCATTTCGACCAGAATGTCTATCAGCAGCGTGAGTTGACGCTCGACGGTAGGGCGCTTGATGTGCGGCGCCTGTGTCAGCCGGTCGCTGATCCAGCCTGCCCAGCGCGCCACGAGCAGCTCTCGGTTGGCCGCCAGGATGCGGCCGACGGCCGTGAGCGCCGGGTTGGAAGGTCGTATGGTCAGACCCATCGACCGCCTCCCCTGGAAGGACAGCAGGGCGGGAATGTATCCCCCGCCCCATGCCGCGTCAAAAGACCGCCCGCTCTCCGGGCCAGTAACGGAGGAGGGCGGATGTTGCGACGGTGCCGCACATCCGCCCCCTTCTCTCGCCTATGAGTGCCGTTCCACCCTGGCTTGCGTCACCTTCAGGGGGAGCGCCTGGGACAGGAACAGCAGGATCCGCCTGGCCTACCAGCCTGCCGCGTAGATATCGTCCACTTGCCGCTGACGGCGCGGCGCGGTCGCGGCCAGAGCGGGCCGACGACGACGGCTCAGCAAGATCCCCGCCATCGCGAGAGCTGCGATGGCGAGCAGTCCGACACCGAAGGTACGGATACAGACCTCCTTGTGGTGGTGAACAAGGGCTTCTTCTGGCATCAATAATAGCGCCCCGCGCAAGAGGGCGACGTCACCCATGCGTCAGCGCGCGCCGGGCCGAATGACCGAGGACCTAGTGACCGGCATCACGCTTGCCCAGGTGGGGGATCGACTGGCGGGACGCTCACCCGAGCGGCGCGAGGGCGCCGGCTCGATCCAGGCGGCCGTCGCCCTGATTCTGGCGCCGGGGGACTACCGGCGCCTCGAATTGCTGCTCATCAAGCGTGCCGAGCACCCGGGCGACCCCTGGTCCGGCCAAATGGCGCTCCCGGGAGGCCGGCGCCACCCCGAGGACCCTGACCTTCTGGCAACCGTGGTTCGCGAGACCCGCGAGGAGGTGGGTGTCGAGTTGGATCCCCGCCAGCTGCTCGGGGAATTGGACGACCTGCACCCGCGCACGCCGCTCCTGCCCCCGGTGGTCGTACGACCCTTTGTGTTCGGGCAGAGTCACCGTTCGGAGGTCCACGCAAACAGCGAGGTCGCCCTCCATGTGTGGGTGGCCCTGGACCAGCTGGCGAGCGGCCAGACGCGAACCGAGATCACCATCCAGGGCCGCGACCACCGCTACCCGGCCTACCAGGTTGGTCCCCATCTGGTCTGGGGGATGACCGAGCGTATCATCTCACCATTCATAGACTTACTGAGGTGACAGGTTTGGTCCCCTTGCGTTTCGTTGGTCCTCAGAAGTAGTTTAGCCTGTCCTAATTCAGTAGGGCTAATGCTGGCAGCCGTCAAGGACCCGGAACTCACGCGGTCCACCGAGGACTACCTCAAGGTGATCTTCGAGCTGGAGACCGTGACCGGCGCCGCGCAGACCAGCGCCATCGCGGATGCCTTGGCCGTCGCCCCGGCATCGGTGAGCGGCATGGTCAAGCGACTGTCCGAGTCCGGCCTGCTGGCGCACGTGCCGTACAAGGGCGTGCAGCTCACCGAAACCGGCAAACGGGCGGCGCTCCGGATGGTGCGCCGCCACCGCATCCTCGAGACCTACCTCACCTCCAAACTGGGCTACGACTGGGACTCGGTTCACCAGGAGGCCGAGCGGCTGGAGCACGCGGTCTCGGACGGGTTGATCGAGCGCATGGCGATGGCGCTGGGCAACCCGCGGCACGACCCCCACGGTGCCCCCATTCCCACGCCCGCCGGCCACATCGAGGAAGAGGAGTTGATCGCCTTGTCGGACGTGCCGGAGGGAGAGCTGGCCGAGCTGCGGCGGGTGAGCGACAAGGACCCGGAGCTCCTTCGCTACCTGGCGTCGCTGGGCCTCAAGCCGGGAGTCAGCATCGAGGTCGGCGTGCGGCAGCCGTTTCGGGGTCCGCTGGCGGTCCGCGTGGCGGGGCCGATGCCGCGGGAGCTGGTGATCGGCCACGAGCTGGCGGCGGCACTGTTCTGCGATGTCGTGACGAAGGAGGCGGGATGAACAAGGTGAATCGCCGGGAGGCGCTCAGGCGGGGAGCGGTGGGCGTAGCCGGGTTGGCCGCCGCGGCCCGCGCGCTCTCCGGCTCGGAGCCGCATACGCTCGCCCGGGCCCATCATCCGGATGCATCGGGAGCCGTGGGTGAGGTGACGAGGGCGGGCATCGACCCTCTCGCGTTTCTCGAGGCCTTCGACCATGGTACCGTGGAGCGACTGCCGTCCGGCAAGGTCCGCCGCACCTTCGAGTTGCACGCCGTGGACAAGGAGATCGAAGTGGCGCCGGGCGTGTTCTTCCCCGCATGGACCTATAACGGTCAGGTGCCGGGCCCCACGCTGCGCGCCACGGAGGGCGACCTGGTGCGGGTCAACTTCCGAAACCTGGGAACCCACCCCCACACCATCCATTTCCACGGGATCCATGCCGCTGACATGGACGGCGTGTTCGAGGTGATCGCCCCGGGACAGAGCTACGTGTACCAGTTCGAGGCCAGGCCGTTCGGGGTCCAGCTGTATCACTGTCACTCGGTCCCCCTGAAGAAACACATCCACAAGGGGCTCTATGGCGCGTTCATCATCGATCCCAGGACCCCTCGGCCGCCGGCGCGCGAAATGATCATGGTGATGAACGGGTTCGACACCAACTTCGACGGCGAAAACGAGGTGTACGCCGCGAACACCGTGGCCTTCGGCTACCAGAAGCGCCCCATTCCGGTGCGCCGGGGGGAGCTGCAGCGGCTCTACCTGGTGAACGCGCTCGAATTCGATCTGGTGAATTCGATCCATATCCACGGGAACTTCTTCCACGTGTACCGGACCGGCTCGTCGCTGGCGCCGCAGGACTTCACCGACACGCTGATGATGTGCCAGGGGGAGCGTCACATCATCGAGTTCACCTACGACATGCCGGGCCGCTTCATGTTCCACGCCCACCAGTCGGAGTTCACCGAGCTGGGGTGGATGGGCATGTTCGAGGTTGAGAACGCCATCGCCTGATGACGCGCACCGGACGGCTGTGGCTCTGGGGCCTGCTTCCGGTCGCGTTGTTGGCGGCCTTGTCGCTGGTGGTGGCGCGCGGGCAGGTCATCGAATTCCTGCGCCGCGGCGTCCCACCGGTGGAGGAGCTGACGTTCGAGCGAGTCTCGCTCGCGCCCAACACCATCCGCGTGGAGGTGGTAAACGGCGGGCCCGATCCGGTGACCGTGGCCCAGGTCATGGTGGACGAGGCGTTCTGGGCGTTTACCATCTCCCCGGATCCCACCATGGGGCGGCTGCGCCGGGCAACCATCGAGATTCCCTATCCTTGGGTGAGAGGCGAGCCGCACGAGATCAAGCTGCTGACGTCCACCGGCGTCACGTTCGCACACGAAATCGCCGTGGCGGCGGAGACCCCCAGACCGGGGCTCCGCTTCTTCGCCGCGTTCACCGCCATCGGCTTCTACGTGGGCGTGATTCCCGTGGCGATCGGGTTGCTGTGGTTGCCGTTCCTCAGGAATCTGGAGCGGCGCTGGATGCACTTCGCGCTGGCGCTCACGGCGGGGCTACTGCTCTTTCTCGGCGCCGACGCCCTGCACGAGGGGTTCGAGGCCGCGGAGTCGGTAGCGGGCGCCTTCCAGGGCACGCTGGTCGTAGTGCTGGGGGCGGTGGGGACGTTGCTCCTGCTCCAGATGGTGTCCCGCGCCAGCGTGACCGCCGGCGGGGAGCAGGGGCGCCGCGCCGTGGCGTATCTCATCGCCCTGGGGATTGGGCTCCACAATCTGGGTGAGGGCCTCGCGATCGGCGCGGCCTACGCCTTGGGCGAGGCGACGCTGGGCGCGTTTTTGATCGTGGGGTTCATGCTGCATAACACCACCGAGGGGCTGGGGATCGTGGCCCCTATCGCGCACGACCGCCCGCGGCTCAAGACGCTGGCGGCGTTGGGCGCGCTGGCCGGGTTGCCCACGGTGTTGGGCGCCTGGATCGGAGGGCTGGCGTACTCTCCGCTCTACGCCACGCTGTTCCTGAGCGTGGGCGCCGGCGCGATTGCGCAGGTGGTCATCGCGCTGTACAAGGTCGTGGCCCGCGAGCAGGAAGGCGGCGTGTGGACGCCCTACACCGCGGGTGGCGTCGTCGCGGGAATGGTCGTCATGTACGGGACGGGACTGCTGGTGGCGGCCTGAGACTCGGACGAGCTCAGACGAGCGCGGACGGGCTCGGACGAGCATCTGGGCGCACCGCTCGTCGTTGCTCGTCTGAGCTCGTCTGAGTTCGTCTGCGTCTACGTCGTCCGCGCCTCTTCCAGCGCCCGCAGTATCGCCGCCAGCCGCCGGTTCCTCGCTCGCCTGATCTGGTCAACTTGTCCGGCGTAGGCCTTTTCGATGGCGTGGATCAGACGGTGCTTCTGCTCCGGCTCCAGTTTGGACCAGGTGGCGAGGTCGGCCCAATAGGGTTCGTGGGCGAGCAAGGCCGTTTGCAGCACGGTTTCCACGCTGCGGCGTCCGGCGGACAGGTGGTGGGTGAGGTGGGGTCCGGCCGCGGCCCAGCCGAGGGCCGGCCCCACGGAGACGGCTCGGTCCAGGTCGTCCACCTCGATAACCCCCTTGAGCACCAGGTCGATCGCCTCCCGCCAGACAGCGGCCGCGATGCGTCCCGCGACGTTGCCCTGAATCGGCTTGCGAATCGTTACCGGGATCCGGCCGAGCGCCCGGAGCCAGCCCTTCACCACCTCGAGCAACGCGGCGTCGGTCTGGGCGCCCGGGACCAGCTCGACCAGCGAGATCAACTCGACCGGGTTCATCGGATGCGTGACCAGGACGCGGTCGGGGCGGCGGCAGCGGGCCACCAGGTCGTTGACGCTGAGGCGGTCGCTGGAACTGGTGATGGCGCGGGCCTTGGGTGCGACGGACTCGAACGCCTCGAACAGCTTCTGCTTGGACGCCAGGTCTTCGCCGATCGCCTCGATGATCCATTGCGCGTCGCCGCAGGCCTGCAGCAGACTTCTTCCCACCTTGATGCCGGCGATGCCGGTCTCGGCCGTGGCCTCGTCGGCCTGGCCCAGGGAGACCAGGGCGCGGGCCCTCCCCGAGATTTCCGCGGGCGCCACGTCGAGGGCTTCGGCCTGATTGTCGAACAGTGCCACCGGCCAGCCCGCCGCCACGCACAGGGTCGCCCAGCCGCGGCCGACTTCGCCGATCCCCACGACTGCCACCCGGACCTGTCCCGACGTCATGTGGTTCTCCGTTGTGGGTTATCGGTGATCGGTTCTCGGTCGTCAGTTTCGGCAGTCCGGACTGACGCGGCCGCGCACTGCCAACCGTGAACCGATAACCGACACCGCATCACGCCTTGAATACCCGCCCCAGCAACGATCGCATGCGCGCCACGTCGGCGCTCGTCGCCACGGGCATCAACACCCCGTCTGCGGCCTCCCTTGTATGCCCGCGCCGCTCGCCTTCGTCAAGGTCAACCGTGATTTGCCGCTCCTCGAAGCCCAGGAGCCCGGGGGCCAGCACCTCGCCCAGGGTCAGCACGTCGTTCAGGGCGCAGCCGTCGACCCCGCGCACCGCGCGGTGCGCTTCCACGGAGAACCGCAGGGCCGCGGCCAGCCATTGCGTGAGCCCGTCCGGCGATGCCGCCAGCCGGGCCACGTCACGGGCGTGGGTCGTCATGCGGCGGGCGACGTCGAGCGGGACCAACTGGGTGCGCAACCCGGCGTGGAGCACGCGGTGGGCGGCGTCGGGGTCGGCCCACGCGTTGAAGTCAGCCAACCGGTCAGGAGCGCCGCGCTCGGCGAAGGCGCCGAGCATCGCGATGTGCCGCCCCACGGCCCGTGCCACCATGGCGGCGTCCTCCTCGAGGGCGTGGGCGAGGTCGGTGAGGGGCCCGAGCGTCAGCAGCGTGACCGGAGCGGTGGCCGCGCTGAGAACTCGGAACAGGGCGCTCGGGTCCGGCGTCACGGCCGGGGCCGGCGTCACCGCCGCGTGCCCGATGCCGGAGGGGCCGTGCATCGCCGCCCCGGTCACGGGCGGGCGCGACAGGGGCCGCGCGCCGCCGGCGTGCACCCGGATGTCGGGGCGGCCCGCGCGGGCCAGGGCCGCACGCGCGTTCCGGGTGGTCTCGGCCAACGCCGCGTTGCCGTAGGTGGCGATGACGGCCACGACCTCCAGCTCCGGGGAGCGCGCGGCCAGCGCCAGCGTCACGGCGTCGTCAATGCCGGGGTCGGTGTCAATAACGATGGCGGGCGGGCGGACAGGCGGACGGGCGGACGGGCGGCTCACGACACGAAAGCAAACCGACAGGCTGGCGACCGGATAGCCCAGCGCCTAAGCTTGAGCCACGCACGATGCGTCGAGAGGAGGCCGACGTGAGCGGGTCAATGACGCCGGGCGAGTTTCGCTCCCTGCTCGACCAGTTCGCCGACGGGTGGAACAAAGGCGAGCCCGGCCGCATGGCCGACGCGTTTCTCCCTGACGGCGTCTTTCAAGCCGGCTCCTTCGAGGCCCCCCTCAAGGGCCGGCAGGCGATCCTCGACTACTGGCGTGACGTACCGCTGGCGCAGTCGGACATCTCCCTCCGCTACGGGGAGATCTTCGTCGCGGGTCCCTGGTGTTCGACCGAATTCCGCTGCACCTACGTCCGCCGGCGCACCGGAGAGCGCGTGGACGTTCGCGGGGCGCTCTTCTGTGAGACGAAGGACGGCAAGATCGCCGAACTGCGGATGCACTGGGAGCGACGGGTGACGCCGGGGTCCGGGTGAGCACGGCCGTCCTCCTGGGGACGCAGGGGTGGAACTACGCCGACTGGGTCGGGCCGTTCTACCCGCCGGGCACCCGGGCGGCGGACATGCTGCGCGTGTACACGCGGGCGTTCCCCACGGTCGAAGTGGATTCGACGTTTTACGCGATTCCGGCCGAGCCCGTGGTCCATTCCTGGCGCGAGCGCGCGTCGGAGGGATTCGTGTTCGCACTCAAGGTCCCGCAGGAGATCACCCACGAAAAGCGGCTCATTGACGTGGAGCAGCCGCTGCACCGCTTCTGTGGCCGCGCCAGCGTCCTGGGGACGTCGGTGGGCCCGTTGCTGATCCAGCTGAGCCCGGAATTCCACCCCACCTGGGCCAATCGCGACGCCCTCCGGGCGTTTCTGGAGTTGCTCCCGATCCGGTTTCGCTGGGCGATTGAGTTCCGGCATCCGGGATGGCTGGACGGCGAAACCCTGGATCTCCTCCGGATGTACGGCGTCGCCCTGGCCCTGGCCGATTCCCGCTGGATCAAGCGCGGGATGGTGCTGGAGCTGGCGATCGAGCCCACGGCCGACTTCGCCTACGTGCGCTGGATGGGTGAACAGCGCCGAATCACGGATTTCTCCCATGTGCAGGTGGATCGGGAGGCGGAGCTGGCGGCGTGGGCACAGGCTCTGGCGTCGCTCGCGGGACGGGTGCCGACGATCTTCGGGTACTTCAACAACCAGTATCAGGGCCACAGTCCCGAGAGTGCCCGGGCCATGCAGCAGGCCCTGGGGCAGGCGGTGGTGGCGCCCGAGACGTTGCAGGTGCAGGTGGAGCTGTTCTGAATGACAACCTACAAGATTCTCTTCGTGGACGACGACGCTCAGGTCTTGAAGTCGCTGGGCGACTACTTCACGAAGCTGGGCCATGAGGTGTTCCGGGCGGCATCGGGCCGCGACGGCCTCAAGGCCTACGATGCGCACCATCCCGACGTCGTGGTGCTCGACCTCTTCATGCCGGGGATGTCGGGCATGGAAGTGCTCGAGAGGCTGGCCCGCCGGGAAGCGATGGTGATCATGCTCACCGGGTACGGCGAACTCGAGAACGCCATCCAAGCGATGCGGCTGGGCGCCGAGAACTTCCTGACCAAGCCGGTGGAGATGGCGCATCTCCTGGCCGCGGTGGAGAAAGCGGCGGAGAAGGCGGCGCTCCGGGTGGAGAACGTCGAGCTCAAAGAGCGCCTTTCGCCCGGTGTCAGGCGCCGGCTCCTCAGGTACGGGGCGCTGACGCTGCTGATCGCCGCGTCGCTGTGGTTGGGTCGGTGGATCGGGGGAGACGACGAGGCGCGTCCCGAGCGTCCCATCCCGGTGCCGCTGAATCAGGATACGGCGATTCCCAGGCCGGACTGACGCCGCCGGCCGAACCGGCGGTCATTCAGCGCAGAGAGCGCAGGGGGCGCCGAGGATGCCGAAGGTGCTTGTCGGCCTGCTGGTCTTGTCGTCGGGGCTCGCGGCTCAACAGCGGGACCTGGTTCTCGCCACCACGACGTCGGTCCGGGACGCTGGGCTGCTGGAGTACCTGCTCCCGAAGTTCGAACGGGACAGCAGGCGGGCGGTGAAGGTCATCGCAGTGGGCAGCGGCCAGGCCATGGAGCTGGGGCGCCGCGGCGAGGCCGACATCCTCATCGTGCACGACCCCGTGGCCGAACTCGAGTTCATGACCCAGGGCTTCGGTTCGGACCGTTTCCCGCTGGCACACAATGAATTCGCGATCGTGGGCCCGGCCGGCGATCCCGCGGGCATCAAGGAGCTTACCGGCGCGGTGGCGGCGTTTCAGGCGATCGCCCGGTCCGGAGCCCGGTTCGTGTCTCGCGGGGATCGGTCGGGGACCCAGGCCAAGGAGCTGCTGCTGTGGGGGCTCGCGGGTGCGGCACCCAGTGCGAAGGCGGACGCGTGGTACCTGGAGTCGGGCCAGGGGATGGGCGCCACGCTCCAGATCGCGAGCCAATTGCGGGCCTACACGCTCACGGACATCGGCACCTATCTCACCCACGCGTCGCCGCTGGAGCTGGCCATCCTGGTCGAGGGTGACACGCTGCTCCGCAACCCGTACCACCTCATCCTGATCGACGCACGGAGGTTTGCCTGGGTGGATGCGGCCGGTGCGGCGCGGCTCAAGGACTACCTGCTCTCGGCGGAAACCCAGGCCGCGATCGGCGCGTACGGGCGAGAAGAGTTTGGGCGGTCCGTTTTTGTTCCGGATGCCGTGAAATGCTGTGAGCAGTGAGGTGTGAGAAGTGAGAAGGGCGCGCGTTCGATCACCACATCTCACATCGCACGTCTCACTGGTCGTCCGGCTCCAACCCCTCAACGCGGTGCATCTCCGCCTGCGACGGCCGCACGTTGGCCGGCCGGTACATGATCACGTTGGCGCGCTCGAGCGTGATCAACCCACCGCCGATCATGCGGTCGAGGTCCGGCAGCACCGACTGAATCGCCTCCTCAGTCTCGACCACCTCGATGATGATCGGCAGGTCCAGGGAGAGTCGCAACACTTTCTCCGTCTTGACGTGGCTGGTCGAGCCGAACCCCGAAATGCCTCGCAACACGGTGGCCCCCGCCAACCCGCGGACACGAAAAAGCTGAACCAGCGCTTCGTACAGCGGCTTCCCCTCGTGTTTGTCGCTTTCGCCGATGAAAATCCGCATCAGCGTGCGCTCGCCCTTGAAGCGATGTGACATTATGGCCTCCGGGTCAGAGCATACGATCGGCGATACCCATGCCCGCGACGATCGCCGCCAGGCTGCCGCCCACCGAGCCCAGCAGGTACAGCGCGGCCCGCCAGTATTGGCCATCGGTGAGCAGCGCCATGGTTTCGTAGGAGAACGTACTCATGGTGGTGAAGGCGCCGCAGAAGCCGATGGTGAGGCCGGCGCGCGCCTCGGGCCCCACCAGCCCGGTGGCCAGCAGGTAGCGCATCAGGAAGCCCAGCAGCAACGCTCCCAGCAGGTTGACCACCAGGGTTCCCAGCGGAAAGGTCGCGCCGCTCGGCTGGGCCAGGCCTTGGAGGCTGTACCGGGCGAAGGTGCCGGCCAGGCCGCCCAAGGCCAGGTAGAGGATCAGCTTCATGGTTGGCCGGTCTCCCCGGCGAGACGCGCGAGGTGCTCCAGGGCCCGGCTGATCTCGTCGAGGCCCGGATTGAGCGCCGCGTCGAGCCCGTCCGCCACGGCGCCGTAGCCGGAAAGCTGCTCGGCCCGGAGATCGTGCAGCCGGGACGTCCATATCCCCGCGTAGGCGAGAAGGCGCCGGCGGGGGCTAGCCCGTTCAGCCGGCGCGAGCCCCAGCCTCCGGAGCAGCTGCCGCACCCGGTCGCCGGCGTGGCGTATCTGCTCCCTCGCCGGGTCGGCCCACGGCTCGGCCGGCAACCCCGCCGCCAGCTCCGAAAGATCGTCGAGCAGCAGGCCAAGGACCGACGCCAGGTGGCGTGCCTGATTGTCATTGAGCAGATGAGAAACCATCCGTGGTGACTCCTGCGGCGACGTTCCAGGAGTCATCAGTCCGCCGAATGGCAGGGGACGGTTGACGGCGAACTCCATCGCCGGCGCCGAGGCGCGGGTGCAATCTAGTCAGCACTGGCCAGCGTGAAAAGTGAGAGGCCAGACGTGCGACGTGGGGTGCCTTGTCACCTCTCACATCTCACTTCTTACCTCGACAGGCTATTTTTCTGGCCACATGGTACTCCGGATCGCCATTGCCCAGGTCAGCCCCAAGAAGGGTGACTACGCCGAGAATCTGCGGAGGATCGGCGGCGTCCTCGCGCAGCTCGGCGGGTCGGAAAAGCCCCCGCAGCTGGTGGTGTTTCCAGAGACCGCGGTTACCGGCTATTTCGTGGAGGCCGGCGTTCGGGAACTGGCGGTGACGGCGGGAACCCTGTTCCGCGATCTGGCGGTGCAGCACTCGCTGGCGGGAGCCCCGCCCGTGGACGTGGCGCTGGGATTCTACGAAGAATTCAACCACCGCTTCTACAACTCGGCGCTCTACGTCGCACTGGGTGGCGCCGCCCCAGGCATCCGCCACGTCCACCGCAAGGTGTTTCTCCCCACGTACGGGGTATTCGACGAAGAGCGCTTCGTGGACCGGGGTCACCAGATCCGGGCGTTCGACACCACCTGGGGCCGCGCGGCCATCCTGATCTGTGAGGACGCGTGGCACTCCATGGTGCCGTCATTGGCTGCGCTGGACGGGGCGCAGGTCGTCATTGTTCCCTCCGCCGCACCCGGCCGGGGAATCGCTCCCGCAGAAGCGGCAGAAGCAACAGGGGCCATCGGGGCCCGCCCGGGCAGTGTCGAGCGGTGGGAGCGACTGGTGCGGGGAATCGCCGACGAGAACGGCGTGTTCGTGGCCCTGGCGCAGCTGGTGGGGTTCGAAGGAGGGAAAGGGTTTCCGGGGAGCTCGACCATCGTGGGGCCCAACGGGGACGTCCTGGTGCGCGGCCCGCTGTTCGAGGAGGCCATCGTCACCGCCGACCTGGAGCTGGCGGACATCGCCAGGGTGCGCGCCGAGCAGCCCCTGCTCGCCGATCTGGAGACCGAGCTACCTCACCTGCTCCGCTCGGTGGACGTGCGGGATCGGGTCCCGGCCCATTACGACCCTGAGGACCTGTGCCCGCGCACCCAGCGGCCACCCGCCGCGGCGAAGCATCCAATCGTGGTTCCCTCACCTGCCCCGGATCCGCTCGCCATGGACGCCGGTCTCGTGGAGCAATGGCTGGTGGCATTCCTCAAAGACGAGGTGGTCCGGCGACGCGGGTACACCAGGGGAATCCTGGGCCTCTCGGGCGGGGTTGACAGCGCGCTGGTCGCGGTCCTCGCGGCGCGTGCCCTGGGTCCGGAGAACGTCATCGGCTTGCGGCTCCCCTACAGGACGTCCAGCCCCGATAGCCTGGAGCACGCGGAGCTGATCGCCAAGCAGACCGGCATCAAGCTGCTGACGGTGGATATCACGTCTGCGGTGGACGGCTACCTCGAGGTGGCGGACCCTGGCGCGGATCCTACCCGCCGCGGCAACGTCGCCGCGCGGGTACGCATGACCGCGCTGTTCGACCTCTCGGTCAAGCACCGGGCGCTGCCCCTGGGCACCAGCAACAAGAGCGAACGCCTGATGGGATACTTCACCTGGCACGGGGACGATGCGGCGTCGGTGAACCCGCTGGGCGACCTCTTCAAGACCCAGGTGGTGGCGCTGTCCCGGCACCTGGGCGTGCCCCGGGTGATCGTGGACAAACCGGCCACCGCGGACCTGATCCAGGGCCAGACGGACGAGGGGGACCTCGGCATCTCCTATGCGCGGTTGGACCTCATTCTGTACTACCTGCTGCAGGGACTGAATGTGGACCGGATCGTTGGCCTGGGATTCTTGCAGGATGAAGTCGAGTTGGCGCGCCACCGGCTGGGGGCTACCCACTGGAAGCGGCGACTCCCGACCGTGGCGATGGTGAGCCAAACGGCGGTGGGGGAGTATTACCTGAGACCGGTGGATTACTGACAGGCGGATAGAGCGGATAGAACGGATAGATCGGATAGTTGGGGCGGTAGTGGTCAGACGTGAGACTATCCGC
>DATECF010000172.1:0-2818 GCA_035287045.1 Gemmatimonadales bacterium | reverse complement strand
GGCGCCGTTACGGGCCAGAGCTCGGCCCAGCAGCGTGGCATTGTCCACCAGCGTGATGCTGGTCAACGCGAGGATGTTGCCCTTCATGGCACTACCGGTACCGATGGTGGCCGAGCTACCCACCTGCCAGTACAGGTTCTTCGCCTGGGCGCCACCGATCAGATCCACCGATCCGGCGACGGTCAGCCCGCTGGGAACCTGGATGACGAACACCGCATTGGGGTCGCCCTGAGCGTCGAATGTGACCGCGCCCGTGACGCCAACCGAAGAGCCGGAGCAGTAGACGCCCGGTGCCAGGGTCGTTCCGCCCAGGTCCGCGGTGATGGTGGTCCCGCAGGCCATGCCTGCAAACGCGAGGTAAGCAATGGTCAGGTCATTCTGCGCGTTTGCCGCATACGGATTCGCCGCGTTTCGCACGCCGGTGATCTGGCAGGGAGGGAAGCCGGTGATCGCGCTGCCGGGGCTGACGCTGACATCAGCGTTGATGACGCCCAGGTCCACACAGGTCACCGTGGATCCGGCAAGGATCCCGTGGGTCGCTGCCGCACCCAGCGGATCTGGGGGCGGGGGAGGCGGAGCCGACGCCGTGACGACCACGGTCGCGAACCCGGCGACGGAGCCGTTTCTGGCCTCGACGGTATTGGTGTAGGTCCCGGCGGTCGAGCCCGCGGTGAAGAGGCCCGATGAGGCGTTGATGCTGCCGCCACTGGCCACGATGGACCAGGCCGGCGAGATCGAGAGCACATTGCCGCCGCCGTCTCTACCGACGGCCGTGAATGGCTGGACGTCATTGGCCGGGAGCGTATCGGGATTGGGCGTCACGGTGATGGTCGCGAGCGCGCCAACCGTCACGATGACCGACGCCGTACCCGAAATACCGCCAATGCTGGCCTGGACCGTACCTGGGTAAGACCCGGGCACGGTGCCCGCCGTGTACATGCCCGAGCTGCCGTTGATGGTGCCACCACCCGCGCCCACGATCAACCAGTCTGGCGCGATCGAGACCAGGGCGCCCTCGGCGTCCCTGCCCACGGCGACGAACTGTTGAGTGGTGTTGATGGCGAGCGTGACATCGGGAGTGACGGTGATGCTGGCGAGGGTGCCGGGCGCGGTGGGCGAGTGAACGTCGCACGCCGACACCAGGCCGGCCAACGCGACCGCGACCGCGAGTCGCGTGCCCAGCCCCGGGGGCGAGAGCGCCCGCAGGATCCGACTTTTCATGGAGCTTGTCATTGGGACTCCTCCTTGAGCCTTCATGTGAACCAACACACCCGTTGATGATCGGCGAATTCGTCGAAGCGAGGCCGAAGCAGAGACTCTGCTGTTACCGAGATGTACCGCTGATGACTTCCGGCAGGTATCGCTCAGACAGATGGAAGGAGAGGTACGGGTATGGCACGGATGAGGGACAGCCGTTCGGTCTATGCCGGCCGACCCTCCAGGTACTCTTCACGGTACATCCTGCTCAACTCGAGGAAGTAGCTGAGCGCCAGCGGCCCGATCAGCAGTCCCAGGATCCCGAAATACGGCAGGCCCGCCAGCGCGCCCACCAGGGTCGTGAGCGGATGGGTCCGCGCCCAGCGACGGAACGCCATCGACCGGATGACGTACTCGACGTTACCCACGATCAGGATACCCTCCGCCGCGAGGCCGATCGCGCCGCCGTAGTGCTGATCGAGCGCAAGCGCGAGCACGCCCGGTCCCCACACCATGGCGCACCCAACCACGGGCAGGATGGAGAAGACCACCGTGACCGCGCCCCAGAACAACGCGTGGGGGAGTCCGGTCACCCAGAAACCCAGGCCGACCAGCGTGCCCTGGATGAGGGCGGTGAGTCCCGTGCCGACGAGGGTGGCCGTGGTGACGTTCCGGAAGCGGGTGCGGAGCTTCTCCTTGGTGTCGGCGGAGAACGGGATGTAGGGACTCACCGCCACCCAGGTCGCCGCGGGCCGGAGCAGCAGGAAATAGAGCCCGAACAACGCGATCGTCAGGTTCAGCACCAGTCGCGTGGCCGTCCCGATGAGCCCGAAGGCCGAATTCGCGAGCCACCCGACCAGCTTGGTGCCGAGATCGGCGAGATGCGGTCCGATGGCCACCCCTCCCAACCGCAGCGTGGAGAGGTGGGCCAGAATCGGGCTCTCGACCATGCCGCTCGCGATCGCGTGCCCCTGCGTGGCGACCAGGCCAGCGAACGAGACGCCCGGAACAACGATCAGGAACAGGGCGATGGCGACGACCAACACCGCTGAAGTCCGGGGCCCGAGGCGCCGCGCGAACCAGCCTTGGACCGGCTGGAAGATCACGTAGAGGACCGGGATGCCGAGCAGGCCCGTAGCGAACGGCGTCAGGGCCACGAACAACGCCGCCCCGAGGAGCAGCAGGAGCAGCGCGGCGCGTTGGTGGTTCGTGTCCAGAAAGGCCACGGCGACCTAGGGCACCGGGTCGGTGATCACGGGGTTTCTTCGTCGGAGTGGAGGGAGAGCGAGAAGGTCTTGGCGCAACTCTGCAGGTGCGCCTCCACGAACCACAGCCACTTGTCCACGCCCCGAGAGATTTCGGTGCAGATGTCGGCGCTGTCCTGGTCACCCCAGTCGCCGGTCTCGGCAATCGCCCTCCGCACGTGGCCTCCGAACTCGGCCAACGCCCTGGCCAGGGCGGTCACATGCTCGGCTCCGCCGGCCATGGTGTGGGGGTACTCCGGGAGCCCGGAGCGCTCGGCGACCATCCGGGCGGTCCCGGCGAGCCGCTGATTCAACAGATCGGTGACCCGGGCGCGGACATCCTCCGGCAAGTCATTACTGGTTTGGTACGGGAGCTC
>DATECF010000171.1:0-18157 GCA_035287045.1 Gemmatimonadales bacterium | reverse complement strand
CATCTCTCTAGGGGTGACGACGCGGCCCCAGCTGCTCGCCATGCTCGGGAACCCCGACTACCGCTCGTCGGAGGTTCTCGTGGATACCATCCCACTGGTTTACGATCTCGGGGACCCTGATTTTACGGTCCTACTCACGTTGTACGTCGTTGGCGACACGGTGCGCGTCCTGAAGTGGCAATTCCGGATGGGCTGAGCGGAGAGCTCGGCGGTCGGTTCCGCGTAATCAACGATCGGACCCAGCCTCCCAACAGAGCGTTTGGAGGCTCCTCACACTGTAGCGAGTTCCCTTGTCCTAGGGGAGCATACTCGGTCATGACCATCTGGGACGGGTCCTGTGCCACGGTCGGCACTGTAGAATAAGCTATGAAACGCAGCCCCCCCGCGAGCCGTTCCGGCTTCACCCTGATCGAAATCCTGGTCGTCATCGTCGTGATCGCCATTCTCGCGACGCTGGTGGCCCCCAATGTATTCCGCCACGTGGGCTCGGCCAAGGACGCCACCGCCCGCTCCCAGATCGAGATGTTCGGCGCCGCGCTCGACGCCTACCGGCTGGATAACGGCCGCTACCCCAGCTCGGAACAGGGACTGGAGGCGCTGTGGCGCGAGCCGCTGGGCGATCCCCGACCTACCAACTGGCGCGGGCCGTACCTCCGGAAAGAGGTGCCGCTCGATCCCTGGGACCATGCGTACATCTATAAGGCGCCGGGCGTGGTGAATCCCACCGGGTACGATCTCCTCTCCTACGGCGCCGACGGCGCCGAGGGCGGGGACGGCGAGAACGCCGACATCACCAGTTGGAGCAACCGCTAGCGATGTCGCTGCGCTGGGCGTACCGCGCGGTGGACGGAACCGGCCGGCGCGTGCGCGGCGCCGAAGAAGCGGCGGACCCGGAGCAGCTGGCCCGGACCCTGGAGCGGCGCGGGTTGGTGCTGGTGCGCGCCGAGCCCGCCGAGCGCCAACCCGGCCAGTCCTCCGTGCTCTCTCGCTTCCGCACCAAGGCCCAGGTGCTGGAGTTGACCCGCGCCCTGGCGGCCCTGCTCCCCGCGGGCCTGCCACTGGCCCGCGCACTCGGCGCCGCCTCACACCTGGTGGACGGGAGGACTCGCGAGGCACTTGAAGGCATTCGGCAAAACGTGGAGCGCGGCGAGAGCCTCGCCGGAGCCCTGGCCCAGTACCCCACACACTTCTCCCCGCTCTACGTGGGCGTGGTCCGCGCCGGCGAGCGAAGTGGAGATCTCGACGCCGCCTTCGCGCGGCTGGCGACCCAGCTCGAACGTGAGCAGCGCCTCAAGGGCCGGCTGCTCTCGGCTGCCATCTATCCCACCATCCTCCTGGTTCTGGGCGGCTTCGCGGTGCTGGTGCTGCTGCTGTTCGTGATCCCGCGGTTCGCCGAGCTGCTGGAGGGCGCGGGCGCCCGTCTGCCGGCATCCACCGCCAGTCTCTTGCTGCTCGCGACCGCCTTCCGTCAGTCCTGGCCCCTCGTCACGGCGGGCGCCGCCGGCGCGCTGCTGGCCCTGGCCTGGGGACTCAACGCTCCCGCCGGCCGCGACGCGGTTGCCCGGCTGGTGCTGGCGCTTCCCGTCTCTCGTGGCGTGCGCCGCGACCAGCTCGCCGCCCGCTCGGCGCGGCTGGTGAGCGTGCTCCTGGCGGGGGGCGCTCCGGTGCTGACCGCGCTGGACGACGCGGCGGCCACCATTGGCGACCCCGTTGCCCGCGACGAGCTGGTGCGCATCCGGGCCCGGGTCCGCGAGGGCGCTTCGCTGCAAGAAGCCTTGGGCGAGTCGGCGTTGTACCCACCGCTCCTCCGCCAGCTCGTGGGTGTGGGCGAGGAGTCTGGACGGCTGGGCGAATTCCTAGGCAAGGCGGCGGACATCTTCGAGGAACGCACCGAGCGCACGCTCCAGCGCCTCGTGGCCCTGGTGGAGCCCGCCATGATCGTGGGCTTCGGAATCGTGGTGGGCTTCGTGGCGCTGTCGCTGTTTCAGGCCATCTACAGCGTGAACGCGGGATCGTTCAAGTGAGCCGGGGCTTCACCCTGATCGAGCTGGTGGTGACGCTCGCCATCGCCGGCATGGCCGCGGCGGTGGCCGTCCCGGCCCTGGGCCTGTTGCTGCGCCAGGAGCCGCGCGCCTCCGCCGGGGCCGCCGAGCTGCTCGACCGTGCCCGCCGGACCGCGGCCGACCGTGGGACCCGCGTCACGGTGGTGGTGGCGCCCGAGACCGGCAGGTACTGGGCCTGGTCGGATACCCGCGAGGGACGGACAACCCTCGCCGAGGGATTGCTTACCCTGGGCCCGGATGCCCGGTTGGTGGCCACGAAGCCGCGGCTGCGCATCGCGTTCGATCCCTTTGGCGCCGCGGTGGGCGACACGCTCGCCATCCACACCGCGGTGGGCGGCCAGTTGGTCATGCCCGATCGCTGGACGGGAGAGGTGCATGTCGTGGCGCGATGAACGTGGCGTGACACTGCTGGAGGCGGTGGTGGCGCTCACGATCGTGGGGCTCGCCGGCGTGGCCGCGCTTGCGACCGTCGGTACGGAGCTCCGCGGCGCCGAGCGCGGGCGGCGGGCCATCGAAGCCGCGGCGCTCGCGGAGGAACAGCTCTCCCGGGTCACCCTGCTGCCGGCCGCCGCGCTGGAGCCGCTGCCGGATTCGATGCGCCACGGGCAGTTCCGCGGCGCGCTGGAAGGCTACCGCTGGGAAGCGGCTGCGCGCAGCGTCCCGGAGGAGGAGAGTATGTACGGGGTAGCGGTCACAGTTACTTGGGAGGATCGGGGCCGCTACACGCTTGGCACGCGGCTGTATCGCCCGCCGCCTCTCTCAATGCGCAAGCCGCTCGGGTGGCCGGCCGGAGACGGTGCAGCACCGCGATGGCGCCCTGAGTTACGGCTATCTGGGCACGGGGAATCTGGGGTCGGTCACGGCGCCGGCGGAGACGCTCGACTTCAGTTACGATGGGTCGCTACTCACCGGGGTCATGTGGAGCGGGACGGTCGCCGGGGACGTTACGGCGGTCTACGACAACGATTTCCGGGTGACCGAGCTGGCGGTGAACGGGAGCACGTTGGCCACGTTGGGGTACGACGGGGACGGGCTGTTGACCCAGGCAGGGGACCTCGCCATCCAGCGTGACGCTCTCAATGGTCGGATTGACTCGACGTACTTGGGCACCGTTACCACGGGCGAAGCATACGACGCGTTCGGCCAGTGGGCGGCGCGGACGGCCCGGGCCGGGAGCACCGAGCTGTACCGGGCGGAGTACACCCGGGATGCCCTGGGGCGGATTACGGGACTGCTGGAGGTGGTGGAAGGCGATACCACCCTGTTCGCGTATACCTACGACGACGCCGGGCGGCTGATCGAGGTCCGGACCAACGGGGTCGTCACCGCGAGCTATGTCTATGATGACAACGGAAACCGGTTCTCGGTGACGCGGCCGAGTGGGATGGTAACGGGTACGTACGATGCGCAGGACCGGCTGCTGAGCTACGCCGGGGCAACCTACGGCTACACCCGAGCCGGGGAGTTGCGGTTCAAGGCCGAGGGTGGGGACACCACGTTCTACCGGTACGATGCGCTCGGGAATCTGCTTGAGGTCAATCTCCCCGATGGGACGGATATCGAGTACATCGTAGATGGGTTCAATCGGCGAGTAGGGAAGAAGGTGAACGGGGTGCTGGTGCAGGGCTTCCTGTACCAGGATCAGTTGAACCCGGTGGCGGAGCTAGACGGCACCGGCACCGTGGTGAGTCGGTTTGTGTACGGCACGCGGGCCAACGTGCCCGACTACATGATCAAAGGTGGCGTTACCTATCGGATCGTGGCGGACCACTTGGGCAGCGTGCGGCTGGTGGTGCGCGCGACGGATGGGGTGGTGGTGCAGCGGATCGCGTACGATGAGTTCGGGCGAGAGCTGATGAATACGAATCCGGGGTTACAGCCGTTCGGGTATGCGGGTGGACTCACTGACGGGCAAACGGGGCTGATTCGCTTTGGAGCACGGGACTACGATCCCGTCAGTGGGCGGTGGACGACCAAAGACCCAGTGCGCTTCGCGGGCCAGGATACGCATCTCTATTCGTACGTCCGTGACGACCCGGTCAACACTGTTGATATCACCGGGTTGCAACCCCGCTCCCTCTCTAGCTGCGTCAAAGAGTTCATCTCGAAGTTCCAGACAGATGTGTTCCCCGACGTCGATCTTGACCGGATCCGGATCCATGTTGGCGAGGCCTTCCCCTGGTACGTCAGGATGTTCGCGACTATTGAGCCATCCGCGTTCACCTTCAACTACGATATCTACTTTGCAGAGGGAGCTTTCCAGCCAGGCTCGGCGAGCGGCGTCGCCGACCTTCTCCACGAGATCTACCACGTGCAGCAATACCAATCGAACGGCCCAGCGATTTTCGCAGGCATGTACCTCGCGGAGGCCGCGAGACAGTGGCTGTGGGGGCGCGATCCATACTGGAACAATCGTTTCGAGATCGATGCGTTCCAGCTTGAGAGGCTGTTTGACCGGTACATCGGAGGTGCGTATGGGCAGAAGGGTCCCTGCCCCGGCGAATGCCCGTAGGTGTCAACGAATCCGACGCTCACTGGCGGTGGTCATGACGATGCTCGCGACAGGCGCGTGCAGGGATCCGATTCCCACAAAGTACGCACTGTTCTTTGAGCTTCCGCGCGACGTGTATGCGGATTCGCTACTGACCTACTCCGTCAAGGATCGGGTCGAGATCTACCTGATTGCGATGACTCATCTAGGGCCTCCGCCAGACCACCTTGCCCGAGTGGTGGCGCAAGCGGGGCTCTCGGCTGTGCCGTACATCATGATGGAGCTGGACAGCACGTCAGACGACCACGCGCAGTCCGCCCTGGCCTACGTGTTGGAGGAGATGGCGTGCCAGGGGCATCCCGTTGGCGATAGCACTGCCGCTGCACAGCACCTTGAGACCCTGGTTGGCCAGATGCCTGAAGGGTATTGGAGAGCTCGGGTCAGCGAATCGCTCGAGGTGATTCGCGGCCAGCGCGGCTGTACGGTCTCTGAGGAGGAGCTTCGGCAGGGCATCAGACAGATCCCCCATCGATAGGGCGCGGTGGTTCTGACAATTAGCCAGGGGTCGACGTTCAAAGCAACGGCTTGCCGGGTCTGGATGGGGCTCGGATATGGCCTGGCGCAGTTGAACTCAGGAGCGGCGTTGATGGGATGCAACTCACCGTCGCTTGGCAGTCTCTAGTCACCGTAACTGTGGCAATGGTCTGCCAAGGCGACCACCGCCGAGAGGGCGGAGCCTCGCGCTCGGTGGCCCATGCCACGGATCAGACCGCGTGGCAAGAGTGCGCGAGATGGCCAACGAACAAGGATCGCTATGAACTCTTGCGCCCGGGCCGTGTGGGCCCGGTTGTCGTGGGCATGTCCCGCGCCGAGTTGAGAAGGCGATGCCCGGGCCTGCGCGACTCCGCGGCGTTCGGCGCAGAGGGGATCCCACGGCGGGTGACCGTTCTTGCAATCGCAGGCGAACGGGTGGGCCTCGTTGAGTGGGACGACACGCGAGATACCGTGATTAGCCGAGTCCTTGTCGAGAGTCCAATTTTACAGACCCCGGACTCGATCGGCGTTGGCACTACTGTGGGCCGTTTGCGGCAGAAGCTAGGTGGTCTGGCGGCGGGATACGACGATGCCGCGGTGTACGTGTGGAGCGAAGCCCAGCCGGGTATGAGCTTCATCGTTCGATTCCGAGTCAGCAGCGTCCTTGCGTCCCCGGACGACATCGCGCGGCGGCCGGATCTCGTGCCGGATACTGCAAGTGTCCGCATGGTGATTCTGGTCGCGCCTCGTCCGCAGTTCTCGCGCGATCCGAACTAAGGTCGGGGGGTCGTATGGTGATAATGCTCGTGTTCCCCGTGGTCGCGCTCTTGCTCCAGACGAGTCCCGCGCCCGTGGTCCAGCAGTGCGAAGGCGCAAACACCGCGCTCGACATGTTGCGCTGCTTCGAACGCGTGCTGGGCGAGAGGACTGACAGCTTGAAGCGCGTTGAGGCCGGTGTCGCTGATACACTGGGCCGCGCCGCCGTGCCCCGTTTACAGCAAGCTAGCCAAGCCTGGTCGCTGTACGGCTTGACTACATCCTCAACCCAACCGGCCCAACTCCGATACGGCCGTACTTCGCGCCAGAATTCGCCAGGCAATTAAGCTTGGTCTTCAGGCTACTGAATAAGGTGGGAATAACGCCCCAAATCAACGACGCGTACCGTACGGAGGCGGATCAGGAGGATCGAAGGGCAAACGCTTACAAGAGTTCACTTCCGGTTGCTACTGGCATATCGTACCATCAACTCGGCTATGCAGTCGACATTCAGATCACCGGAAGAGAACCTGGCATCGTCTCGCTATTGGTGGATGCAGGTTTGGTTTGGGGGGGCGAGTGGAGTACGCGCGACACGCCGCACTTCGAATTGAGACCCCCGTACGTTGACCGGGTCGGGGCGGCTGAGAGAATCGAAGCGTTCTACCTGCGATGCCTCAAGTGAGTAAGGAGCAGTTGTGAGCGTCCGAAACCGGAGCGCACGTGCGGCCATGACGTGGGAGGGAATGATGCGCGTGGTACCATTGATGCTCGCGGCCATCGCGGTCAACGGGTGCCCCAGTCGGTCCGCGCCCCAGCAACAGGAGTCCGCCTCCAACGTCGCACGGGTAGCGCAGGATCCAGATTCGGTTAGGGTGGCCACGCTCCTTGTGCACCTCGCCTCTGGCTATGACCGGGACGGGGTTTCTAGGGCATTCGATCCTGCCCTCGGGGGTCATTGGGATCCTGATACGATCGTCTCATTCGTCGCGGCGTCAGGCCTGATCATGTACGACGTCAACACGGATTCCCTAGTGACGGTCGGTTCGACTGAGCTCCGGCGACAGATCGTGAGCAGAGAGGGTCCGGCGTACGTGCGACTGGTTCACGTCGGCTATCTCTACGCGCAGCCCCGACCCGCGTATCGGCGGCTCCGTGTGCAGCCAGTGGCTGACATCGCGATGGCGGTGGTTGGTGATGGATGGTACCGAATGGATTTCCTTCGTGACGACCGTGGCGTTCTGCATCTGCGAAAGCTGGAGTACTTCAGGCTGCAGATCGAGTGAGGCGCGTGGGGGTTCCCACCAAGCGAGCCCTGCCTTGCGGCCCGGAACGCTTGGCTGGGTTGGCGCCACGGCGGCAAGCGCGGCGCTGAAGGGTGTTCCAGTTCTATGGCTTGAATCGCAGAATAACGCATGATTCGGAACTCCCGCGGCAACCGCTCCGGCTTCACCCTGATCGAGATCCTGGTCGTCATCGTGGTGATCGCCATCCTCGCGACGCTGGTGGCCCCCAACGTGTTCCGCCACGTGGGCTCGGCCAAGGACGCCACCGGCCGCTCCCAGATCGAGATGTTCGGCGCCGCGCTCGACGCCTACCGCCTGGACAACGGCCGCTACCCCAGCTCAGAGCAGGGACTGGAGGCGCTATGGCGCGAGCCGCAGGGCGATCCCCGGCCCACCAACTGGCGCGGGCCGTACCTCCGGAAAGAAGTGCCGCTGGATCCTTGGGACCACCCGTACATCTATAAGGCCCCGGGCGTGGTGAATCCCACCGGATACGATCTCCTCGCCTACGGCGCCGACGGCGCCGAGGGCGGGGAAGGTGAGAATGGGGATATCGTCAGCTGGAAGAACCGGTAGCTGTGTCGCTGCGCTGGGCGTACCGCGCGGTTGACGGAGCCGGCCGGCGGGTCCGGGGCGCCGAGGAGGCGCCGGACCCGGAACAACTGGCCCAGACCCTGGAGCGACGTGGGCTGGTGCTGGTGCGCGCCCGAGCCCGCAGAGCGCGAACCTGGCCAGTCCTCTGTGCTCTCCCGCTTCCGCACCAAGGCCCAGGTGCTGGAGCTGACCCGGGCCCTGGCGGCCCTGCTCCCCGCGGGCTTGCCGCTGGCCCGCGCACTCGGCGCCGCCGCACACCTGGTGGACGGGAGGACTCGCGACGCCAGTGGAGGGCATTCGGCGAGACGTGGAGCGCGGTGAGAGCCTCGCGGCCGCCCTCGCCCAACACCCGGCGCTCTTCTCCCCGCTCTACGTAGGCGTGGTCCGCGCCGGCGAGCGAAGCGGTGATTTGGACGCCGCCTTTGCCCGCCTGGCGGCGCAGCTCGAGCGCGAGGAGCACCTCAAAGGCCGGCTGCTCTCGGCCGCCATCTATCCCTGTCGCTGTTCCAGGCCATCTACAGCGTGAACGCGGGATCGTTCAAGTGAGCCGAGGCTTCACCCTGATCGAGCTGGTGGTGACGCTCGCCATTGCCGGCATCGCAGCAACGGTGGCCGTGCCGGCCCTGGGCCTGGTTGCTGCGGGAGAACCCCCGCGCCTCGGCCTCGGCTGGCCGCCTGTCCCAAGGAGGTACGCCGCCGAAAGCAAGCGACCTGGCGAGGGGGAGCGTCTTGCGCAACCCAAGGGTACATCCATGGCACCTCGACCCGGAACTTCCCGGCGTATAGGTTACGGTGGCCATGCAACTTCGAGACCGTTTGACCGAGCTTCGGGACGTCATTCGCGCCGCCGCTGCGGCGAACGGTGCGCGGGACGTGCGGCTGTTTGGGTCGGTCGCGCGCGGCGAGGAGGGCGAGGGGAGCGACGTGGACTTCCTGGTGAGCTTGGAGGAGGGGAGGACGCTGCTCGACCTCGCTCGGCTGGAAATCCGGTTGGAGGGCCTCCTGGGGCGGCACGTGGACGTGCTGGCGGAGGGAGAACTGCGCGAGCCCCTCCGTTCCGCGGCCCTTCGCGAAGCCGTGCGTGTCTAGCGGGCGGGCGGCGGCGATTGCACGCCTGCGCCATATGCTGGAGGCCGCCGATGCCGTCCTCTCCTACACGGGGCGGGGCCGAGAGGCGTTTGACCGCGACGCCGCGCTGCGCGACGCAATCCTGTACCAGGTAGTCGTACTGGGCGAGGCGGCCAAGGCCGCCGTGGCGGCGGACCCATCGCTGGCATCGGAGGTGCCAGACGTGGAATGGTCGCCGATCGCCCGGATGCGTGACCGCGTGACGCACCACTACTGGGCAACGGACCGGGAGGTGGTGTGGGCAACGGCGACGGTCGCCGTCCCGGAGTTGCGCAGGGCGATCGCGGCGGCCCTAGAGCAGCTGACATAGTCCCCTCAAGGCGGCTGGCCGCCGGTCAGGCCGACATCGTCGCTTCGTAACCTGTTGGTTCTCAGCCTGTTGCCTCCCTGTTGACCGTGGTGCGGCAGCGTTGATGTGCAAAACGCTGCGGACAAGCATGTCCGCAAAACGCCCTACGGATGTCCCCAAAACGCCCTATGGATGTCCCAATAACGCACTAACGCGGCCCGAAGGCCTATGGCATGTTGGCCACGCTCCGTCCGTAGCTCGGGACGCCACACCGCCGGGAGCCGCCTATGTTCTCCCTGTCTCGCCTCCACACGTTCGTCGCCGCTCGCTTCACGACGTTCCGCACCCCGCGCCGGATTGGCCTAGCCGGCCTGGTGGTCCCCGGGCTGGCCGCCCTCTGGATCGGCGTAGGCCGCGACCCGGGCGAGGCCGGTCCCACCGCCGCGCAGCCTCCCGCCGACACGGCGGTGCTGTACGGTCCGGTGACGTTCGCCACCCCCACCGGCGACCCGCAAACCTTCGTCGAGACCTTCACGGCGAGCGTGCCCATGGGCGGCTACCAGGCGCTGCGCATTGTGAACGGGGAACCGGGCGGCTCGGGCCGGGTGGCCACCCTCTCCCTGAGACTCAACGGCTCCGAGCTGATCACGGGTGCGTTTGACCAGACCGTGGCGGCGCTCGAGGTGCCGGTCACGTTCCTGACGGACAACACGCTCGAAGTGACCCCGGCCGGCCAGGCGGGAGCGGGCGTCACGGTAACCGCGCTGGCGGAGGTAACGCCCCGGGTTACGGTCTACGGCCCCACCCAGTTCGTGCGGCAATCCGGCCCGCCGCGGACGGTGATCGAGCATTTCTCGCTGCCGGCGGGCGCCGCGCCGCCGGAGTCGCTGGTCATCGTGAACGGCAATCCGGACGGGACCCACCGGATCTCGGCCGCGTGGATCAGGCTCAACGGCCAGGAGCTGGCCGGCCCCAACGAGTTCGGCCAAACCGTAGCCGAGATCCGGCGCCAGGTGAGCCTGGTGGCGAACAACGAGCTGTCGGTGCGCCTGGCGAGCACGCCTGGGGCCTTCCTCACCATCGAGATCAGCGCGGCCGGCGGCCTGCCGCCGGTGGTGCACGTGACCACGCCGGCGCCGGGGGCAGCCACCGCGGATGCCCAGGTCACCGTGACCGGGACCGTGGACGCGACCTCGGCGGTCACGGTGACGGTGAACGGGCAGCCCGCCACGGTAGGCGCGGGCAACAGCTTCGAGGCGACCGTGGCGCTGGGAGGGGAGGGGCCAAACCCCATCGAAGTGGTAGCGACCGACGCGCAGGGCCGCACCGGCCGCGCCACCCGGACCATCGTGCGCGACCTGTCGGCGCCGCTGCTCACCGTGTCCGCGCCCCAAGACGGGCTCGTCACCAGCCAGACCTCGATCGTCGCGATCGGGACGGTGACCGACCTGACGCCCACCACGGTGAACGTGAACGGCTTCCCCCTGGTGGTGGATACGCTGGGCGGGTGGAGCGGGGTGGTGAGTCTGAGCGAAGGAGCCAACGTCCTCACCTTCACCGCCACCGACGCGGCGGGGAACGGCGCCAGCGTGGTGCGGATCGTGACCCGGGACACCCAGGCGCCGGTGCTGGTGGTGGCGGAGCCCGAGGAGGGGGTGACCACGACCGCGGACAGCGTCACCGTGAGCGGCACGGTGGAGGACTTGACCGCGGTGACGGTCACGGCCAACGGCCAGCCGCTTCCGGTGGCGCCGGACAGCACGTTTAGCGGCGCCGTCGCGGTAGCCCTGGGGCCTAACCTGGTGACCGTAATCGCCACCGATGCCGCGGGCAACGCGGACTCGGTGGAGCGCAGCGTGACGCGGCTCGAGGGTCAGGTGTTGCCGCCGGATCCTTCCACGGTGGCACCGCCAGTGGATCCCACGGTGGCCACCACGCTCTTTGCGGCCACTGAGTTCCTCTACACCGGCGCCAATCCCATCCAGACCGGTGTGGCGCCGGGGACCATCAACCCTGTGCGGGTATCGGTGATTCGGGGCCGAGTGCTGGACCGGAGCGACGCGCCGCTCTCGGGCGTGAGCATCAGCGTGCTGAATCACCCTGAGTTGGGCGGGACGCTGAGCCGGGTGGATGGCCGGTTTGACCTGGCCGTCAACGGCGGCGGGGTGTTGACGCTGGACTACCAGAAGAGCGGCTGGCTACCGGCGCAGCGCCAGGTGGATGCGCCCTGGCAAGACTACGTGATCGTGGACGACGTGGTCCTGGTGCAGCTGGACCCCGTGGTCACCCAAATCGACTTCAGCGATTCGGTGCAGGTAGCTCGCGGGAGCGTGGTGAGCGATACCGACGGCGTGCGCCAGGCCACGCTGCTGTTCTTCCAGGGGACCCAGGCCCAGATGGTGTTCCCAAACGATTCGGTGGCGTCGCTGGCGTCGTTGAGTGTCCGGGCCACGGAGTACACCGTGGGGCCCAACGGGCCGCAGGCGATGCCGGCCATCTTGCCGCCCACGAGTGGGTACACCTACGCGGTGGAGCTTTCCGCGGACGAAGCGCTGGCGGCGGGGGCTGTGCGAGTGGACTTCAGCCAGCCGGTGGTGACCTACGTGGAGAACTTCCTGGGCTTCCCGGTGGGGATGGCGGCACCGGTGGGGAGCTATGACCGGGGGCGTGGGGTGTGGGTGCCGGAGGACAATGGCCGGGTGATCGAGGTGCTGGAGGTCACGGGCGGCATCGCGACGCTCGATACCGACGGGGACCAACTGGCGGACGATTCGACCCAACTGGCCGCGCTGGGCATCACCACCGCCGAGCGACAGACGCTGGCCGGGCTGTACGGGGCGGGGCAGCAGTTGTGGCGGGTGCCGGTGTCGCACTTCTCACCGATAGACGTCAACCTGGCCGCCGCTTCGCCCCCTGGAGCCGGGGAGGAAGGCGGCCAGGGGATCAAGAAGGTAGGCGAGCACATAGACGAACCGTGCCAGGTAAGCCTGTCGGTCATCGAATGTCAAAACCAGGTGCTGGGCGAGCGCGTGGCCGTGGTCGGGACACCGTTCCGGCTGACCTACCGGAGCGATCGCACGCCGGGGTTCACGGCCGGCGCCACCATCACGGTGCCGGTCACCGGCACGACTCTGCCGCCGTGGATCCGCCGGGTGGACGTGCGGGTAAGCGTGGCTGGCCGGGATAGCATGATCGTGTTGCCCCCGGACCCCAATCAACGGCTGGTGTATCGCTGGGATGGCCGGGATGCATATGGACGTCAGGTGTTCGGCGAGCAACCGGCGACGGTGAACGTCGCGTACGTCGCCCCGGAACTCTACGTGTTTCCGGCGGGGGACGGCCGGGCGTTTGGCATGTACTGCTGGCCCTTCCCGGGGATCGTGGGGGAAACGGACCCCTACGAGGTCTGCGTCCTGCCGACGGACACCGCCAGCGTCCGGCGCGAGGTCACGACAGGAACGGTCACACGAAGCGCGCGGCTTGGGCCAATCAACCTCGCAGGGCAGGGCCTGGGCGGCTGGTCGCTGGACGTGCATCACGCCTACGACCCGGTGGGGCGCAGCCTCTACCTGGGCACGGGGGAGCGGCGGGCGGCACGCGACATCCGCTCCTCCCGCGTGGTGGCGGGGAATGGGGACTCGACCTACGCCGGCGATGGCGGCCCCGCAACCGCGGCGAGCCTGATCACACCCGAGGAGGTGGCGGTCGGGCCCGACGGGAGCGTGTACGTCGTGGATCGGGACGCGCACGTCATCCGCCGGGTGGCGCCGGACGGGATCATCACCACCGTGGCTGGCACGGGGACCGCAGGCTTCAGCGGGGACGGCGGCCTGGCGACCGCAGCCCAGCTCAACACGCCGCTCGATGTCGCGGTGGGCGTGGACGGGAGCCTCTACATCGCTGATGCGGGCAACAGCCGGATCCGACGGGTGGGGCTGGATGGGATCGTCGGCACGTTCGCTGGCGACGGCACGTTTGGCTCGGGAGGCGACGGCGGGCCGGCGGTGGCCGCGCAGCTGGCAGTCCCCGGATCGGTGACCGCAGCCCCCGATGGCAGCGTGTATATCGGCGACGACGGGGACTTCCCGGTGCGGGTGCGCAAGGTGAGCCCGGATGGCCGGATCGCCACGGTGATGGGTGCGGACGATGGCCCGGCGTGCACTAGCGATTCGCTGCCGGCAGGGGAGGTGTGCCTGGGCCAGATCCAAGACCTGGTCTGGGGGCCGGACAACGGGCTGTACGTGCTGGAGGGCTTGCGGTTGTGGCGGGTGGCGCCGGATGGCCGTGCCACCATCGTGGCGGGGGACCCGGGGGCGGAGTGTGTGTCGCAGCCCGGAGATGGTGGGCTGGCGCGGGCGGCGGGGCTGTGTGCTACCTCAGTAGCGGTGCAGCGAACCGGGGAGGTCTTCCTGGCGGACAATAACGAGCGGGTGCGGGTGATCGAGCCCGGGGGGACCATTGCCACGTTTGGGACTGGTCCGTGCGCCGGTGGAGGCATCATCGTCTTCCTCGCGGCAGACCTCCCGGGGTGCTTGCGGGCGGTAGCGCTGGCGCCGGACGGGACCCTGCTGGTGGTGGATCCGGCAGCGCATCAAGTGCGGCAGCTGGGGCCGGTGTTGCCGGGCTATGCGGCGACCACCCTGACCATTGCCGCAGAGGACGGGAGCGAAGTCTACCTGTTCGATCCCGTGGGCCGGCACTTGGAGACCCGGGACGCGCTGACGGGCGCGCTGCGGTTCCGGTTCGGCTACAACCCCGCGGGTCGGCTAGTCACGATCGCGGACGCGGATAGCAACGTGACCACGATCGAGCGAGACGGGGCGGGGAACGCCACCGCCATCGTGGCGCCCTTTCGCCAGCGGACGGCGGTAGCCGTGGACGCGAATGGCTGGCTGGCAAGCATCACGAACCCCGCGGGCGAGACGGTGGCGCTCACACATGATTTCAACGGCCTGCTCGTAGCCATGGCCTCGCCGCGGAGCGACACCACGGCGTTCAGCTATGATGCGGCGGGCTTCTTCATCCGGGAGGACGATCCGGCGGGCGGGTCGGTGGCGGTGGCGCGCAACGAGGTGGCGGACACGGTGACCGTCGAGATGACGACGGGGGAGGGGCGGACCACCACCTACAGGGTCACACCGCTGGAGGCGGGGGCCCAGCAGCGGGTGACCACCTCGCCGGCGGGCTTGGACATCATGAGCCTAAGGGAGCCAGATGCTGCTGGAGGAAAGGCCACAGTGACGACGACCAGCCCGGACGGGACGGTGACCACGGTGATCCAGGGCCGCGACCCCCGCTTTCCGGCGAGTGCCACACTGGACAGCATGGAGGTGCGCACCCCGTTCGGCCTGGTCTCGGCGGTGAAGGCGGCACGGGCCGTGCAGTTGGCGGACCCGAACAACCCGCTCACGCTGGTCAGCCAAGTGGACACCCTCACGGTGAATGGCCGGACGTTCGTTAAGCAGTTCGATGTTGCGACGCGGACCTTCACGGGCACGACGCCGGAAGGCCGGCCCTCGAGCGGGCTGGTGGACAGCCTGGGGCGGGTGATCGCCGAGGTGGTCCCGGGCGTGGACACGGTCAAGTACACCTACGATGCCCAGGGCCGGCTGGCCCAGACGGTGCAAGGGCCCCGGACCTGGCGGTACACCTACGACCTCCGGGGCCGGCTGGACAGCGTCATTGACCCGTTGCTGCGGGCCACGACCTTCGCCTACGATTCAGCGGGTCGCGTGGTGAGCCAACGGCTGCCGGACGGCCGGGTGGTAGGCTACGGCTACGACGCGAACGGGAATCCTACCCAGGTAACGCCGCAGGGCCGGCCGGGGCATGGGTTCACGTACACGCCGGTGGATCTCACGGCGAGTTACAACCCGCCAGCCGTGGCGGAAGGCACAACGCCGACAGGCTACGAATACAACCTCGACCGCCAGCTCACCCGTATCTTGAGGCCGGACGGGGACACGGTGCGGTTTACCTACGACTCAGCGGGTCGGCCGCAGGCGGCGATTCACCGAGACGGGTCGCTTGGGTACACCTACACGGGAGTCGGGAACCTGGCGACGGTGGTGGCGCCGGCCGAGACGTTGGCATTCAGCTATGATGGCTCGCTCTTGACCGCGGTCACCTGGAGCGGCGCGATCTCCGGTGATATGACCGCCGTGTATGATAATGATTTCCGGGTGAGCGAGCTGGCGGTCAACGGAAGCCCCCTGGCCACGTTCGGATACGACGGCGACGGGTTGCTCACCCAGGCAGGGGACCTGGCCATTCAGCGGGATGCTTTGAACGGGCGGGTTAACTCCACGTTCCTAGGGGTAGTGACCACCGGGGAGAGTTACGACCAGTTCGGGCAGTGGGCGGAGCGGACGGCGCGGGCGGGCAGCACAGAGCTGTACCGGGCAGAATACACGCGGGATGCGCTGGGGCGGATCACGGGGCTGGTGGAGGTGGCGGAAGGAGACACCTCGGTGTTCGCCTACGACTACGACGACGCCGGGCGGCTCATCGAGGTCCAGACGAACGGCGTGGTGACGGGGAGCTACGAGTACGACGACAACGGAAACCGGCTGAGCGTGACGCGGCCGAGCGGTGTGGAGACGGGGACGTACGACGCGCAGGACCGGCTGCTCTCGTATGCTGGTGCCACGTACGGCTACACTAGGGCGGGGGAGCGGCGGTTCAAGGCCGAGGGGGGGGATACGACGTTCTACCGGTACGACGCGCTCGGGAATCTGTTGGAAGTGAACCTCCCCGACGGGACGGACATCGAGTACGTGGTGGACGGGTTCAACCGCCGGGTGGGGAAGAAGGTGAGCGGTGTCCTCGTCCAAGGCTTCTTGTATCAGGATCAGATAAACCCGGTCGCGGAGCTGGATGGCAGCGGGAATGTCGTGAGCCGGTTCGTGTACGGGACGAGAGCGAACGTACCGGACTACATGATCGTGGGCACGATGCTGTATCAATTGGTGACGGATCAATTGGGGAGTGTGCGCTTGGTGCTGAATGCGGCCGACGGCACGATCGTGCAGCGGATCGCCTACGACGAGTTTGGGCGGGAGCTCCTGAACACGAATCCCGGATTCCAGCCGTTTGGCTATGCCGGCGGGCCGGTGGATGAGGCGACGGGCTTGGTGCGCTTCGGGGCAAGGGACTATGACGCCCTGCCCGGAAGATGGGTCAATAGAGCGTCCCCGGGTCTCGGTGTGGTTCAGACCAACCCGTACAGCTATGTGGCCAACGATCCGGTACGGGTGACCGATCCCCTCGGTCTCGACCCGTGCTGGCTTGGAACGGCTGCCGGGGATGTCATCGTGGACCAGTCGATCGCGATCCGGACCCGAGACTTCTTGAACGATGCCGTGGCGCTAGGATGGGGTGGGGGCATCAACGAGAGCTTCCGGACCACTCAGCAGCAAACGAGATTGAGTCAGAAACCACCTCCGGGGACTCCGATCGTGGCAACTCCAGGGACGAGTTCGCACGAGGCCGGATTTGCGCTTGATTTGGATTTCAAATCAGTTTCCTGCGGCGAGCAGAAGGCACTTCTTCGTGCAGCGGCGACGCACGGGTTTACGAACACTGGGATCCGCGGAGAGCCATGGCATTTCTTTGCAGGTACGTACGGACCGTACCCGTCGAAGACCGCGGCGATTCTGCATAACCAGGCGGTGGTCGAGAAGGCCGGTGGCGTAGGCGCTCTTCCGTTCTGCATCACGGAAATCCCTTGGAAATCCTATTAAGGGGGGACACGATGGTGGGCGTGCATGATGTCACCTGGCAATGGTTTCTCCGGTGGGTTGCCTTCGCTGTGACCGTCGCCTGCGGAACCAGCGGGGATCGCACCAAAGTCTCGGCCGACGCCCAGGCTTCGGGTGGAGATCGCGGCGCTGCCCAGGTCCAAGCCGCGCGTCCTGAATGGCCGCTCAGGAGTGGGATCTACTTTGGGACGTCAACCGGCCGGAGAGGCTTCCGGGGCTGGTGGCTCTTTGTTGACTCGACCGCGGCATGGGCGAGCGTCTACGTGCCGCCACGCTCGTTGGAAGTCTGTGAGCTCTCCGGCGATGCGCGCCGGGAGCTGCGGTTCGCCACCGGCGCCGGGTACCGGGGAGTGCGATACGGTTTCACTGGCACCTCTACCGAAGATGGGTTCAGGGGACGCGTTCATTCCATTCCAGGCGATCGGCGTGACGTGGCTGATACGTCGGAACTAGTGTTGACTCGAGTGCACTCGTGGACGCGCGATGAGGGTTGGGTGGGCCAGGACCTTGACGGGTACTACGGCAACGTTGCGCAAACCGAGGAAGGAGACCTTGGCGGGGTGGAGTTGCTGCTGTTGGCAGGGCCGGATGGGGTGATCGGGACCTTGGCTTTCTATGAAGGCACGGCGGGCATGCCGTACGCCATTAAGGGCGAGGTCCGCGGGAGCAACCTGACGTTCAGCATTGTGCGGAACGAACGCGACGTTCAGTTCAGCGCCGACGTCGAAGTCGACAGGCTCGTGCTGGCAGCACCGGCTCTGCAGCTCGCCGGTGAGCTACTGGAGAGGCGGGCCACGTGGGGGGAGGTGGCAACGACGACGTACGAGGCATGTCCCATTGGGCCATGAGGTTGTCGTTGGCACCGCTCGCTGAGGGAACCCTGGTCCTTGCCGCCGCGCTGGCGTTCGGTGCTTGCTCCCCGACGCCGCGGCGAGAGGGATCCCCATCCCAAGCGTCGCGCACCACCGACACAACCGTCAGGGTACTTGCTACGCCCAACGCACCGAAGCCCCTCCCCCGAGACTCGATCTTGCAGCTCCTTGATGACTACGGCCGCTCGTTCGGGGACGAACGCGCCACGGTAGTCTCCCGCCTGGGAACGCCCACTCGGGTTGCGACGAGGCTCATCAAGGGGATCGACACGCTGTTTCTTCTGCAGTATCCCACTGCGTCACTCAGCGTGCGTGTGTGGACGGCTGAACAAGTCGAGGAGTTGGACGAAATCCGAGTGTGGGGGCCGCTACCTGGGCTACCGC
>DATECF010000170.1:0-6473 GCA_035287045.1 Gemmatimonadales bacterium | reverse complement strand
CCGCGCCGGAGTCTGCCCCAGCGGCAGCGGGCTGAATGTCGCAGCGGCTGAGCCGCGGGGCTCCAGGTCCACGGTCACGCGCTGCACCGCCCGCCCGTCCGCGATCAACGTGACCGGCAATCCCCGCGCCGCCGCAGGCCCCAGGTTCACCACGCGGGCCGACAGGGTCACCTCTTCACGCTCGCCGCGGAACGTCCGCTCCGTGAGCAGCCCAGTGACCGCAACGTTCGCGGCCTCCTGCTCGGCCAGCATCACCGTTTCCACGGTGGTTCCGTCGGGCAGCCTGAGGCCGTCGTCCGGCCGCCATCCGGCGCGCTGGAAGTCCGAGATCACCACCACCTCGCGCCGAGGCAGGTCCGAGCGCTCCAGGATGTCTCGCGCCGCCTGAATGCCCGCCGAGTAGCGCGTGGCCCCGAAGCCGGGTTCGACCCCATCCAGCGCCGCCAGCAACGTCGCCTGGTCCCCCGTCGCCTCACCCAGTGACACCGCCCGATCACCCATCAACAGGATGGTGGCACGATCGTCGGCCCCCATGCCGCGCACCGCCCGCCGTACCGCCTCCACGGCCCGCTCCCAGTGATCGCCGTAGCGCATGCTGTAGGACGCATCCAGCAGGATCACCAGCTCACGGCCCTGGCCCCCGGCAGCCGCGGCCCCCAACCGCTCCAGCAACGGCCGAGCAAACGCCGCGGCCATCAATGCCACCACCGCGGCCCGCATCGCCAGCAGCCACCAATGCCGGATTCGCTGCCGGCGCATGGTGCGAAACGGCACCCGCTGAACGAACATGAGCGACGGAAACGGATAGGGATCGCTCTTGGGCCGGTTCGTCAGGTGGACGATGATGGGCACCGCCAGCGCGGCCAGGCCAGCGAGAAAAAGGGGGGCAAGGAAGCTCACGCCACGTTCCCTCTCGAACCGACGAGCAAGGACCCTGCTCGTCCGATCATCTTACCCGCACCAGCCGTTCCCGCCGGCTCAAATACTCGAACAGCGCGAAGTCCAGGGGCTTCGACGTATCGAACAGCGCATAGTCTATGCGGGCGTCCACCAGCATCCGCGAGAGCGCTCCCACGTGCTCCTGCATCAGCTGACGATAGCGCTCGCGCTGCTTGTCGGGCACCACCGGGACGCGATCGCCGCTCTCCAGGTCCTCGAACAGCATCATGTCCTCGAACGGGAAGTGCAGCTCGGCGGCATCGAGAATCTGGAAGACGATGACGTCGTTGCCCTTCCCTTTGAGCTGACTCACCGCCCGAACGACCGCGTCCGGCTCTTCGTAGAGGTCGGAGATCACCACCAGCAGGCTGCGGCGTCGCACGGTGTCCGCGATCTTGAGCAGCGAGGGACCCAGCGCCCCGCCGGGCCCCGGCTCGATCCTGGCGAGCTCGTGGAGCACGCGCTCCAGATGCTTGGCGGACGGCGGCACCACGGTGACCACATCCCGGTCAAAGGTCACCAGCCCCACCCGGTCTCGCTGCTGCCGGGAGAAGTAGGTGAGGCAGGCGGCGAGGTACCGGCCGTAATTGAGCTTGGTGAGCCCGGCGCTGCCGTAGGCCATGGAGCGTGAGATATCGAGCAGCACCGAGAAATTGGCGTTGGTGTCGGCCTCGAACTCCTTGACGAAAAAGCGGTCCGTCCGGCCGTACACCCGCCAGTCGATGCGCCGGATATCGTCGCCCGGCATGTACGCCCGGTGCTCGGCGAAATCCATGGAGCGCCCCAGGTAGGGTGAGCGGTGCAGGCCGTTGATGAACCCGTCCACCACGGTCCGAGCCAACAGCTCGAGATCGTCGATCCGGGCCAGGACCTTGGGATCGAGGAACGCGACGCCGGTCACAATCCGGACTTGGGTACCGGAACGGCCTCGAGCAGCTGCTCGACCAGCGAGTCCGTGGTGACCCGCTCGGATTCGGCGTGGAAGTTCGTGAGAATGCGGTGGCGCAACACCGGGTGCGCCAGCGCCCGAATGTCGTCGAACGTCACGTGGTAACGGCCCCGCATCAGGGCCCGCGCTTTGCCACCCAGCACCAGATACTGCGCCGCCCGGACGCTCGCCCCATACGATACCCACTGCTGGATGAACGGCAGGCTCCCGTTGGCCGACGGGCGCGAGGACCGGACCAGGGTCACCGCGTACTGCAGCACCGGGTCCGCCACCGGGACGTTCCGGACCAGCCGCTGGAACGCCACGATGTCCCGGCCCGACACCGCGTGCTCGAACCGGGGATCCTGGACCGCGGTGGTTTCCCGGACCACCGTCAGCTCCTCGGACTCCGGCGAGTAGTCGATCACGATGTTGAACATGAACCGGTCGAGCTGCGCCTCGGGGAGGGGGTACGTGCCTTCCAGCTCGATAGGGTTCTGCGTCGCGAATACGAAGAACGGCTCCTCCAGGGTGTAGGTCTTCCCCTGTACGGTCACCCGATGCTCCTGCATGGCCTCCAGCAGCGCGGCCTGGGTCTTGGGCGGCGTGCGGTTGATCTCGTCGGCCAGCACGATGTTGGCGAAGATCGGGCCCGGCATGAACTGGAGGTGCCGCCGTCCGGTCTCGGCATCCTCCTGGATGATGTCCGTCCCGGTGATGTCCGACGGCATCAGATCGGGGGTGAACTGGATGCGGGAGAACTTGAGATCGAGCACCCGGGCCATGGTCTGGATCAGGAGCGTCTTCGCCAGGCCCGGCACACCGATGATCAGGCTGTTCCCGCCCACGAACAGCGAGATCAACACCTGGTCAATCACGTGTTCCTGTCCCACGATCAGCTTCTTGAGCTCGGCCATGATGCGCTCGCGCCCGGACCGCAAGCGATCCGCCAGCGCGATGTCGTCTTTCGATTCGAGGGCCACCGGTTGGGTCGTCATGTCAGTGGGTGAGGGCGTAGATGATGTAGTTGATGCCTAGCTTGTAGGCCTCGTTGGACAACTCGATGGGGAAGTATCCCATGTCCGACCACTCCCAGTAGTCGCCGATATCGTTGTTGTAGTTCGCGATCACCATCAACCGCTTCTTAGGATCATTGTCCTCGAACACCCCGTAGTACACCGACGGCGCCCGGGCCGCCCGGTAGTTGCCCAGGCTCAGGTTCTCCAGCGACTCGATGTCGAAGAACGCGTGAAACACGGGGTACGACGGGTCCAGCTCCACGAACACGGCCCCGGGCAAGACCTTCCGCATCTTGTCCTCGAAGTTGAACCAGTGCTCCCCCTCGAAGTCGTCCACGATGAGAAATCCACCCTTCTGGAGGTAGCCGCGGAGGTTGGTGGCCTCCGCGTCGCTCACGGTCCAGAAGCCCGGCTCAGAGAGATACGCCACCGGGTACTTGAACAGCTCGGGATCGTCGGCTTTGAGGATATTCCCACCGTCCAGGTACGGCCGGATCTGCGTCAGCTCGCTCAAGAGTTTCATCAGGTGCCGCTCGGCCCGCGGGTAGTCGTGGGCCCACGGGGGCTCCCACCCGCCGCGGCGGGAGAATGGTCCGCTGTCCCAGGTTCCCATGTCGTAGCGCAGCCGGGCGAAGGTGAATCGCCCGTCGTAGGGCACGTTGAACCTCTTGTAGTCTTCGTCCGACAGTTGCGGCCGCGGCTCCCGCCCGCGGCTAAACCTCCGATCCTGGGCCGGCGCGGCTGATACCGTCACGCCGGCTGCGACCAGGACCAGTGCCACCCGACACACGGCACTCACGTTCAGCATCACCTCTGCGCTCTCTGCACTCTCTGCGGTGAAGTTCCCAATCCGGCATCCCGACGTGCCTCTCGGATCTTGAGCAGCAGCTCCTGAGCCCGTTCGAAGCCCGGCGCCGCCTCGAGGGCCCGCAACACCGCGCTCCGGGCCTCGTCCAGCTTCCCCGCCCCGAAATATGCCAGCGCCAGCTGATACTGCGCTTCCGCCCGGTCCACCGGGGCCAGGGCCAGCACCGCCCGGCGTTCGCGGATCGCGGTGGGCCACCAGCCCAGGTCTGCCGCCAACTCCGCCAGCCGCACGTGCACCGGGATCTCGAAGGGGTACACGTAGAGCGCCGCCTCCAGCGCCCGGGCGGCTCCAGCCTTCTCGCTCGACGAGTCGCGCAAGGCGGCCAGGGCCAGCCACGCGGGGTAATGCCCCGCGTTGATGGACGTGAGCGCTTCCAACTCCTCCAGCGCCCGGGCCCGCGCGCCGCGGTGTTGATAGATCTGGGCCAGATACCAGGATGGACTATCCGTCCCGGCATACTCCGGGAACAGCTCCTTGGCCCGCACCAGGAACGACTCCGCGGTCTCGAACTGCTTCGCGATGAACGCCGCCTGCCCCGCCACCAGCTGGGCATCAAACTCGTCCGGCGCCCGGCGGGCTCGCCGCGCGAGCTCCTCCAGACTCCGGTGCTCCCGCTCGTCGGCCGACTGCCAGGACCGTAAGGCGGCGATCGGCTTGGCAAACCGCTCCCGCACGTAGGCGTTGAAACGACGGTCGAACGCCTCGGGGTCCGTCCCCAGCACCGCCTGGAAGGCCTGCGCCGTCGAACGCCCCTGGCGGAACTCCTGCAGCAGCGCCCGGAGCGCGCCCAGGCCGTGCTCCGCGACGATGAGGTCGCACACCAGCGACGCCTGGTAGTAAGAGTGCCGAAGCTGTTCCGGGTAGTCGGGGTTGGTGAAGCCGCGGTTCAGCTCGCTGACCGGAACCAGATGAAGCTGGAGGAAGGCCGCCAAGAACTCGGGCGTCACGTGGTCGCCCCAGCCGGGCCGCGCGCGCCGCTCCTCGAAGACGGCCAGGCCCTCCGTGAACCAGCGGGGCACCCGCGAGTCGGTCAATCCCAGATGGAACGTGTGGGCAATCTCGTGCCACAGCACTGCGCCCCAATGGAACTGACCCGGCTCGCGGGCGGACGGAGAGTCCATGGCGACCACCGGCCCGAAGCTCACGCCCAGGGCGCCGAGCCCCACCAGCCCCACGGTCCGCACCGAGAAGTCGGCGTGGCGGTCGTACACCTCCACGCGCAACGGCGTCCCGGGCCGGAACTGATACCGGGCCGCCAGCGAATCGTAGGCCTCTTCGGCCAGGGGTCCGGCGTAGAGGGCCAGGAGATCCGCCTCGGCGGAGGCCGCAAGAAACCGGAAGCGCGCGGTACCGGCGCTCTTGAACCGATCCAGGTTATCCAGCAAGTCCAGGGTGTTCTTGGTCCAGACGTCGTACGGATCGCCGGCGAACGCGGTCTCCAGGCTCTTCCGCGCGTCAGCCGCTTGACCCAGCCGGAGCTGGTTCACGCCCACGAGGCTGTGGCCCCGCCAGGACGTAGAATCCAGGGCCACGGCCTGCCGCGCGAACTCGAGGGCCCGGCGATAGCGCCGAGTTCGTCCCGTGAGATCGGCCAACGTGGTGTAGAGAGACGGGTAGCGAGGGTTGACGCCCCTGATCCGCGCCACCGTCTCCTGGAAGGCGGACGAATCGCCCTGGAGCAGACGAGTCGCCGCCAGCAGCGCGAGGGCCTCGAGCGACGTGGGGTTGACGTCCAGCGCGGTGATGACGCGCTTCAGCGCCGCGTCGTGCGCCTCACGCTCCAGGTCCAGCTGGGCGACGAACACCAGCGCGGGAACGTAGTGTGGATTGATCTCCAGGCTCTTCCGCGCGAGCGGCAACGCCTCGGGGCTCCCTTCGAACTGGGCGGCGCGGGCCTGCCCCAGCAACGCACCCGGGTGATTCGGGTTGATCTTCAACACCGCGGCGTACGTCGCCCGGGCCTCGGTGCCGTTGTACTTGTCGAGGAACAGGTCGCCTTGCTCCACGCGGGCGTCCAAGTTGCCCGAGTCGGCTCGCACGGCCTCGTCGTAGGCCCGCAGCGCGTCCTTGAACAGCTGCGGGTCTTCCCGTCCCAGATGCCGCACCGCTCGCGCCACGGCGGCGAGATCCTCCGATGAAAGCCTGGCTGCCGCGTTGTAGGTCGTGATGAACCGCCGGTAGTCACCGCGAGCGCCGGTCCAGTCGCCCCGATGATCCTTGAGCTCGGCCAGTCGAAGCGCCGCCGCGAGGCTGTCGGGCCCTCGAGGGGCGGCCGCCCGGACGTAGGCCTGCTCCGCGTCAGCCAGCCGACCCCGCTCGCGCAACACGTCGCCCAGCGGGAGCCAGAGCACCCTCGCATTGGGATGCGCCGCGAGGTAGCTCCGCAGCCGCTGCTCGGCGTCCGCGTGGCGTCCCACGGCGGTGAGCGCACGACCTACCAACCGCGCGGCTCGCTCCTCGCCCCGATCGGCCCCGGCGCCCAGGAGCCGGATCGCCTCCTCATACCGGCCCCGGCGAAGGGCCTCCGCGCCGGCGTCCGGGCGTTCCTGCGCCGTGCCGGCGACCGCCGCGCCCGCCGTACCCGCGATCACCACGATCGCCGCCTGTTCGATCGCCCTGATCGCCTTGATCGCCCGGCTCACGGCTGCTTCTCCCGCTCGCGAAGGGCACGATTCGTCATCGCCAGCTCCACCAGCAGCTCCTCTAACTCCAGCTCGTA
>DATECF010000169.1:0-3623 GCA_035287045.1 Gemmatimonadales bacterium | reverse complement strand
CCCGCGTCGCTTCATGGGTCCCGCCTCCCGCTTCCCGCGTTTCACAGCAGACGATCCGTCAGCGCACCCAGGAAGACGACGATGCTCATGACGCCGTTCATGGAAAAAAACGCCGCGTCGAGCCGCGAGAGATCGTCCGGCTTCACCAGGTGATGTTCCCAGACCAGGAGCGCGGTCGCGACGGCAATCCCCACGTAATACGCCACGCCAAAGCCCGCGCCCCAGCCGAACGCCAGGAGCAGCGCGATGGTGAGACCGTGGGCCAGCTTGGCCGCGAGGATCGCCCGGGCTCGCCCCAGGAGCACAATGGCGCTCTTGAGGCCGTGCCGGCGGTCGAAGTCCTCGTCCTGGAGGGCGTAGAACACGTCGAAGCCGCCCACCCAGGTGGCCACGGCGAGTGCCAGCACGCCCAGTGTCCAGGCGGGCTCGCTCCACCGCCCGGCGACGGCCAGGTACCCGCCGGCCGGCGCGATCGCCAGGGCCATCCCCAGCCAGAAATGCGACCAGTGCGTCCACCGCTTGGTGTAGCTGTACGCCAGGATCCACGCCAGCGCCACCGGACTCAAGTACAGGCACACTCGGTTGAGCAGCGCCGCAGCTACCAGGAACACTGCCGCCCCTGCCGCCACCGCCGCTCCTGCCGCTCTCAGAGACAGCCGCCCCGTTGGTATCTCGCGCCCCCTGGTCCGGGGGTTCCTCGCATCCACGTCGCGATCCACGATGCGGTTGAACCCCATGGCGGCGAATCGCGCGGCGGTGAACGCCAGAATCACCAGCGCAACCGTGGCCGCGGTCACGGCGGCAACATTCGAGGCGTACAACACACCCAGTAGCGCGAACGGCAACGCGAACACCGTGTGCGGCAGCTTCACGAAGTTCACGTAGCGGACCAGCAGCGATTCGCCAGCGAACGTCTGCCCTTCCCGCGGCACTTCCGGCCCTGCGTTCATCGTGGGCCGGAGATCGACGCTACGAGCTTGAGTCTTGCGCGTCACGTCTCACTTCTTACGTCTCACTTCTCACCGACGTCAATACCAAGCTCCCCCCACATGGCGTCCACCCGCCGTTTGGTTTCCTGGTCCATCACAATGGGCCTCGGCCATTCCCGATCAAACCCCTCTTCCTTCCACTTCCGGGTCGCGTCAATGCCCATCTTGGAGCCATACGTGAAGGCCCGCGACGAGTGGTCCAGCACGTCGATCGGTCCCATGGTGAACCGGATATCGCGTTCGGGATCAATGTGATTGAGCGCCACCCACCAGGCCTCCTCGGCGTCCTGGACGTTGACGTCCGCATCCAGGACCACGATGAGCTTGGCGAGCGACATCAGCCCCATGCCCCAGAGCGCGTTCATCACCTTCCACGCCTGGCCGGGGAACTGTTTCTTGATGCTCACGAACACCAGGTTGTGGAAGATGCCGTACGCCGGCATGTGGTAGTCCACGATCTCCGGCACCGTGAGCTTCAAGAGCGGCAGGAAGATCCGCTCGGTGGCATGGCCCAGGTAGTAGTCCTCCATGGGCGGGCGGCCCACGATCGTCGTGGGATACACTGGATTCGTCCGCATGGTGATCGCGGTCACGTGCACGGCCGGGTAGTAGTCGGCCAGCGAATAGAACCCGGTGTGGTCCCCGAACGGACCCTCCAGCACCAACGGCTCCGCCGGGTCCACGTAGCCCTCGATCACCAGCTCGGCCTCGGCGGGCACCAGGAGGTCCACCGTGGCCGCCTTGGCGAGGTGCACCGGCGCCCGCCGCAAGAATCCCGCAAAGAGATACTCGTCAATGTTGGGCGGTAGCGGCGCCGAGGCACTGTAGATGGATGCCGGGTCCCCGCCCAGAACGATCGCCACCGGCATCTTCTCGCCCCGCGCCGCCATGTCGCGCCAGTGCGCCGCGCCCACCTTATGACGCTGCCAGTGCATCGCCAGCAGGTCCTTCCCCAGCACCTGCACCCGGTACATCCCCACATTCCGGACGCCGGTTTTCGGGTCGCGGGTGATCACCTGGGGCAACGTGATGTAGGGCCCGCCGTCTTCGGGCCAGCAGGTGATGATCGGCAGCGCCCCGAGGTCAACGTCGGAGCCCTGGAGCACGACCTCCTGGCAGGGTGGGTGGCCGTGCACGGTGTGCGGCGGATACCTGGTCAGCTCCGCGAGCTTAGGCAGCAGTGCCAGCTTCTCGCGCCAGCCCTCCGGTGGTTTCATGGTGAGCAGCTGCGTGATCCGGGCGCCGACCTCGTTCAGGTCCGAAACGCCCAGGGCCAGACTGATGCGCTTGTGCGACCCGAAGAGATTGATCGCCACCGGGATGGAGCTGGGGTTGCCGCCGGCCAGCGCCGGCTGGGTGAACAACAGGGCCGGTCCGCCCGCGGGCGCCTTCATGCAGCGGTCGGCGACGTCGGTGATCTCCTTCACCACGGACACGCGGCGGGCGACCCGGACCAGCTGGCCCGCGCCGTCGAGCTGGGCGATGAAGTCCTGCAGATTGTCGAGGCTCACGCTCTGAGCCCCCAGACGAGGGACGCGATGCCGAACGTCAAGCGTTGAAACGCCACCCGCGCGAATCCGGCGGCGGCCATGCGGTCGCGCAGCGCCTCGGGCGTGGGGAAGTCCGCCACCGAGTCTGGCAGGTACTGATAGGCGCTCGTATGTTTGGACACCAGCCGGCCGATGCGCGGCAAGACCTGCCGGAAGTAGAGCAGATAGAGCGGCTTCACCGGCCAGGCGGCCGGCAACGCGAAGTCCAGGATCACCGCCCGTGCCCCCGGCTTCAACACCCTGGCGATCTCGCCCAGGCCACGGTCCAGATCAACGAGATTGCGAACTCCGAACGCCACCATGCATCCGTCGAACGTCCGCTCCGCGAACGGCAGCTCGAGGGCGTCGGCGCCCAGCGCGCGGATCCCGGGCGCTTTCCGGCGGCCCGCGACCAGCATGGGGATGGCGAAATCCGCCCCCACCACCCGACCACGAAACCCGGGACGCCGCACCAGCTCCACCCCCAGGTCCAGTGTCCCGGCGCACAAATCCAGATAGGTTCCCTGCGGCGCGGACTGCCAGTCCAGCGCGTTCACGGCCCGCCGGCGCCACCGCCGGTCGGTGTTGAGGCTCAAGGCGTGATTGAGCAGATCGTAGCGCGGCGCGATCTCGCTGAACATGCCGCGGACGTACGACCGTTTGGCGGGGCCGGCTTCCGGAAGGGCGGTCTTAGGGGCCGGCATCATAGGCCCGGAAAATACTGGTGCGTCAGAACTTGCCGCAAGAATAATGCAGCCTGATTTCGCCGGTGCCACCGACCAGGACGTGGTCCAACGCGCCCGCGGGGGCGAGGAACGCGCCTACCGAGAGCTGCTGCATCGCTATGAGCGACCGGTCTTTTCGCTCATCTACCGCATGGTCCGCGACCGGGCCCTGGCCGAGGACCTGGCCCAGGAGACCTTCGTCAAGGTCCTGAACGCGCTCGACAGCTACCGGCCGGAGTTCAAGTTCTCGTCCTGGACTTTCAAGATCGCCAACAACGTGGCGATTGATTACCTGCGGCGCCGCCAGCTCGACACGCTGTCCATAGACGGCGCCCCCGGGGCCACCACGCCGGACCGGGTGGGAGCCACCGCGCTCCAGG
>DATECF010000168.1:0-2456 GCA_035287045.1 Gemmatimonadales bacterium | reverse complement strand
GAGTCTTTCGGACCGAGTGCGACGCCGCTGTCCTCGGTTGCCCCATCGCCTACTCCCGAGCGGACCCCTAACCCGGGAAGCTGGACCGCTGCCGAGAGCTTGGCCGCCCCACGCATCCGCCACACGGCGACCCTGCTGCTCGATGGCACGGTGCTGGTGACCGGCGGCTTCGACGGCAATGGTCTGCTGGCATCGGTGGAGCGGTACGACCCAGCGAGTGGGTCGTGGACCGCCGCCACGAGCATGATCGAGGCCCGCATGTGGCATACGGCCACCCTACTGCCCGATGGCAGGGTGCTCGTCGTGGGCGGCGCCTCCGGCGACGACGGCGGCATCCTGCTGACCTCGGCCGAGCTGTACGACCCCGACCGCCAGACATGGACCACCACCGGGAGCATGGTCGTGGCCCGCTATGGCCACACAGCCACGCTGCTTCCCGATGGCCGGGTCCATGTGACAAGCGGCTGCTGTGGGCCCGACGAAAACTGGCCGCTGATGGCCTCCACCGAACTGTACGACCCCGGCACCGGTTCGTGGACAGCCGCCGGGGCGGGACAGATCCCCGGCGGTCCTACCGCTACCCTTCTCCTTGGGGGCCAGGTCTTGGTGGTCGGCAGCTGGGGCGACGTCTGTCCTCTCGTGGCGGTGGCTGACCTGTTCGACCCGAGCACCGGATCTTGGACGGTGACCCGTGGCATGATCGAGGCCCGCCCTGGCCACACGGCCACGCTCCTCCGCGATGGAAAGGTGCTCGCCGCGGGCGGGACGGGGTGCGAAGAGGCGGCGCCATCGGAGCTGTACGACGCCGACGCCGGCTCATGGGGCGCCACGGGGAGTTTGGCCGAGCGGCGCGTTAACCATACCGCCACGCTCTTGCCCGATGGCCGTGTTCTGGTCGTGGGTGGCGCCGGTGACAACGGCAATCTGGACTCAGCCGAGCAATACGACCCGGTCAGCGGGTTGTGGAGTGCCGCTGGACGGATGACCCAGGCACGCGCCTCACATACCGCCACGCTGCTGCTCAACGGCCTCGTGCTTGTCACCGGTGGTGATGCCATCGGCAGCGCACTGGCCTCCGCGGAACTGTACGACCCCGGCGGAGGGTCCTGACATGACCGTCCGGACCACCCATCGCGTCGCGACCACTCTGGCTGGCGCAGTGTTTCTGCTGGTCGTCAGCGGGTGTGCTGCGGCGTCGCCTTCGACGATAGCGGCGACCCCGACGAGCGAGGCATCTGGTTCATCTGGGCCTAGCGTAACGCCGCAGGCCTCGTCGTCGGCGTCTTTGACCCCCGGCCAACCCGCCGCGGCTGGGACCTGGACTGCCACCGGGAAGATGGTGGACAGCCGCGGCGGCCACAGGGCCACCCTATTGGCGGATGGCCGAGTGCTGGTGACGGGCGGCTACCACGGGGGCGACCCGGCTTCCGCCGAGCTGTACGACCCCATCAGCGGGACCTGGACGGCCACCGGGAGCATGATCGAGGCCCGCGATGGTCACGCCGCCGCGCTGCTACGGGATGGACGAGTGCTTGTGGCGGGCGGCGATTCCTATAACCCCGCGCCACACCTACTGGCTTCCGCCGAGCTGTACGACCCCATCAGCGGGACCTGGACGGCCACCGGGAGCATGATCGAAGCCCGCTGGGGCCAGACGGCTACGCTGCTGCTCGACGGCAGCGTGCTGGTGACGGGCGTCGGCGGTGCGCCGGCCTCCGCCGAGCTGTTTGACCCAAGTACTGAGACCTGGACGGCCACCGGGAAGATGATGGAGCACCGCGGGGGCCACACGGCCACATTGCTTCGTGATGGCAGGGTGCTGGTGGCGGGCGGTTTCGGTTACCTGCCCGTGCTGTCGTCCGCCGAGCTGTACGACCCCGATAGCGGGACCTGGACCGCGACCGGAAACATGGCCATCTCGCGCGATCAGCACACTGCCGTCTTGTTGTCCAACGGCATGGTGCTGGTGGCGGGCGGCCATGACGGTGTCGATCTACTCGCCTCCGCAGAGCTGTACGACCCGGGCCGCGGCTCCTGGATCAGGACCGGGAGCATGGCAGAGGCCCGCATTAGCTTTACGGCGACCCTTCTGTCTGGTGGCCAGGTGCTCGTCGCAGGCGGCAGCAGCAGCGCCATGTCACCGGAGCCGCTGGCTTCCGTCGAGCTGTACAACCCGGTCACCGGGTCCTGGACTGCGGCTGGGGACATGATCGAGGAGCGATCCGATCACACGGTGACCCTGCTCGCGAACGGCCAGGCCCTGGTCGCGGGCGGCTGCTGCTACGACACCGGCACCTCGCTGACCTCGGCCGAGCTGTATGACCCGGGCAGCGGGGCGTGACGGGTCCGCTTCCTCAGGTGGCACCGCAAAGCGCGGATACGGCACGCACGCATGCGTCGCGCTCGGTAGGCAGCAGCTCGACCGGTTCGCCGGCCTCTGCGCTGATCAGCCACTC
>DATECF010000167.1:0-2861 GCA_035287045.1 Gemmatimonadales bacterium | reverse complement strand
TGTCCACGCTCAACGTGCTGGCGGAGTTCGTGTCGCGCAAAGTCTCCACCCTCGAGAGCCAGAAAGACATGGTGGAGCGCGCCACGCAGCGCGCCGAGCGGCTGACCGAGCTCACGGCGCAGGTGGACCGGCAGCTCCAGGAGCAGCACCAGAACACCAAGTTCTTGGAGCGGCTCGAGCAGGACGTGGACCAGATCAAGAAGCTCCACGAGGCCGCGCTGCAAAGGGCCGACGAGCTGGGCAAGTCGCACCGCGCCATCGAGGTCGAGACGGGGAAGCTCGACGAGGACTTCGCGGCCCTGCGTGAGGCGGTCCAGAAAGCGGCGGGCCAGTTCACCTTCGAGCGCGACGGCCTGGAAGCCGTGAGCCAGCGCGTGGTCGAGCTGCGCGAGGCGGTGGCGGCGCTCGAGAAGCGGCTCCCGGCCGTGGACCAGGCGCGCGGCAGCCTCGAGGCCACGGCGTCCGAAGCAAAGCTGGTGGCCGACACGGTGCGGGACATGACCCGGCAGCTTCAGGATCTGGAATCCTCCGCGTCCGCGGCTCAGGCCGCGCAGGCGCAGGTCCAGAAGCTCCAGGAGTCGGTGTCCGATCTGACCCAGCGCCTGGAAGCGGTGGCCTCATCGCGCCTCTCGGAGGAGCTGGACCGGCGTGCCCAGCAGATCGAGGAAGTGCGCGCGCGGGTGAGCCGGCTGGAGACCAAGTTGACCGATTGGAACGCGTTGGAGGAGCGTACCGATCAGGCGCTCCAGCTCGCCAACGAGCGCCGCGCCGCCGTGGAGACGATCCGGTCAGACCTCCAGCGGCTGTTCGAAGTGGCCGACCAGACCGTGGTACAGGTGCGTGCCGCCGCGGAGCAACGGCAGGAGATCGAGCAGCGTGGAGCGTCCCTCGATGCGGTGGTCGAGAAGCTCCGGGCGCTGGATCGCCAGGCGGAAGTGTTGGACGAGCGCCGGAAGCAATTTGCCGAGGCCGAGGAGCGCCTGTCCCGGCTCGACGCCAGCCTGATTGACCTCCAGTCCACCTTCCAGGCGGTGTTGGATCAGAAGGCCTTCCTGGAGCAGGTGGTGGAGACGGCGGGCTCGCTTGCCCTGCAGACCATGCAGGCCGAGGCCGCCATCAGCACGTTGCGCGAGGCGGCGGAGGCCGCGAAGGCCCGGAAGCCCTGAGGCATAACGGCATAACGGCATAACGGCATGCCGTTTTCCGTTCATCCCGTCCGCGCCGTAGCCAACTCCGTCACCGCCACCGCGCCGATCTTTCCCGCCTCCCCGGTCACCATCCGTCGATGGTAGTCCACCTGGCCCAGGTGCCAACCCAGGTGGGTCGCGACGTGCAGCAGGAACTCATCGGTGCGGATGATCCGCCCCCCCACGGCCTCGGGAAAGTCGGCGGCCAGCGCCGTTTCGCTGACCTGGGGGAGAGTGGTCTCGGCTGCCGCGATCGCGCGCTCGATCTCCCGCAGTAGCTCCCCCCGGGGCACATCCCGCCGGGCGAACTCCGCCGGCCGGTCACGCTGGTAGCCGGTCCCACCCAGTTTCGCCCCGACGTAGTGCTGAACGTTGCCGGCAAGGTGAAGCGCCAGCGTCCCGGCCGAGTTCCCAACGCCTGGGAACGTGCGCCAGACGGAGGCGTCGTCCGGGTAGGCCTGAAGCTCCCGGGCGAGGGCGCGGAGCTCCCGCGTCATGACGGTCTTGAGGTGCTCGGTGAACATCCTGATCCCGTGGTATTGGAGGGTAGCGCAAGCTGATCGCGGGTGCGGCCGCGCACAAGTCGCCCCGCTTGAGTTCCGCTTGACTGCTCCGGAGCAGATTGCCCGTGCGACTCAGCGGAAGGCGGTCATGCGTCGGGCCACGATGCACACTCTCTACCTCGTCGCGGGTCTGTTCGGCGTCGAGACGGGCGGTTGGGCGCAACAGCCGAGCTCGTCCGGTGGCAGCCGAGTGGCTCTTCAGGTGCTCGCCGGCGGCTTGGGCGCCGCGGCGGGTACGGTGGCGCTGGCGATGCTGGGCTCGGGCCTCGAACCCGACTGCTCCTGCGACGATCCCGGCCTCGTGGGTGCGGTGATCGGAGCGTTCGCCGGCACCGCCCTGGGATCGGCCACTGCGGTGTATGCGGTCGGCCGGGCCGGCCCGCGGAAGGGCTCCTTCGGCGCGACGGTCGCGGGGGGCTTCATGGGCATGGGGCTGTTTCTCCCGGTTGCGTTGAGTGGGGCGCTTGACCCCGACCATGCGCCGTTCTGGGTGGCATTCTGGGCGCTGCCGACGGCCGGCGCGGTCGCGTGGTACCACAGTTCTGCAAAGGCGGCCGCTCTGGAGCCCGTAGATGTGCCACCGGAGCGCGCCCAGCTCTCCGTGGCCCCGACCTGGCACCCTGGCCGGGGACCCGGATTGAGGGCTACGATCTCGTTCTAGTCACCTCTTGACGTTTGCTTGCCGCGGAAGGCCCACCTTGGCGCACGGTTCCCGGTGCGACCGCCGCACCGTCCGGACCGCAAGACCGTTCGCCAGAGGAGGCCGTATGAAGCTCACCACCACTTCCGGGGCGCTGGTCGCGAGCCTGCTCGCGTGTGCCTGCGCCGATACACCCACCGGCGTCGCGCCGCGGCTCGAGGAGGCCGCGTCCTTCGAGACGGCCGGCGCCCGGCGCGTCGGCGTGATGACCCAAAACCTCTACGTCGGCACCGACGTGGACGCCGTGCTCGTCGCCCTGATGACGCCGGATACCGACGATGATATCCCGGCGTTGTTCGCGGCCATCGAGACCCTGGGCAAGACCGATTTCCCCACCCGCGCGGGCGCCATCGCGGACAAGATCGCTCGGGAACGCCCCCACGTGGTGGGCTTCCAGGAAGTCTCGGAGAT
>DATECF010000166.1:0-5755 GCA_035287045.1 Gemmatimonadales bacterium | reverse complement strand
CCGGGTCGAACCAGACGCGCCGCCACCGGCTCTTACCTGCCCGTCCGCCGCCAGCCCTGCACTCCGGCGGGCACCCAACCGCCGCAACCGGCCGGTAATCCCAGGGCCGCGCGCACCCCTGTCACCACGTCGTAGAGCCATCAATCAAATCTAGTCGTTTCCGGAAAAAGCACAGTCGTTTTGGCGGCGCCGCCCGCTCGTGGTACCCTCCGGCCCCTCCGCCGCGCAATGGCCCCCGACCCCCTTGCGCTGGCTCACCCACCACACCACCACCGGCGGGGGCTCGCGTCAAAGGCGCCGGCCCGCCTGCGGGCGGCAGCGGTCGAACCTGAAGGTAGCCCGCTACGCGGGCCTCTTCACCCCAGCAAACGGCGGCAGCGGCAGTGTAGCGGGCCGCGCTGACCCGCCCGCAAGGGGCAGACCAACCACCAACTATCAAAGCTACGCCAGCGCCTTCACCCTCTGCGGGCGGGCGCGTCCCGCCTCGGCTGCCCTTGGCCGCCGTTGCTCCGGGGGGGGGCCGTGGGGCTTCCCTGGGGGCCGGTGGCAGGGGGTTAGGGTCGTGCCAGTGTTGCAGTCCAGGTGTGTAGGGTGCGGGGCGGCCACCTCGTGGCACACGCCCTCAGAAACGCCCAGGTGCCCGTCTTGCTGGCGTCGCCACTGTCAGGCGTTGGCGGGCCAGGGGCTCCTGCGGGCCGTCCCGTTCGCCGCTCCAGCCATCAGATCCTGCCCTTCCTGCGGCGGGGCGCTCATCCCGTCCGGCGGTTGTCTGTTTTGCCAGGGTTGTGGGTACTCGGCCTGCTAGGGCCGGCCCACTCAGTAGGGGCCGGTCACACCGGCCCCAGAAAGGAACCAACCATGACCTTTGAGGACTTCTATCAGACCCATTGCGCTTTCTGGCAGGCCATAGACGTGGGCCGCGCAGCCCGCCGGTGGGAACGGGCGCTGGACCTCATCCGCGCCAAGGCCGTGGAGGAGAGAGACGGGCGCTACGGCGTCGCCTCGCAGAACCAGCAGGGGGTCAGGTACGCCGTCACCTTCGGGCAACAGGGCGCGCCCTCCTGCACCTGCCCGGACGCCACCAAGGCCACGGCCACTTCCGCCCCCTGGGGATGGTGCAAACACGCCCTGGCGGCCCTTATGCTGTCCTGCAACGGCAAGGCCAGGCCGCGGCCGGAGTACCAGGAGCCGGAGGAGCCAGAAGACCCCGCTGATCTCAGTGACCCGCTACCGCCCACGCAGCCCTACAGGGCCGTCAGATGCCCCGTGGCGGGCCACAAGCAACCCAAGACGGGCCGCTATGGTCTGTTCTGCCCCACCAAACTCAATGACGGCTCCTGGTGTAAGTGGACGGCCAGCACCAGGAAGGAGCAGGCGGCCTAGCGCCGCCACCAGGGGCGGCGTCCGCCAGGGCGCCGCCCCTGGAAGGAGACCACCGTGGAAATCGACAACGGACCATGCGACCTGTGCGGCGCCAAGGGCGCGCCCGTGGCCCTCCTCAGGGCCGTCCCCTCACAGCCGTTCCTCGCCGTCTGCAAGGACTGCCTGGACGACGCCTCCGAAGCCCTGGACGGCGACGACGGTAGGCACCTGGAACCCCTGCCCGTCGAACCCGACGAGCTCGAGCTCACCTGAACCCAGGGCTGACGACACCACCCACACACCACCTCACTTCAACGCCGTGACCTGGAGCACGCTGGCTCCCAGAGCGCCTGTGGCGCTGGACTTCCCCCGGATGGCGATGCGCTCCCCCTTCCGCACCAAGGCGGGCGGGTCGAAGTAATAACTGCGGACGCCGTAGGCGCCCCCACCACCGCAGATGGGCGTCTCGTTCGGGGACGCGCCGACACCCACCTGGACAAAGTTGTGGGTGCTGATTTTCAGCGCGGAGGGGGCGTTAATGGTGAGGCCGTGAACCAAGAGGTCGTCGGCAGCCGCCGCGACATGCTCAACCCACGAGCTGTATGTCCAGGTAGACCCTGGACTTGGGGTTGCACCACCGCCCGTTTCGGGGATGGTAAGGCTGGCCTTGGTCGCCACGCCAGCCGCCCATTGACGATATCGACGTAGGCTCTTGGCGAAGACGGGGCCACGCACGTCGAAGCCCTGGAGGTAGATGTACACGGTTCTGGCGGCTGTGGTCGTGACGTAGGCGCGCACCGCCACCCTTGTGCCGGATGGGATATAGTAGAAGTTCCCTGGCACCCAGGAAAGGTCTTGCCTGCCAGCGTCGTCAGCAACGGGGTCGAATAGCAGCGAGTGGAAGGCCAGTTCGGCGATGGCCACCTCGAAGGTTGCTGCCCCAATACCGACCTCTATGCGGCCTCCGTGGAAGGCACCGCCCAGCACGTCCAGGGTAGCGATGATGCGGGTCAGGACGAAGCCGCTGGGGAGGGAGACCACGACCGGTTGCCAGGCGGAGAAGGCGGAGGAAGTGCCGGTGGCGAAGCTCGTTGGCGCCGCGTCGAGTGGGTAGATGACCTCTGGTGAATCGCGGCGGGCCACAATCAGGCTATCGAAGCTGGGCATTCTTGACCTCCACGACGAGGGCCTTGACGATTTCGCCAGTGCCCTGCTGTGGAAACTCGTCGAGTGTTCGGACGGTCACGGTGCCGGTGAACGCCTGTGACAGCTTTTGACGGGCAGCCTGCACGTCGCGGTCGATGTCGGCCTGGGGCGTACCGCCCGTGTAGTAGACGACAATGATGCCGTCGAGTCGTAGGCGGGCCATCAGCTCGCCTATGTCTCCATCTTCACACCGTCGATGCGGCCTGACAACGAAGTTGCCGCTCCCGCCAGCCAGTGGACCGCATCACCCGGCCTCAGCACAACGCCCTTCAGGAAGGCCCCGTCTAACCCGTCTTGCGGCGCAGAGAACGTCTTTTCGATTGTATTGGCGTCCGTGCGGCTTCCCCCGCTCGGTACTACCCAGATGGTGAGCGCGACCGGCGCCCCAGCTATGTTAACAACGCGGAGGGCAGAGATAATAACACCTCGGTCGGAGCCGCCAGAGGGCGCCGTGTACGCCGCAGCGGCCGCATTGGGCACCGCCGTTCCGTCAAGAAGCGCCTCTGGTGTGAACTGTGTAGGTGCCGCCATCAGTCACCTCCCAAAACCAAGGCGAAGGTAATCGCCAGCCCTGCACCGCCACCACCACCACCATCGCCAACCGGCGACCCCAGGACCGCAACCACCGTCGCCGAGTCGGGCTCGTGCTCTTCCACGAAGACGACCACGCACTCCCGGCCCACGGTCATGTCCGACGCCGACACGTGGGCGGCCACGGCGACCGCGGTCAGGTACGTCTGCAACCCACCCAGGAGCCGCACCGCCGCCTTCCGAGTAGCGCCGTCGAAGGCCCGCACCACGCCCAGCTCCATAGAACCAGGCATCAGACGCCCCCCAACCACAGCCGCATGTCGTAACGGCCCCGCGCGCCCCGCTCGTAGGACACCCGGAGGCCCACGACTCGACGCTCGCTCGCCGAGTAACCCAGCGCCGGGTCCGTCACGTCAACAACGTCCCACAGCTCCTGACCGCAGTTGACCGGGACCAGCACCTCGTCGCCCCGGCCCGCTATGGCCTCACGCCGGCCCACCGCCGACGCGACGTAGCCCGCCTCCGTCGCCGAGGCCACGGCGCGCGTCGACACCGCCCGCGACTCGTAGAAGGCGCCCTGAGCGCCGAAGTCCAACGACTCCCCGTAGAGCGGCGCGCCCGCCACCCCCACGCCCAGAGCCACGGCGTGGGACCCGCGCGCCGACTGCCGGTGCGAGCCCGACAGCACCAGGTGAACGTCGCCGCTCACGCCGTACGAGTACACCGAGGCGTCCGAAGGCTGAGGCCACAGGGTATAGACGCCCCCCGTGCCACCCGCCGGCCTCAGCTCATCCTCCACAAGCTCCAGCAGCGAACGCAGGGCGGCCCCCACCGAGCCACCCGGCCGCATCACAAAGGCCGGCATCATGGCCGCCGCTCCGGGGCTACTGCTCAGGGCGGCCACCTCGACACCCGCGCGGCTGAGAACCCGAGCCAGGAGCCCCAGCACGCTGTAGCCGCCAGCTCCGTACTGCACGGGGCGCGCCGGGACGACCTTGCCCGACAACCCCCAGACCGACAGCAGGTGGAGCCGCAGGCGCGACCCCCCGGCCTCCCGAACGTGCTCCAGCCCATCTATCCACAGCAGGGGCCACGCGCTGGTCAAGTCACCCGACGCCGTCCGGTACCCCAGGCCCACCGCGACCTCCCCACCCAACCGCAGCGCCGCGTACGAGCCCGCGCCCAACTGGTCGGCGTTCAGCTCACCGTCGGCGTTGTCCAGGTCTATCCACCCCCCGGCCTCCGACAGCGGCCGGTCAAGCAGGTCCAGCGCCACCACACGAGACGCCAGCTCGACCGCGGCAACCGCCAGGTCGAAGAAGTAGACGCGGGAAGCCGACGTCAGATACGCCGCCACGCCCGACGACGACCACGCCAGACCCTGAACCACGTCAACCGCCACCGGCTCCGGCTCCCGCCACTGATTCGCCGCGAAGTCCGACGTCGACACCTGATGGCTGGTCGCCAGCCGGGAGTAGGCCCCCGACCCCGCGTACGCCTCCCTGTACGACAGCCGGTACACGTCCGGCCGACCCACGAACGGGGAGGAGAACGCCACCCCCGAACCCGAGGCGGCCTGCGACGTCACCAGAAGCGACGACCAGCTGTCCGGCGACTGACTGAACCCGTCGCCGTATAGCACCTCCCAGACGGTCGGAGCCAGGGTCGTCAACTCCACGCCAGCAACAAGCAGGTTCCAGTCGCCAAGGTAGTGACAGGCCAGCCCCGACACGGAATCGACGCTGTTCGTCCAGGCGCCAAGGGCGCCCCACGAGCCCGACACCATCTTCGACCGGTACACGGACGAACCCACCGACAGCACCAGCAGGGCCGTGGTCGAATTCTTGGCGGCCGCAGCCAGGTACGCGACCGTCCCCGCAGCCGTGCCCAAAGCTTGCTCGGCTCCCCAGCTCGCGCCGTTGTCCGACGACACCCGGTACTTCACGGCCGTCGACGTCGACATGTAGAAGACCGTGACGGTCGAACCGGTCACCATGCAGGCCACCGGCGACCCAGAAACCACCGCACTCAGGGAAACCCACACGGAGTAATCCGACCCGACCGCGGGCGTCGCCACCCGCGACCGGTACAGCGTGGTCCCCTCCACCCGGAAGCGGTTCAGGGAGCCGTCCGAGCCGCAGCAGGCGGCGTGGGGCCCCGCCGCCTCGCTGCCGGAGTACCACGAGGCCAGCCGTAGACGCCGGATGTTCGCTTGACGGTCACGGACGGTGACGGTGATGTAGGGGCGCCGGCTACGCGCCTTCTGAGCGGCGAGCAGGGCGGCGGCGAGGCTCCGCAACGCCGACCCTCACCACGCCCAGGCCAGGCCGCGACCGCCGCCACAGGCCACGCCAACGGCCGGCGGCCGACCGGCCTTCCTTCCGGGCTCGAGGGCCAGACCAGTGAGGCTTCCCCAGGGGCAGCACCCAGTCCCCCGACGCATCACCCGACCTCACGGCGGACCAGGGTCACGGTCTTGCGACGGCGCCGGGCGCTCCGGCGCGTACAGCTCCCTCCGGCGCACCCGCGACCGAAGGCCGCGAAGGGCCGAACCGTAGGCCCGCAGCCGCTCCCCGGCCTCCGACGACAGCGAACGCTGACCGCCCGCACCCGTCGTCAACAGCTTCGACGCCCCCGCCGCCGCGTACGCGTCCAG
>DATECF010000165.1:0-47386 GCA_035287045.1 Gemmatimonadales bacterium | reverse complement strand
CAACAGCGGCTGAACGTGGCCGTCGGCGAGACCCAGGGGTCGTTGGCCCGCCGACCTCACATCCCCGGGGGAATCCCCCGCTTGTAGCGGACGTAGACCCACGACATCGGAATAATCAGCACGCCAGCCGCGATGATCGTGAGCGCGATCAGGATCGCGGCGAACATCTGCGATTGCTGGGACTGCGCCGCCGCGCGGAACAGCGACGAGTCCTGACGCGCCGCCAGCACCATCATGGCCTCCCGGCCCCGGAGGCCCAAGTCGGACGCGGCGGTCCCGGCCGGCGCCGCGCGCCAGCCCTCGAGGTCCGACACGACTTCGCCCACCAGCACCTTGTCCAGCGAGTCGGTCAGCACGTCGCGCAATCCGAACAGCTGCGCATGGAGCGCCGAGGCCAGGCTGTCCAGCAACCGCTCCTGGTCGGGGAATTGCGCGCCGGCCGTGGCCATCTGGCGCCACACTTCCAGTCCGGCGGTGTAGCGGTGCAGGGTGCGCATGGTCACGCCGCCCTCGCGGATTGCCGCGCTGGACCGGCCCAGCAGCACGGTGTGCACCACGCCCACGCCCAGGGCGGCAATCAGCGCCACCGCGGCGATCGTCAGGGCGATGCCGGGACGAGGTCCCTTGTAGTCCTGGAGGGCGATGGCCAGCGACGACCGCGGTTGCGTCATGGATCCCTCTGCACGTAAAACGGTGGCGGTTCGGTCGGCAAAAGTCGTGCTACGCTACCCCGCGCCGCCGATTGACGCAAGCCTCGCCCAAACTACCTTATACGGCGCCGAACGTACTCTACGGAGGGAGGTTGTCATGCGCTGGTCAACGGTCCTGACGGTGGCGCTGGCGGCCGCGCTGGTGGCCTGCGGGCCCCAGCAGCTGACGCGGCAAGAGCTGGCGGTCGAAGAGGCGGCGCTCGGGCGGCAGGTGCAGCTCTGGGAACAGTCGCTGATCAGCATCAAGCCGGATTCCATGGCGCTGGTGTACGAGCGCTCCCCGGCCTTCACCGCGGCGTGGCCGGACGGCAGGCGCACCCGTGGCTGGGATCAGGAAGAGGAGGCGCAACGGGAGTTCGCGGCGCGGACCACGGCCTTCAATTTCGACGTGCAGGACCCGGTGATCGAGATCCTGACACCCAACGTGGCCCTGACCACGTTCGGCCACACCACCGACGTCACGGACAGTCTGTCCGGGCGCGCGCTCTACTCGGGGCGGGGCACCATCGTCGGGGTCAAGGATCCAACGGACAAGACCTGGAAGATCCACACGCTGCAGGTCTCGCGGACCCCGGCGCCGGCGCAGCCGGCGGGCAGGCGGCGCTAAGCCGGCGCGTCATCTATTGTCCGTTGTCCGTTCTCCGCGCCTACGTGGGGTGACGGACAGCGGACAACGGTTCACGACCGATAATGCGCGTTAATCCGCACGTAGTCTTCAGATAAATCGCAGGTCCACACGGTGGCCTCGGCGCCACCCATGCCCAGATCCAACCGCAGGGCGATCGCCGGCGCCGTGAAGATGGCGTGGGCCGCGCCCTCGTCCGCGTCGGCCGTCGCACCGTCCTGCGCCAGGGTCAGCCACTCCCCGTCGGGTCCGCCGGCGTCGGCGCGCCGCTGCGCCGCCAGCTGCAGCCGCTCGGGGACGATGGGAAACCCCGCGGCGCCGGCCGCCGCCAGGACGCGCCCCCAGTTGGGATCACCGCCCGCCAGCGCCGTCTTGACCAGCGTGCTCCGCGCGATCGCACGACCCAGGTCGCGGGCCATGGGCTCGGTCGCCGCGCCAATCACCTGGATTTCCACGAAGCGCGTGGCGCCTTCGCCATCCTGCACGATCATCAACGCGAGCTCCCGCGAGACCAGCGCCACCGCGTCCTCGAACGCCTTCCAGCCCTCCAGATCGCGCCGGACTTCGACCTCACTGGCGCCGTTGGCCAGCATCAGGACGGTGTCATTGGTGCTGGTGTCGCCGTCGATGGTGATGGCGTTGAAGGACCGATCCGCCACCCGGCGCAGCAGGTCCCGCAACGGTGCCACTTCCACCACCGCGTCGGTCGTGAGCACCCCCAGCATGGTCGCCATGTTGGGGTGGATCATGCCCGCGCCCTTGGCCATCCCGCCCACCGTGACCACGCCGCCGTTGGTCTCGACCCTGACGGCGAGGTGCTTGGGCCTGGTGTCGGTCGTCATGATCGCGCGCGCGATCTCCGGCCCGTGCGCCGGGCTCATGCTCTTGGCGGCGCGTTGCACGGCTCGCTCGATCCGCTCCACCGGCAACTGGACGCCGATCACGCCGGTGGACAGCACCAGCATGGTCCGCGCCGGCAGTTCGAGCGCCCCTTCGGCCGCCCGGGCCATCGCCTCGGCCGCCCGGAGGCCGCGCTCGCCGGTGCAGGCGTTGGCCACCCTCGCGTTCATCACCACGCCACGCAGCCGCCCCGGGCGTTCATTGAGCAGCGCTTCGTCGTAGAGCACCGGCGCCGCGCGCACCCGGTTCTGCGTGAAGACGCCCGCCGCGGCGCACGAGGCGTCGCTGACCAGCAGGCCGACATCGGGCTGGCCGCCGTCCTTGAGCCCGGCCGCAACGGCCGACGCGTTGTATCCGGTAGGGGAGGTGACGCTGCCGTCCGGCAGCCGTTCGAGCGCTGGCACGGCGCCAACCTACCCACTCCGCGCGTTTTCGCAACACACCGACCAGTTTTCCACGTCTTGTCTGAGGGGAAGCGCAGTGGTATTGTTGCCCAACCTTCCCGCTGGAGGCCCGGCAGATGTCGGACCCCTTCCTCGGCTCCGAAGAGTACGGCGAGCGGGCTCACGAGTTGTACAATCAAGGCCAGTATGAAGAAGCCGTCGAGGTGCTCCGCGAGGGATTGTCGCGCTATCCCTCGGCGGCGGAGCTCCACATCGGACTGGGGTACGCGCGCCTGGCGCGCGAGGAATACGCGTGGGCCAGGGCCGCGTTCGAGCGGGCGCTGGGGCTGCATCCCGGACAGGAAGACGCCCTGGCCGGCTTGGCCGAGACCCTGCTCAAATTCGGCGAGCGGACCCAGGCGCTCCGGTGCTACGACGAGATCCTGGCCCTGGGTTTCCGGGAGGACCACGATCTCATGATCCAGATCGGCCGGGCGCTGTTCCGGGAAGGCATGTTCGGTCACGCCCGCGGGTTCTTCGAGATTTGTGCCACGCATCACCCCGAGTCCTCCGAGGCCGCCGCGAGCCTGGGCTACGCCGCCCACCGCCTCGGCGACGAGGGCAACGCCCTGCTCTGGTTGCGCCGCGCCCTGGATCTGGACGCGACCCACTCGGAAGCGCGCATCTATCTGGGCAACGTGCTTTACGATCGGGGCGAGTACGAGGCGGCGCTGGTGCATTTCGAGCGCACCGAGCCGCACGAGCACACCGACGAGTTGGCCATCTGGCGCATCGTGGAGCTCAAGAAGTCCATCTACCGGTTGCCCGTAGGCGACCCGGAGCTGGTCCCCTGGCGCGAGCGGCTCGAAGAGCTGGAAGGCGACCTGGAGGTGGTGGATCAGCTGCTGGCCGAGGTCGAAGCGATCCAACCCGACGGCACGGTGCGCGATCCCACGCAGCTCGAGCTGTTCGGCACCCTGCTGGTGGAGCTCCAGGGTATGCAGCAGCGCCGCTCCACCGAGATGCACCGCGTCCGCACCACCCGGGGCGTCACCTACGCCGGGACCTGGGAGGAGATCGTCCTCCAGATGAAGATGGACGACCGCCACTGGTCGGAGGTCTCCCTCAGCGACTACATGGAGCAGGTTGCCCGGAAGAGCCGCGCCGAAACCGGCATGCTCATCCCGGCGACGGATGCGGAAGCCTTTGTACGGGGAAGCGCGCTGGCGGGGCTGCTGCGAATCCTGCGTTAGCCCGACGACATCCTCTGCCGCCCCTCTCAGAACATCGACATCGCCAGGAACGAGCGCAGATTGTCGTTGGTGACCCGCAGCCGCTCGCTGAGCAGCCGCACCACCGACCAGAGGACCTTGTAGCCGATGTCGCGGTTGAAGTCGAGCAGCATCTCGAAGTCGGACCGCGAAATGGTGATCAGGGTGCAGTCTTTGTTGGCGATGGCGTCGGTGGAGCGCTCCGAGCGGTCGAAGACCGACATCTCGCCGAAGCACGCGCCCGCCTTGAGGACCGTGAGCGCTTCCTCGCCGGACCCCGGCACCACGCGGGAGATCCGGACTTCACCGTCCGAGATCATGTACAACCGGTTGCCGGGCTCGCCTTCCTTGAAGATCGTCTGCCCGAACTTGAAGGCTTGCTCCTTGCAGACTTCCGCGACGCGCGCCAGCTCCTCGTCGGTCAGATCGGCGAAGATGGCGGCTTTCTTGAGCAGGCTCAAATCCATGCACGCTCCGATAGCGGGCCGCGAGTTGGAGCGGCACTCGACTGATGCAAGCTACAGGACGCTTCGAGGGCGAGCAAGCGAGACCCTGGGTTCGGGCCCCGGATGTGCTTACGGCGCTTCGGGTTCCGCTCGCGGCGGCCTTCCTGGCGACCGACCATGCCGCGCTGCGGCTGGCCATTCTAGGTACGGCAGCGATGACCGACGTGATCGACGGCATGTGGGCCCGGCGGCTCGGCGGCTCGCGGCTGGGCGTGGTGCTCGACCCGGTGTGCGACAAGCTGTTCATGGCCGTGGCGTTCTGGGTGGTGTACCGGAGCGGCGCGCTCACCGTGTTGGAGTTGGGCGGAGTGCTGGTGCGGGACATCCTGGCCGCCCTGGGATTCCTGGCCACGGTCCTGCTGGGACACCCCGCGACGCTCCCGGCGCGCGCCGGCGGCAAGGCCGTGACGGTCTGCCAGCTGCTGACCCTGTTGGCCTTCGTGGCCGGGTCCGACCTGCTGCGCCCGCTCGCGTGGGCCACGGTCGCGATCGCGGTGTATGCCATCGCCGACTATACGAGACTGGCGTGGCGGCTCTAACCTGCGCTTGACGAGGTGTTGTATGCGTTGCGATAGCGGCAGAGGCGGCAGAAGCGGCAGAGGATTCTGGTGGGCGCGCCTCCTGCCGCTCCTGCCGCTTCTCCCGCTGCTGCCGCCACCGGCCCACGCACAGGAATTCGTCCCGCCGCAGGAGCAACCGGGCGTCGCGACCAGTGGCCTGCGCCTCGGGATCTTCGGGTTCGGCTCTCGCGCCGGCGTGGACTTCGCCGGCCGGAACCAGCTGATCATGAGTCCCACGCTGGACGTCGCGGACGTCTTCACGGATCGCGTGCGCCTCCGGCCGTCGGCCGAAATCGGCGTGGGGGATTCGGTCACGACCTACGTGATGAACCTCGAGCTGATGTTCCGGTTCACTCCCGACACCGAGATCGCCGTGCCGTACGTCGGGTTCGGCGGGGCGGTGATGAGCCAGGAACGCTGCGCGGCCGCCGTGGACTGCCCGAGGCTTTGGGCGCAGTTCGCCCTGGGATTCGAGCTCAAGTTCCGGGAACCCATCAGCTGGTTGCTGGAGTACCACGGTGAGGACGGTCTGCGCCGTCACCGGTTCTTCATTGGCCTCGCCACCAGGAGAGGATCGTGACCATCAGCCACGTTCGCACCGTACGTCTCGACTGGCTGGGCAAGGGGATGCGGTTCCGCGCCGTGGGGATCGAGCCCGCCACCCCGGCGATCGAGATCGACGGCGACGGCAACAGCGGCCCCAGCGCCATGATTACGCTGCTCTTCGCGGCGGCGGGTTGCTCGGGGTCGGACGTCGTGTCCATCCTCCAAAAAATGCGGGTCCAGCTGGCGCAGGTCTCCATCGAAGTGCGGGGGCAGCGACGGGAAGAGGAGCCGCGCCGTTACCTGGCCGTGCACTACCGCTACCAGATCTCCGGTGATGGCATCGACCAGGCCAAGGCGGAGCGGGCCGTCAGTCTTTCCCTGGAGAAGTACTGCTCCGTGGTCCACTCGCTGGCGCCGGACATCAAGGTCACCCACGAAGTCGTTCTGGCGTAGGATCGCCGGCGTCGCCGCACTGGTGACGCTGGCCGGCGCGGCGCACGCTCAGGGCCCGCGCGAGTGGCGCGTGCAGGCGCTCGCCACGGTGGCTCCCGCCCCGGAAGCTTTCGTGGGGGGCGGTCCCGGCTTCATCCTTCGCGCTCGGTCACGGTTGGGATTGGGGCTCACGGCCGTCCTGGGGGCTCGGGACGGCAATCTGGCGGGTCGTGGGGAAGCGCTGGTGTCCTTCATACTCGACCCCGTGAGCCGGCGGGTCACCCCCTACGCGGCCGGCGGCGTCGCGGTGGTCAGCGATCAGATCGGCACGGGCGAATACCTGGTGGCGACCCTGGGATTGGCGGGGCGGCCCCGTCGACGGACCGGGTGGTTCGCGGAAGTCGGGGTCGGGGGAGGCCTGAGGCTCGCCGCCGGGCTCTCGCTCCGGCGGCGAATGCGCTGACGCCTAGCGGGGGGCGCCGACCGGCGCTGGGCGCTGTATGACCGGCTGGCAGTACCGCTCGCCCAGGCGCCGCAATTGGTCCAACTCCTCGTCGGTCAGAAGTTCGTAGCGCTCGGCGAGGTAATCCATGGTGTCGTCGAACCAGTCCTTCTGGTGCTCGGGAGCGGCTTCCAGGACACCGCAACGCAGAATGTGGCTGTAGAGCTCGTCTCGGGCCTGCTCGAACGGCCCAGGGGTCCCGGTGGGGCGTTTGGAGGTCTTGCGTGTACCCAATGCTGCTCCTGGTAGGTGGTTCGGCGATTCGAACCGCGAAACTTAACGGGGCCGGGCGCCCGGCGCAAACGCCTCCTCTGCCGCCCCTGCCGCTTCTCCCGCTTCTGCCGCCACGAGCACGACCGCATTAGCTTCTGCATGGAGGGTGGAACTGTGCACGAAGAGACGTACGATGGGGAAAGAGCCGAGCGCTTAGTCGCGTTGCTGCGGGCCCTGGCGGCCCGCATCGATGCGCTGTCCGGCGACGCCGACCTGCTCGCCGCCGGGCCGGAGCTGATCAAGATGATGGGCGACGCCCGGAGCGAGCTGTTTCACTACGAGGTACGGATCACCTACGACACGCCCGAGGTGGCGGAGGGCCGGCGCATCGTGGAGCAGGCGCGTCAACAACGGGACGCGCTCGCCTTCGATGACGCGGCCGAAGGGGAGGACGAGCCGTGGCGCAACGGATGAACATGAAGCCGTTCTACTGGGGGTTGGCCGTGGTCACGGTGGGCAGCGGCGCGTGGATCTGGTCTTCCATGAACCGCGGCGGCGTGGCGATGTACGCGGAGCCGCTCCCGGCGGCGGAGACGGCGGCGGCGGCGTTCCCAGGATATCCCAAGGGGAACGACTCGGTGGCCATGGTGGTCCACGAGTACGCCGACTTCCAATGCCCGGCCTGCGCCCGCTTCTGGGTGCTCACCTTCCCGGACATCGAAGCGCGGTTGATTCAGACCGGCCGCGTGCGGTGGGTGTTCCACGACCGGCCGCTCGGGGGTCTGCACCGGTTCAGCCACATGGCGGCGCACGCCGCCGCCTGCGGCGACGAGCAGGGCCGCTTCTGGTCCATGCATGACCAGTTGTTCGCCAACCAGGGCGCCTGGAGCGCCCAGGGCAATCCGGAACGGAGCTTCCGCGACTACGCGCGGGCGGCCGGGCTCGACGTTTCGCAGTACGACGACTGCATGCAGAGCGGGAAGTTCCGCGCCCGCATTCAGTCCGAGGCCGAGGCCGCCGACAACCTGGGGATCACGTCCACGCCCACGTTCGTCATCGGCCGGACCCGCATCCCCGGCGCGCTGCCATATGATGACTTCAAGCGTGCGATCGACAGCTTGAGCGCGGGCTCTGGCACGCCGCGGTGATCCACCGGATGGTGGCCGCGACGCTGGCCCTGGCCGGGTTCTTCGTCTCGTTCTACCTCTGGCTGTGGAAACTCGGTGTGGTGGGGAGCCTCGCCTGCGGCCCGGGCGGAGGCTGCGAGTACGTGCAGACCAGCCCCTGGGCGATGATCTTCGGCATCCCGGTGGCGCTCTTCGGCGTCGTCGGCTACCTGGTGCTCTTCACCGTGAGCCTGATCGGCCTTCAGCCCGGGTGGGCACAGCGCCGCGAGCCCACGCTGGCCCTGGTGGCGCTGTCCGGCGCCGCCGTCCTGTTCACCGCCTACCTCACCTATCTCGAGGCGGCCGTGATCCACGCGTGGTGTAGGTGGTGCCTGGTCTCGGCCGGGATTATCGTGGCCATCTTCATGGCGTCGTTGGCTGGGCTGCCTCGCAGCGGCACACAGGCACAGCGGCATAGCGGCATGTGATTGGACCGCTACCATGCCGCCATGCCGCTATGCCGCTGTCCCGTCATGCCTCCTGCTCCTCGTACTTGGTCTTCAACAGCGCCACCACCGCCGGGTCCGCCAGCGTGGTGACATCGCCCAGGGTCCGGCCTGACGCGATGTCCTTCAAGAGCCGTCGCATGATCTTCCCGCTGCGGGTCTTAGGAAGGTCGGCGGTGATGATGATGTCGTCCGGTCGCGCGATGGCGCCGATCTTCTCCACCACGTGCTGCTTGAGCTCGTCGAGCATGCCGTCACGGTGGGTCACGCCGGCCCGCAGGATCACGAAGGCGCACAGCGACTGTCCCTTGAGGTCGTGCGGCTTGCCCACCACCGCAGCCTCCGCCACCGCCGGGTGCGACACCAGGGCGCTCTCCACTTCCATGGTGCCGATGCGGTGGCCGGCCACGTTGAGCACGTCGTCCACCCGGCCCAGGATCCAGAAGTAGCCGTTCTGGTCCCGTTTGGCGCCGTCGCCCGTGAAATACCTGCCGGGGTAACGGCTCCAGTAGGTCTCGCGGTAGCGCTGGTCGTCACCGTAGATGGTGCGCAGCATCCCCGGCCACGGACTGGTGATCACCAGGAATCCGCCGCCCACCTTGATCTCCTTGCCGGCGCCATCCACCAGGGCCGCCTCGATCCCGGGGAAAGGAACGGTCGCCGAGCCGGGCCTGGTGGTGGTGAGTCCGGGGAGTGGCGTGATCATGATCCCGCCGGTCTCGGTCTGCCACCAGGTGTCCACCACGGGGCACCGCTTGTCGCCGATGTGCTTGTGATACCAGACCCAGGCTTCGGGATTAATGGGCTCGCCCACTGTCCCGAGGAGGCGGAGCGAGGACAGGTCGTGACGCGCCGGGTATTCCGCCCCCCACTTCACGAAGGCGCGGATGGCGGTGGGGGCGGTATAGAACACGGTCACGCCGTAGCGCGCGATGATGGCCCAGAAGCGGTCTTTGTCGGGCCAGTCGGGGGCTCCCTCGTACATGACCACCGTGGCGCCCAGGGCCAGCGGGCCGTACACGATATAGCTGTGGCCCGTCACCCAGCCCACGTCGGCGGTGCACCAAAACACGTCTTCATCTTTGAGGTCGAACACCCACCGCGTGGTGGCCTGCACCTGGGTCAGGTATCCGCCCGTGGTGTGCACGATGCCCTTAGGTTTCCCCGTGGTGCCGGACGTATAGAGGATGAAGAGCAGGTCCTCCGCGTCCATCACCGCGGGCTTGCAGTGGTGCTCCGCGTCGGCCATCAGGTCGTGATACCAGTGGTCCCTGCCGGCCTGCATGTGGACCAGCTCGTCTTCGGCGTCGGCGCCGTGCCGCCGCACCACGACCACGTGCTGGATGGACGGCGTGTGCTTGAGGGCCTCGTCCGCGTTGCGCTTGAGCGGGACAATCTGCCCCCGGCGGTATCCCAGGTCCGCGGTGATCAAGACCTTGGCCTGGGCGTCGTTGATGCGATCCGCGAGCGACTCCGCGGAGAACCCGCCGAAGACCACGGAGTGGGGGGCGCCGATGCGGGCGCACGCCAGCATGGCCACCACCACCTCCGGGACCATCGGCAGGTAGATGGCGACCCGGTCGCCCTTCTTCACGCCCAGGGCTCGGAGCGCGTTGGCGAAACGGTTCACCTCCCGGTACAGCTCCCAATACGAGATGGCCCGGCGGTCGCCCGGCTCGCCTTCCCACAGGAGCGCCACCTTGTTCCGGGTGGCGGTCCGGACGTGGCGGTCCAGGCAGTTCACGGAGGCGTTGAGCTTACCGCCCACGAACCACTTGGCGTGGGGCGGCTTCCACTCCAAGACTTTGCGCCAGGTCTTGAACCACTCCAGCTCGCGCGCCCGATCGGCCCAGAACTTGAGCCGCTTGGCTCCCGCCTGGCGGTAGGTGGAGGGTGACTTCACGTTTGCCTGGCGCCGGAAGGCCGGCGGGGGCGAATAGCTTCGTTGTTCCTTGAGGAGGGTAGTCAGTTGCTCGCTCATGAAGATGCCCCGGGGGTTGTTGACGTTGGAAACCCTGCCCCATATACTGTGCCCGTTTTTGGCCCCGTCCGCAGGAAGCTTGGCAGAGGGCTCGCCTGGGACCCGTATCAATATGCTCTGCGACATGGTAGAAGGAGCGAGTAAACGTATGTCCCGCATCACTGGCAGGGTCAAGTGGTTCAACGACGCGAAGGGGTTCGGCTTCATCGAGCGCGACGGCGGACCGGACGTCTTTGTCCACTACTCTGCCATCCAGGCTGATGGCTTCCGGTCGTTGAAGGAGAACGACCAGGTGGAGTTCGAGGTCCGCGAGGGCCCGAAGGGTCTCCAGGCAGCCAACGTCACCAAGCTGTAAGCCACTGGAAGCGTCAGCCGATACCGAGGCCCGGCCGGTCGCCGGGCCTCGGTGTTTTTGGGAGAGGTGGCCCCTGGCGGGCTCGGACCCCGCTGCCGCCTCTCCGGCTTCTCCGGTCCCTCTGGGCCTTGTGGGGGGCGCGGCGCGTGCGTCTCTTAGCACAGTCCTTATGGCGAGTGATCCGGGGCAGTCTGTGGTGGAGCAGGTGCTGGCGGCGCCGGCCTTGCTGGTCCGCCCGGCGTGCGTGGACTTCCGGCGCGCGGCGCTGGCCTTGCTGGACGGGCTGCCCCCGGGGCGCGGCCGCCTGGTGCTCGACTTCAGCGCCACGACCGACGCGGACAGCGTGGGCATGGCGGCCCTGATCGCGATTCGCCGGCGGGCGCGGGAGCGGGGACATCCGGTGCGGCTCCGCGGTGTGGAGCCGCCGTTCGGGGAGCTGCTGCGGATGGCCAGGCTGGATGGCCAGTTCGAGACCGAGCGCGGCTAGATTCCACGTATCGCTCAGGGAGTCACGTGCCTGCCACCGGCGTCCGGCGTAAGGTCCTGTTCGTCGAGGACGAGGTCGCGCTCCAGAGCGCGTACCACCGCTATTTCGGGCAGCGCTACGACCTGGCGTTTGCCGGCACGGGGGCCGAGGCGCTGGAGCGGTTCGCGTCGTTCTCGCCCGACGTGGTGGTGATGGACCTGCATCTTCCGGACGCCGATGGCATCGAGGTCCTCCGCCAGATGCGCGACGCCCAACCGGTGCTCCCCATCGTGATTACCAGCGGGTATGTCAGCCTGTTGCCCGTCGTGGAGGTCCTCGGCATCGCGCACCACGGCTACCTGATCAAACCCTTCGAGCTCGACGCCCTGCGAGCCTGCATCGATGCCACCGGCTGAGCCGGTGCTGACCGCGCGCGACGTCGCGCGGCGGTTCGGACACCGGCGGGTGCTGGCCGGCGTGAGCCTGGACTTGAGACCCGGCGACGCGTTGCTGCTGGTGGGGCCCAACGGGGCCGGCAAGACGACGCTGTTGCGGGTCCTGGCGGGGCTGTTGCGCGCCAGCGGAGGTGGGATCGAGCGCCACGGTCAGGTGGGGATGGTGGCGCACGCCTCGATGCTGTACGACGCGCTGACGGCGCGGGAGAACCTCGATTTTTTTGCCCGCCTGCACGGCGGCGCGTCACGCGGCCGGGTGGAACCGCTGCTGGAGCGAATGGGGCTCGCCGCCCGGGCGGACGAGCGGGTGGGCGCGTTCAGCCGGGGAATGACTCAGCGGCTGGCGATCGCGCGGGCCCTGCTGGCGGACCCGGACATCTTGCTCCTGGACGAACCGCTCACCGGCCTGGACGACGCCTCGTCCGAGCAGGTCCTCGCCGTGCTGGGCGAACTTCGGACGCGGGGCCGGGCGCTGATGATCGCGTCCCACCAGTTGGCGGAGCTGATGGGCGTGGTGACCGCCGTGGGGTTCCTCACCCGGGGCGAGCTCCGCGGCGTCGAGCCCATCGCCGGACGCGACGTCGCCGCCATCACCACCCGCTATCGCGAGGTCACCGGCCGTGCGTGACGCCCTGCGCACGGCGTGGGCCATCGCCGGCAAGGACCTGGCGATCGAGTGGCGCACCAAGACGGCACTGGTGTCCTCGCTGACGTTCGCGGTCCTGGTGCTGGCGGTGCTCTACTTCGCGCGCGACCCCACGGCCGTGGGCGCGGTGGACATCGCCCCGGGGGCGCTGTGGGTGACGTTTACCTTTGCCGCGATGATCGGGCTCAACCGCGCGTTCCTGCTGGAGCGCGAGAACCGGGCGATGGACGGCATCCTGCTGGCCCCGGTCTCGCCCCAGGCGGTCTTTTTCGGGAAGCTGGCCGCGAACCTGGTGTTCGTGGGCACGGTGGAGCTGGTGAGCCTGCCGCTGTTCATCCTGTTCTACGACCTGCCCATCGTGCGCGGATTGCCGGCGCTATTAGGCGTCACGGCCATGGCGACCATCGCCTTCGTGGCCGTGGGGACGCTGTTGAGCTCCATGGTGGTCCGCACCCGGTTCGCGGAGCTGATGTTGCCGCTGCTGCTGCTGCCGTTCCTGGTGCCGCCGGTGGTTGCCGCGGTGCAGGCCACGGCACGCATTCTCGCGGACCGTCCCTTGAGTGAGGTTCAGGGCTGGCTTAAGTTGCTGGCCGCGTTCGATATCGTGTTCGTGACCGTCTCCACCTTCTTGTTCGAGGCGACCCTGGAAGAATGATGCGCGAGAAGGCGGAAGCGATGGCGCGTCGGGGATCCCTGCTCACCGCCGTGGCGTTGCTGGCCCTGGCCGGCGTGTACGTGCGGGCGCTGGTGTTTACGCCCGTCGAGCGGTTCCAGGGGCCGGCACAGAAGATCTTCTACGTCCACGTGCCCGCCGCCTGGTCGGGGTTGCTGGCGTTCGCCATCACCGGGTTGCTGAGCCTGCTCTACCTCTGGTTGCGAGACCGGCGGGTAGATATCGTGGCCGCCGCGTCGGCCGAGGTGGGCCTGGCCTTTTCGGTGGTGATGCTCACGACCGGCCCCATCTGGGCCAAGCCCATCTGGGGAACCTGGTGGACTTGGGATGCTCGGCTCACATCCACCCTATTCATTTTTCTCTTGTTCGTCGGGTATCAGGTGTTGCGAGGAGCCATCACCGATCCCGAGACCCGGGCGCGGTACAGCGCGGTGATCGGCATCCTGGGGCTGGTGCTGGTGCCGTTCATTCACATGACCGTGTACCTGTTCCGCACGCTGCATCCGGATCCGGTGGTGTTGAAACCCGGCACGCCCTCGCTGCCCGGGGACATGCTCGTCACGTTGCTCTCGGCGGTGGGTGTCTTCACGCTGCTCTACCTGGGTTTCTTGGCGCAGCGGTACGCCCTGGGCGTGTTGCGCGACCTCAAGGACGAGGAGGCGGGCCGTGCAGTATCCTGACAACGGCGGTTACATGATCGCGGCGTACGTGGTAGCCGCGGTGGTGGTGCTGGTGTACGCGGTGTCGCTGTTCGTGAGGCTGCGGACGGTCTCGCGCTAGTTCGTCCAGCGCTTCCCGGTTTCCCGCTCCCACATCTCCTGCGCCTGCTGCGCCGCGGCGATGTCCCCGGCCGACCGCAAGGCCTTGGCGTTAGCCTGGAGCGCGTCCGGCCCGCCGCCCACGGCGTACGCCCGCGCGTAGCGGGCCCCGGCCGTGGCATAATCGCCCTTGCGGCTGTACAGGTCGCCCGCGGCCATGGCCGCGTCGATGCGCTCCTCGATGGCCAGCGCCCGCTCGAACGCGACCAGCGCGTCGTCCGGCCGGAAGGCGGCGTTGAACGCCTCACCCAGCAGCACCCAGGCGTCGGCGGAACGATCGAACCGCTGGGCGATGCGTCGCGCGACCTCCAGCGCGCCCAGGCGGTCGTCCGCGCGGCGGCGCGCGGCCACCAGGTCCCGGTGCACGAACGAAAACCCCGGCGCCAACCCCGCGGCGCGGCGCAGCCAACGTTCCGAGGCGTCGCCGTCACGCACGGCCAGCCGGGCGGCCTGCCGCGCCGCCCATCCCGCGGCGCGCGAACGCGCCCCGTGCCACAGCCTGAGGATCGGGTTCATCGGCGTTGATTATGTCTGAGGGCGCGGGCATATTGCAACGGCCCTCGATTCCTCAAGACCTCCCGAGGACGTATTTCCGTAACGCAACGTGACGGCATCGGTGAAAACGCTCAGGATCGGCACCCGCGGCAGCGACCTGGCGCGCTGGCAGGCGACGCGGGTACTGGGCATGCTGGCCGCGCGGGGCGTTCGCGCTGAGCTGGTCACCATTCGGACGTCCGGCGATGAAGGGAGCCGCGCGCGTCCCGCTCCCGGGACCACCGGCAAGGGACTGTTCACCAAGGAGATTGAGGACGCGTTGCTCGAAGAGCGAGTGGATCTGGCGGTACACTCGCTCAAGGACCTCTCGACAGCGCTTCCCACCGGCCTTACCATCGCGGCCTACCCGGAGCGCGAGGATGCGCGCGACGCGTTGCTGAGCGCCGCGGGCGGGGACCTGGCGGCGCTGCGGCGCGGCGCGCGGGTGGGAACCTCGAGTTTGCGACGCCGGGCGGCGCTCCTCGCCACCCGGCCGGACCTCCAGATCGTCGCGCTTCGAGGCAACGTGCCCACCCGTGTGAAGCAGGTGGGCGAGGACGGCCTGGACGCGGCGGTGCTGGCCCTGGCCGGGCTGAAGCGCCTGGGTCTCGCCGACCGAGCGGTGCCGCTGGCGTTGGACCAGTTGCCGCCCGCGCCGGGGCAGGGCGCCCTGGCCCTGGAAGCCCGGGCCGACGATCCGGTCGTGCTGGGCTTCCTGGGGCGATTGGACCAGCCCGCGGTGCGGTGCGCGGTCGAGGCGGAGCGCACCGCCCTGGCGGAGCTGGAAGGCGGATGCCAGGCGGCGATCGGGGCCTTCTGCGAGCCGGACCAGGATGGACTGGTGTTGCACGTGCGGGTCTTCGCGCCGGACGGAACCAGGCAGCTGTCGGCGCGCGGGCCGGTGGATCCCGGCGATCCGGCGAAGGGTGGACGGATGGTGGCGCAAGATCTGGTGCGGCAGGGGGCACGCGAGCTCATCCGCGCCGCGGACCAGTTCGCCTTACGGAGCGGGATCGGGAGGGCAGAGGCATGATCGGGTTCCCCACACGTCGTATGCGGCGGCTGCGCCGGACAGCCGGGCTCCGCCGCCTGGTGGCGGAGGCGCGCCTGGCGCGCTCGCAGCTCGTCTGGCCGTTGTTCTTCAAGCCGGCGGGCGAGGCGGCGCCGGTGAGTGCCATGCCCGGGGTGATGCAACATCCCATCAAGGACGCGGGCGATATCGCGCGCCGCGCGGCGGATCTGGGGCTCGGCGCTGTGCTGCTCTTCGGGTTGCCGGCCGGCAAGGACGAGCAGGGGAGCGGGGCCTATCACGAGAAGGGCGTCATCCAGGAAACCGTGCGGGCCATGAAGCGCGCCGCGACGGACCTGGTAGTGATCACGGACGTTTGCCTCTGTGAGTACACCTCGCATGGGCACTGCGGCATGGTCCGTGACGGCACGGTGGACAACGACGCGACGCTCGAGTTGCTGGCGAAGACGGCCGTGTCCCACGCCGCGGCCGGCGCGGACGTGGTGGCGCCCAGCGACATGATGGACGGACGAGTTGGGGCGATCCGCCGGGCGCTGGACGACAAGGGCTTTGCCGACACGGTGATGCTATCGTACGCCGCCAAGTACGCTTCGGCGTTCTACGGGCCGTTCCGGGTGGCTGCCGAGAGCGCGCCGCAGTTTGGCGACCGGCGTGGGTATCAGATGGATCCGGCCAACGGCGACGAGGCCATGAAGGAAATCGCGCTGGATCTGGACGAAGGCGCGGATTTCGTGATGGTGAAGCCGGCGCTGCCATGTCTGGACATCATCCGGCGTGCCAAGGAGCGCTTTGGCGGGCCCATCGCCGCCTATCAGGTGAGCGGCGAATACACCATGATCAAACTGGCGGCGCAGGCCGGCGCGCTGGACGGCGACCGCGCGATGCTCGAAGCGCTCCTGGCGATTCGGCGGGCCGGCGCAGACGTCATCATGACGTACGCCGCACCGGATGTGAGGCTGGACTGGTGACCAAATGCGTAAGGGGTGAGGGGTAAGGGGTGCCCCTCACCCCTTACCCCTTACGTTTTTGACGCCCGCCCCCCCCAGAGGCCCAGCAGCCACCCCCACACCACTGCCGCCACCGCCGCTCCCAGCAACGGGCCCGCCCAGTACACGGCATGCGCGTGCCAATCGTCGGACACCAGCGCCGGTCCGAAGGCGCGCGCCGGGTTCATGGCCGCTCCGGTGAGTGGCCCCGCCGCGAGAATGTCGAACACCAGCACCAGGCCAATGCCGAATCCCCCCACCTTGGGCGCCTGCGTTGAAACCGCGGTCCCGAACACCGCGCTGACCAGGAACATCGTGAGCACGGCTTCGATCACCACGGCCTGGGGGAAACTGATGTACGGCGAGACCCGCGGCAGTCCCCAGCTGGTGGCGTCGCCGGCGCCGACCGGGAAGAGCACCCTGAGGAGCAACGCGCCAACCACCGCCCCGGCTACCTGAGCCACGACGTAGAGCCCCGCCCGGCGGGTGTCAATCTTCCGCGCCAGCCACAAGCCGAACGTGACCGCCGGATTCACATGCCCGCCGGAAATCGCCATGGTCATGGTGACCATCACCGCCAGCACCACGCCGTGCGCCAGGGCGACGCCCACCAGGCCTACTTCGCCCCCGCTCATGGCGTCCACGATCACGGACCCGGCGCCGATGAACACCAGCGCGAAGGTCGCGAAGAACTCCGCCACCAGCTGCCGAACGGTCGTCGCCATAGGCTCCTCTGGGGGTTACGCCCGGCCCAGCACCAAGCACGCGTTCACGCCGCCAAACCCGAACGAATTCGACAAGACAAACTCGGGCGCGCCGTCCTTGCCGCCGTTGACGAGGTAGTCGAGGTCACAGGCCGCGTCGGGCTCGGCCAGATTGATCGTGGGCGGCAGCCAGGCCCGCTTGACTCCCAGGGCGCAGATGGCCGCCTCGATCGCCCCGCTCGCACCCAACGCATGCCCGTAGTAACCCTTCGTGCCACTGATGGCAAGCCGATAGGCATGCTCGCCGAAGACCTGCTTGATGGCGCGGGTTTCCGTGGGATCGTTGAGCGGCGTGGACGAGCCGTGCGCGTTCACGTACCCAATGTCACTCGGCCGGAGATGTGCGTCGTTCAGCGCCAACCGCATGGCGCGCGCGGCTTCCCGGCCGTCGGGCCGCGGCGCCGTCATGTGATATCCGTCGTTGGTGAGCGCGTAGCCCAGTACCTCGCCGTAGACGGGCGCGCCGCGGGCCTCGGCCCGCGAGCGCTCCTCCAGCACCACCACCGCGGCGCCTTCCCCCATCACGAACCCGTCGCGCGAACGGTCGAACGGCCGCGATGCCGTGGCAGGGTCGTCGTTCCGGGTGGACATGGCGCGGATGATCGCGAAGGCCCCGAAACAAAGCGGCGAAAGTGGCGCCTCCGCGCCGCCGGCAAGCATCACGTCGGCTCTGCCGTCGCGGATGGCGTGAAACGCCTCCCCGATGGCGATGGTGCCCGAAGCGCAGGACATGGCGTTGGTCGAATTGGGACCCGTGAACCCGAACTCGATGGCGATGTTGCACGATGCCGCGCCGCCGAACACGGCCAGCGCCAACGCCGGATCCACCCTCCGGATCCCTTCCCGCCGGAACACCTCGGCCTGCGACTCGGCGAACGACACCCCGCCCAACGCCGATCCCATCATCGCGCCGACGCGGTCCCGGTCTTCGCGCTCGGGCGCCAGCTCCGCGTCTTCCAGCGCCAGGCGCGCCGAGGCCACGGCCAGCTGGGAGAACCGGTCCAGGCGCCGCGCCCGCTTTTTCTCCAGGTGATCCTGGGGCCGGAAGTCGGCGATCTCCGCCGCGACCCGGCTGCTGAACGGCTCCGCGTCGAACCGCGTCAGCCGTCGCACCGCCGACCGACGCGCGCGGAGTCCCTCCCACAGGCCGTCGACGCCCGTGCCGATGGGCGTCACGCACCCCACGCCGGTGATGACGACCGCCCTCATGCCGCCTCCAGGTGCCGCTTGACGCCCGCGAGCGTGCGCCAGGCAATGCCGTGAATGAACACCGGCCCGATCACCCACTCCGCCGCCAGCCGACCGATCACCGGCCAGCGAGGACCCGGCCACTCATGCACGACGGTCACCGCCACGCCCTCCGCCTCTGGCTGAAATCGCCACTCTACGGCCATGCCGCGCGTGATGCCCTGAACGTGCCGGTAGCGCACCACCTGGTGCGGGACCACCTCCATTTCCGACACCCACCAGGTGGGGTATTTCACCACGCCGAATGGCCGCCACGCGGCCATCTCGACCGTGGCCCGTTGCGCACTCCGCTCCAACACGCGGACCCAGCGATAGTGGGCGAGAAACGAGGGCCATCGCTGGACGTCCGCAGCCGCCGCGAACACCCGCTCGATCGGCGCGCGGATCGTAATGCGGTCAACCGTGCGCACGATCCGACCTCGGGTGCTCCGGCGGCCCCTCCAGCCTCTCCGGCCCGTTGCTCCACACCGCCACCAGCCGATACCCCGGGCGCCGGAACACGGCGCCTGCGACGCCCGCGTCGCACAATAACCGCTCCAGCTCGGCCCGGGTGAATCCGCGGCGAACGGATGTGACGCCATCCTGGCGGGTGACGGGGTGGAGGCCCAGGGGATACGACGCCAGCCAGATACCGAAAGCGGCGACCGCGTGCCGCCGCAGGTCCGCGACGATGACGCCCAACCGCGCCACCCGATTCAGCTCGCGGAGCAGGGTCACCGCCGAGCGACGCTCCAGGTGGTGCAGCAGCTGGCTCGCGAGCACGATGTCCACCGACCCGTCGGCCAGCGGAAGCTGCCCGCCGTCGCCCACGGCGGCGAGCAGTCCCGCCCGCCGGCACAGCCGGGCCGCCACCGGGTGCCGCTCGACGATCAACGGCGCGAGCGCCACGCCGCGGCGCGCCGCCCGCTCCACCAGGTAGCGCGCGAGGTCGCCGCTCCCCGCTCCCACATCCAGCAAGGTGCGCTGCGATGCCGGGGTCACACCGTCGAGCAGGCGGTCGAGCCCGAACGCGGCGGCCGCGCGCCCGCCGAGCACGACGTTGACCCTGACGATGTCCCTGAGCGTGGCTTCTACCAGGGCCGGGTGGGCACCGGGCGCATCCAGCGCTTCGCGCCCCAGGCTCGAGACCGCGAGCGTCACGACGAGTCGCCGGTGGTGGTGTACCGGCTGCCGTAGTAGAGCAGCGGCGGTCGCTCGAACGTCTCGCCTCCGGTCACCAGCCCAAAGAAGACGGTGTGGTCGCCGGCCTCGTGCCGGCTCCAGCGATCGCAACAGACGTGGGCCACGACGCCGTCCAGCAGCGGGAGGCCGTGAGGGCCCGCATGATAGGCAACGCCGGCGAAATGATCCCCGCCGATGGCGGCGAACTGGCGCGACAGGTGCTCCTGGTCCGCGGCCAGCACGTTGACCGCGAACCGCGCCGCCCCGCTCATCGCCTTGTGGAACTCCGCCTGGAGGCCCACGCAGACCAGCAGCAGCGGGGGGTCGAGCGACACGGACGAGAGCGCGCTGGCCGTCATGCCCGCCGGGCGCCCGCTGGCATCGAGCGCCGTCACCACGGTGACGCCGGTGGCGAATCGTCCGAGCAGCTGCCGGAATTGTCTGGAATCGGCGGCGGGCGCCATGTTCAGGCGACCAGGCGCCAGGCGTAGGATGGCCGGAACACGCGCGCCGGCGGCGCGACGTGCGCGGTGACGCTCACCAGCAGGTCGGCCAGCTCGGGGCGGCGGTGCATCCGAGCCGCCACGTGTCCCAATGCCCACGGCCGGGAAATCACCCAGCTCACCATCCGCTCCAGTGTCCATTTCGCGGCGAAGGCGTCCCGCCGGAGGCGGTCGTACCCCGCCAGGGGTCCCGCGCCGAGGCGATCGGTCGCGAGCGCACGTGCGGCGTGTCCGGCGGCCAACTCGGCGCCCGCGAGCGCGGCGTAGACGCCCTCGCCGGTGAACGGGTCGTAGCAATCCGCCGCGTCTCCCACCAACAGCACGCGCTCCGCGGCGGCCCGCCGCGTGGTGCGCCCGAACGGCCCCACGGCCCGAACCGGCGACACGATCTCGAGCTCATCAAGTCTACCGCGCAGCGTGGGAAACCGGGCCAGGTGCGCCCGGAGCGCCCCGATGATCGGGGCCGTGAGGCGGTCTCGCGTCAGATCCACCACCAGAGCCACGTTGGTGGCGCCGTGGGCCAGCGGTGCCAGGCCCACGTATCCTACCGGCCCGACGTGCATCTCGCCCACATCTCCCATCCCGGCGATGCCCAGGGCGTGCGCCACCAACGCCGCCCGGGTTGGGCCGCGGCGACGCGCCAGGCCAAGCTGGCGCGCCACCCGGGAGTTCAAGCCGTCAGCGCCGATGGCGATTCGCGCGCGCACCTCGAAGGGGGTCCTGTCGGATCGGCCACGCACCAGCACCCCACCCGGCGCCTGGGCGAGCGACTCGCACGTGACGCCTTGCAGGAACTGGGCCCCGGCGCGCTGGGCGGCGACCGCGACGTGGAGGTCGAGCCGCTCGCGGGGGATGCCCAGCCCCACGCCCCGGAGGAAACGGCCGGTGAAGCCCCGTCCGTCGGGTCCCACGACACGCATGCCCGCGAGCTTTGCCGGGCCTTCGTCCAGGATGGCGTCCAGCGCCCCCAGCCGGTGCAAAGCATCAACGGCTCCGGGGCTCACATACTCGGCGCAGGGCTTGGGTCGGGGGAACCGCGCGCGGTCCAGCAGGACCACGTCGAAGCCCGCGCACGCGAGGTGAGCCGCGGTGGCGCTTCCCGCGGGGCCCGCGCCGATGACGACGGCGTCGTGTGCGGGCGCGACGGACGACGTCACGGGCCCACGACCTGGCCCAGGGCGACGGAAGCGAGCGCGCCGAACGAAGTGGCCGCCAGGTTCACGCCGTCGTTGTCGAGCCACCCCCGTGCCTCGAGCGTGGCGCCGAGCAGCGAATCGACCATCATCCCGAGCACGCCCACCACGGCGGCGAGCGCGGCGAGGCGAAGCGGCAGGCCCAGGAGGACGCCGAGGCCCGGCAGCGCGACGGCGCCGAGGATGCCGGCTCGGGTTCCCAGCGGGGTGACGCCGCCCGAGGTCCCCGCCGGCACCGGATGGCGGGTGGTGATCAGTCGTGGCGGGCGCGAGGCGTGCGCGCCGATCTCGGTGGCCCAGGTGTCCGCCTGCGCCGTCGCCAGCGAGCCGACCAGCATCGCCCAGCCGATCTCGGGTTTCCATGGGACGACCACCGCGCCCACCGCGGCCCAGCCGCCGTTCGCGATGACCTGGCGTGCGTTACGGAGGGGATGCCGCTCATTCCACGCGGTGAGCAGGCTCCCCGACAGGAAGAACAGCGTGAGCAGCGCCAGGCCCCTGACCCCGGCTCCCCAGACCACCAGCGCGCCGACGACCACGGCCCCCGCCGCGCCCCGCGTGGTCAGCCAGCGGAGGTTCACCTGTCCTCCGTGCCGAACAGCTGCTCGAGAACCCGCCGCTTGACCTCCGGACCGGCACCACGGCCGCGGGCGCGGGCCTCGAGGAAGCGCAGGAAGGCCTGTTCAAACTCGAAGTGCTGGTGGCACTTGCCGCACATCCGGAGGTGCCGCTCCACCTCCTGGCGGACGTCGGGTGTGAGCTCCTGATCCAGGTACTCGTAGAGGCGCTCGATGGCCTCGCGGCAATCCAGGGAGTGTGGCGCGTCGCTCACGAGGTCCTCCGCTTCACGTAACCCATCTCCACGGCGTAGTCGTACAATGTGTGCTGCAGGGCATGCCGCGCACGGAACAGCCGCGACTTCACGGTCCCGATGGGCAGGTCGAGCATCTGGGCGATGTCCGCGTAGGGGAAGCCCTCGACGTCGCTCAGCAACAGGACGTCGCGGAACTCCTCGGGTAACGCCCGGATGGCGTGGAGGACCTCGTCGTCAACGATGCTGGCAAAGAAACGCCCTTCCGGATCTACGTCCTGGACGTCCTCGAACACGTGGTAGGGCTCGATGGCGGCCAGGTCCACGGTCTCGCCGTGGTGCTGCTGGCGCCGGTATTCGTTGATGAACGTGTTCCGGAGGATGGTCAGCAGCCAGGCGCGCGCGTTGGAGCCGCGCTCGAACTGGTGCCAGGCGCGAAGAGCCTTCAACATGGTCTCCTGCGTCAGGTCCTCCGCGCGCATCGCATCGCCCGTGAGGGCGTGCGCGTACCGGAACACCGCGTCCAGGTGGGGCAGCGCCTCGGTCTCGAACTGCCGGCGGCGCTCCTCGGTGGTCAGGGTCACGGCTACGATCTCGCGACGGACATGGGCCCGGGTGGTGGAGGAGGACCCTTACAATCGCCTCGCGCCTCGTGCCGGGCAATGGGTCCACTGGAAGGCCGGGCGATTCCGTGCTAGCTTGCGCGCCTTCTTCCGCCATGCCGCTGACGCACCGAGTGACCACCGCCGTCCCCTTCCGCGCGCACGCCATCATCCCGCTGGCGCTGTTCGAGGCGGTGCGCGCCCTCGATCTACCAACGGATGACGGCCTCGAAGAGTTCCACGACGAGCTGGTGGTGAAACGGCTGGGGATGAACCGTACCGTCGTGGCCCAAATCGGGCGCTATGATCGGCTGGCGCGGAGCGACAAGCGCGTGGACGGGGAGGAGGTCGCCGCGCTGCTGCGGTTGGTGGGTCGCCGGGCCGATGCGGGCCTGGTCTACGCGGAGGCCGGCCGCCGCGCGGCCCGCCGGGCGGCGCGTCGCGGTTCCGGGACCCTCCGGCTGCTGCGCCACATGCTGCCGGCCGGGTTCGGCAGATTGCTCGCGCGGCGAGCGGCGGCGGATGTGTTCGGCGTGGCCCTGCGCCGGGACCGTGCGACCGAGGCGGCCACCATGGACGAAACCATCGCCCTTCGGGCGACCCCGGACGGCGCCGCCTGCGCGTTTTTCGGCTCCGCCGTGGCGGAACTGTTGCGTATCTTCACGCCGTTCGACGGCGCTTTACTGCACGATGCCTGCCGTGGTCGCGGCGACGGCGCGTGCCACTGGCGGGCGGGCCCGCCGGAAGAGGAGTGACGATGGCCGCGTTGCGGATCGATCTCCAGGACCTCAGCGGCGCCCTCAAGGCGTCGGGGCTCGACGCATGGCTGCTGTACGATTTCAAGGGTGCCAACCCCATCGCGCGTCGCGTCGCGGGGATCGGCGGGTTCATCACTCGGCGGGTGTTCGTCTGGCTCCCCGCCACCGGCGGCCCGGTGGCGCTGGTGCATCGAATCGAACGGCACGTGCTACCGGATTTCCCGGGCGAGGTGCGGGTGTACGGCAGCTGGCGCGAGCTGCAACAACAGCTGGCGTTGCTGCTCCGCGGGCGCCGGGTGGCCATGGAAGTTTCGCCGGACGGCGACGTGCCGTACCTCGATCGGGTCCCTTCCGGCGCGGCTAAGCTGCTGGAGCGCCTCGGCGCCACCATTGTGAGCTCGGCCCCGCTGATCAGCCGGTTCGCCGCCGGCTGGTCCGCCACCGATCAGGAGGAGCACCAGAAGGCGGCCGAGCGGATCGCACGGATCGCGCGCGAGGCCGTGGCGGAGGTTGTGACGCAGGCCGGGTCCGCGCGCGAGGCGCAGGTGCAGGCACGGGTGCGCCAGCGTATGGAAGCCGCGGGGCTCATCGTCCCGGACCCGCCGATCGTGGCGTTCCAGGCCAACGCCGCCAATCCGCACTACGAGCCGCGTGAGGGCGCCGATGCCGTGCTACAGGCCGGACAGGTGGTGCTGCTCGACCTCTGGGCCCGGACCCGGGAGGACACCGTGTTCGCGGATCAGACCTGGATGGGATTCGCCGGCGGCATCGTACCGGACGAGGTGGCCCGCGTGTGGGCCGCGGTCCGGGATGCCCGGGACGCGGTGCTCGACAAGCTTCGCGCCCAGTGGCGGCCTCACGGTGGGATGACCGGCGCCTCGCTCGATGACGCTTCCCGCGGCCTCATCACGGAGCGGGGGTACGGCGAGTACTTCACGCACCGGACCGGCCATTCCATTGACGCCGATCTCCACGGCTCCGGGCCCAACATCGACAACTTCGAGACCAACGACTCGCGCGAGCTGCTCCCGGGCGTGGGCTTCTCGGTGGAGCCCGGCGTCTATTTGGAAGGCAATTTCGGCGTTCGCAGCGAAGTGAACGTGTATCTCACCGACAACGGGCCGGTGGTGACACCGGCGGAGATCCAGCGGGAGTTGATCCTGCCCGCGTAGGGCGCAACGCGGGCCTCAGCCCCGCGCTGGACGTGGTCCGCCCGCCGCCTCCGCAAGCAGCATATCCACTGCTCGCTGGTACAGCGCCACGGCCTGCTCCAGCTCCCGTTTCGCGACCCGCTCGTGATCGGTGTGCGCCACCCGGATCGAGCCCGGGCCCATCAGGAATCGTTCGCCCCAGGCTGCCAGCCACGGTACGTCGGTCCCGAAGCGCACCAACGTGGATTCGAATCCGGGGAGGACGCGGAGCGTGACCGGGGGGGCGTCGTGGGCCACCACCACCTCCACGCGCTCCCCGGCTGCGGCGCGAACGGCGGCCAGCAACTCGCCGGTGGCGTCCACGGTGCGGAACATCAACTCGGCCCGGCAAGCGTCCGGAATCACGTTAGGCCTGATGCCCCCCGCGATCGTGCCGACGTTGAGCGTGCAGTCTCCTAACGCGGGATCGGTGGGGAGCGGCAGGCGGCGAATCCGTTCCAGCGCGTCCAGGATGGGTTCGATGGCCGACTCTCCCTCCTCGGGATACGCGGAATGGGCCGCGCGGCCGCGCGCGTGCAGCTCCACCCGGAGCATGCCCTTGTGCCCCAGCGCCATGCGGTTGTCGGTCGGCTCGCCGTTGATGAGATAGCGGCCCTTGGGCTCGAGCGCCGCCGCGGCCTGTGCCCCGTCCGCGGTGAGCTCCTCGCCCACCACCAACAGCAGGGCTACGCGGCGTTCCCCGCGGGCGGCGAGTCGCTCGGCCGCGGCGACCTGTGCGGCGATGATTCCCTTGGCGTCGGCGCTGCCGCGGCCGTAGAGGTGGGTATCGTCATCGCGCACCGGCAGCGACGGCGGCACCGTGTCCATGTGGGTGGAAAGCACCACGACGGGCGGGCCTCGAGTGGCGAAGACGTTGAACCGGCCCGGGGTCACCTGCTGGCGCTGCACGTCGTACCCCAACCCCGCGAGGTGACTCGCCAGGTACTCGCCGACTTCCCCTTCTTCCCCGGTGGGTGACTCGATGCGAACCAGCTCCCGCGCCAGCTCGACCGCGCCGCCCGGCATCACGCGTCCCGCGGCCACACCCGGCCCGCGGCCCACGGGTACACGCGGCCGCCGAGCCAGACCAGGGCCACCCAGACGGCGGACCCGAAGGCGGCGTGGAGCGCGCGCCATTCCGCCGGGAGGAACCGCAGCACCATGACCGCGGCCACCACGACCTGTACCGACGCGGCGGCCAGGGCGATCCAGGCGAGTCGCTGGACCATCGGACCCTCGCCGCGCTTCCGGAAGCGCACGGCCAGCCCCACCAAATGCAGGAGCAGCGCGTACGCCGCCAGGCGGTGCACCCACTGGATTTCGGCCAGTCCGCTTTCGACCGACGGCCACAGGCGCCCGCTGCAGAGCGGGAATCCCTGGCACGCGAACCCCGCGTGGGTGCTGGCCGTGAGTCCGCCCAGCAGCAGCGTGATGCCGGCCAACACCAACGCCGCGGTCGTCCCGCGCGCGGCCATCGCGGACGGCGGCGGCCCGATGGGCCGCGACGCCCGGATCGCCACCACCATGACCGCCGCCAGGAGTCCGAGCGCCGCGGCGAGGTGCACGGTCACCACGAACGCCGGCAACTCCAGCCAGACGGTGACCGCGCCCAGCAGCACCTGAACGAAGAGCAGCAGGGCGGCGAGCTGGGCGGGTCGCAGGGCGCCGCCCCGTCCGGCGACGCCCAGCTCACCGCGCCTGGCCCATGCCAGCGCCGCGAGCGCCACCACCAACGCGCTGACGCCCGCGGCCGCGAGGCGGTGAGACCACTCGACCAGGGTCGGGAGGTCGTGGAGCGAAGGGATCAGCCGGCCGTTGCAGAGCGGCCAGTCGTCGCCGCAGCCCATGCCCGAGCCGGTGATCCGGACCACGGCGCCGAGCACGATGAGCGCGTACACGAAGGCGGCGGTGACCAGGGCGAGGAGTCGGAGTGTGCGCATGGGCTGTAACCTCGCGCCGCGTTCTGCTGGCCGCAACGCGATGGCGGCAGAAGCGGCTCCGGACACCATCCGGGATCCCGTCGCTTCTGCCGCCGCTGCCGCCTCTGCGTTACCATTGTCGGCCATGACCTCTCCCGCGCCAGACCGCTGGGGCGAGCGCCTTCCCCGCCGCCTCGGTCTCGCCAGCGCCGTCGCCGTACTGGTGGGCACCACCATCGGGAGCGGGATCTTCCGGACGCCCGCGGTGGTGGCGGAACGGGTCGGGACACCGGAGCTGTTCGTCGCGGGCTGGATCCTGGGCGGCGTGCTGGCGTTGGCCGGCGCGCTGACCTATGCCGAGCTGGCCGCGATTTTCCCCCGCACCGGCGGCATCTACGTGTACATCCGCGAGGCCTTTGGCCGCGGGCCCGCGTTTCTCTTCGGGTGGGCCGAGCTGTGGGTGATCCGACCGGCGGCGCTGGGAGCCATCGCCATCGTGTCCGCGGAGTACCTGTGGCGGCTCCTGGGCGTGGACGGCGGCGCCCCGTTCGCCGGGCTGCCCCTGTCGCTGGCGCAGGCCACGGCTGCGGTGTTCATCGTGATCGTGGGGACCGTCAATTACCGGGGAATCCACCTGGCCGCCATGGTCCAGAATGTCAGCACGGTGCTCAAGGTGGCCGCGCTGCTGGGGCTCGTGGCCCTGGGGTTCGTGTTGAGTCCCAGCTTTGCATTGAGCCGGACCGTGGTGCCGCCGGCGACCACGCTGGCGCCGCTGGCCGGCTTCGGCCTGGCGCTGGTGTCCATCCTCTGGGCCTATGATGGGTGGGCCGACCTCTCCTTCGTGGCCGGTGAGGTGAAGGACCCAGAACGCAACATGCCCCGGGCGCTGTTTCTGGGTACGGCCGGCATCATCGTCCTCTACCTCTTGGTCAATGCGGTGTACATGAAGTTGATCCCGTTAGCGCAGATGCCCGGCTCACCGCTGATCGCGGCGGACGCGGCGCAGCGGATCCTGGGCGCCGCGGGCGTGGCCTTCGTGTCGGCGGCGGTGATGGTGAGCGCCTTCGGCTCGCTCAACGGGTCCATGATGGTGGGCCCGCGGATCTTTTACGCCATGGCGGAGGACCGGTTGTTCTTCCGGCGGCTGGCGGAAGTGCACCCGCGCTTCGCGACGCCGTACGCCAGCATTGTGTTGGCGGGGATCCTCGGCATCATCTACGTGTCGATCCGGGAGTTCGCCGAGCTGGCGGATCAATTCATCATTGGGATCTGGCCGTTCTACGCGCTGGGCGTGGCGGCGACCTTCGTGCTGCGGAAGACACATGCCGGCCTGAAACGCCCGTATCGCGCCTGGGGCTACCCGGTGGTGCCGGTGCTGTTTCTGCTGGCCGCGCTGTTCATTCTGGGGAACTACATGATCTCCGAACCGGTGCTGTTCTTCGCGGATGTTGGGGTCATCCTGACGGGCATCCCCGTCTACCTTCTGTGGGAGCGGCGCAACCGGCGGCGTGATGCCGGTGTGACTTGACCGGTACCCGCCGGGGGGTTCTTTTTGATGCGCCCTTGGTACCCTGCAGGACCCAACTCTCCGAAGGAGAATACCGTTTGTATGCGTAGACCACTTCGTGCGTTACTGAGCGCGTCGTGGGCGGTCGTGTGCCTTGGCGTCGCGGCGACTTCGCTCGCCGCTCAGGGCATCACGACGGCCTCGGTGCGCGGACGCGTACTCGACGAGCAGGGCGCGCCGGTAGAGCGCGTGACCGTTGTGTTGCTGAACACCAGTACCGGGCAGCGCTTCCGGAGTGTGTCGCGCGCCGGCGGCCACTACAACATCGAAAACGCCGCGGTCGGCGGCCCATACGTGCTCAGCACGCAGATGATCGGTTTCCAGCCGGTGCGGCGGACCGGAATCACACTCTCCCTGGGCCAGGTGCTGGAGCTGAACGTGGACATGGCGCGGGCGGCGGTCCAGTTGGGCGAGATCATCGTGACGCCCGACGAGCAGAACCCGGTGTTCAGCCGGGACGCGCAGGGAACGTCGCTGAGCTTCACGGATTCCTCACTCCGGCGGTTGCCGACCCTGGACCGCGACTTTCAGGATTTCGTGCGGCTGACGCCTCAGGTGGCCGAGCGGGATGAGGGCGGCGTGTCGGTGTCGGGCCAGAACAACCGATTCAACACCATTCAAGTGGACGGCTCCACCGTGAACGATCGGTTCGGCCTGGGGCGCACGGGCCAGACCGGTGGCCAGGCTGGTGGGCGTGCCGTGGGCCTGGAAGCGGTGAAGGAATACGAGGTGCTCCTCGCGCCCTACGACGTACGCCAGGGCAACTTCACGGGCGCCCTGATCAACGCCGTGACCAAGAGCGGCACCAACGAGCTCCACGGTTCGGCGTTTTGGTATTTCCGCAATCAGGGCCTGGCGGGCGATCCGCTGGGGCTGACGGATTTCCGGCAGCACCAATTCGGTGCGTCCGTCGGCGGCCCCATTCAGCGGGACAAGACCCACTTCTTCCTGAATGGAGAGTTCCGCCGCCGCTCCACGCCCGCCGGGGGTCCGTACGTGGGGCAGCCGGTCAGCCTGGGCACGGTAAGGGCTTCCCAGGCCGACATCGATGCGTTCAACGCGGCGCTGGGGGCCTACGGGGTGCCCGCGACCGGCATCGGTGGGCTCATCACCAATACGAACCCGCTCAACAACCTCCTCGCGAGGGTCGACTACGAGCTGAGCGGCACGAGTCGTTTGGTGTTCCGCTACATCTTCAATACGGCGCAGGACGACATCTTCAACCGGAGTACCGGGACCACCTTCGACCTCAGTAGCACCAGCTACCACTTCAAGAGCCAGACCCACAACCCATCGCTGCAGTTCTTCACTAGTCTGGCGAGTGGGGCGTCGAACGAACTGTTGTTCAGCTTGAACCGGATTCGCGACAAGCGCACCCCGGACGTCACGGCGCCCCTGATCATCGTGCAGAACTTCACCGCGGCGGACGGCTCAGGTCTGTATTCCCTCCAGTCCGGCTCCGAGCGGTTCTCGCAGGGCAATGAGCTGGATCAGGACATCTGGGAGCTGACCGACAACTTCACCATTCCGGTGGGCAGCAACCACCGGATCACACTGGGGACCCGCAACGAGCTGTACAAAGTCCGTAACCTGTTCGCCCAAAGCTCCTACGGCGTGTGGACCTTCGACGACCTGGCGGACTTCCAGAACGGCGTGGTGGAGCAGTATGAATCTGCAGGGGATCTGGGCGGCGGCATCGCGGCGACGTTCACCGCCGGGATTCTCGGCGCCTACATGCAGGACCAGTTCCATCTCGGTCCGCAGGTGTCGGTGACGGCCGGCCTTCGCCTGGACGTGCCCATGTTCTTTGACCAGCCCACCTACGATCCGCGGGTTGCGTCCGACGGCTTCAATACGGAGGTGCCGAGCGGCCAGCTGCTGCTGTCGCCTCGGCTGGGGTTCAACGTGGACCTCGGGAACCGAGAGACGCAGATCCGGGGTGGCGCCGGGATCTTCACGGGCGCGCCGGCCTACGTCTGGTACTCCAACGCGTATTCGAACAATGGTACCAAGCTGGGGCGGATCACGTGCACCGGCGGCAACGTGCCGGCGTTCGATACCAGGTTGGGCGGGCCGCTCCAATGCGCCGACGGCACCGGGATCGCCGCGGGGACCACGATCGGTGAAGTGAACATCATTGCCGCCGACACCAAGTTCCCGCAGGTGCTCCGCGCCAACCTCGGGGTGGACCGGCGTCTGCCGGGCAACGTGGCGGCCACGGCGGAGTTCATCTACACCAAGGGCATCAACGACTTCTTCATCGTGAACCGGAACCTCAATCCATCCGTGGGCACCGACGCCAACGGCCGGGTCATGTACGGCACGTTCCCGGGCTCCGGGGTCAGCACGCCGAGCTACATGGATCTGACGCTCTACGGACCGTCGTTCAACGGCGGGGTCTTCGAGCTTCGGAACACGAACCAGAACGACTCCTGGAGCCTGACGGGACAGCTTCAGAAGCGGTTCAGCGGCAGTTGGGAAGGCAACCTGGGTTACACCTACTCCCGGGCCTACGATGTGCAGAGCTTTACGTCCAGCCGCGCCATTTCCAACTGGCGCTTCGGCCGGGTGTATTCCACTGACCAGCTGCAGGATGAGGCCACCGTCTCCAGCTTCTCCCGGCCGCACCGGGTGGTCGCAGGGGTCACGTACACGTTCCCCTGGAGCGCCGCGCAAACGGATCTGTCGCTCAGTTGGGTGGGGCAGTCCGGCCAGCCGTACACGCTCATCGCGGGTGGTGCGGGGGGCCGCGGCGACTTGAACGCGGACGGCAGCAACACCAACGATCCGATCTATATCCCGAACGACGCCGCTGCCGAGATGACGTTCGTCAACCTCACCGACCCCGCGGGCGCGGTGGTGGCTACGCCCGCGGAGCAGGCGGCGGCGCTCAACCAGTATATCGCCGGCGAGCCGTGCCTGGCCGCGCAGCGCGGCGGCATCATGGAGCGGAACTCCTGCCGTCAGCCGTGGCAGAACTTCCTGAACCTTACGTTGCGGCAATCGCTCCCACGATTCGGGAACAACAACGCCGTGTCGCTCGAGCTCGGCATCTTCAACGTGCTCAATCTCCTCAACGATGATTGGGGCCAGATCAAGAGCACGGGCCGGATCATCTTCTTCGATTACGGCATCCTGCAGGCCCGGTCGTACGACGTGGCGGCGCAGCAGCACCGGTTCACGTTCAATCCCACTGAGGTCACCAACCGCTACGTCAGCACCACGTCGCCGTTCAACTCTTACCAGATTCAGCTGTCGGCGCGGTACACGTTCTAGACGACGTCGCGGTCACGCCGCAATGCAACACGGGGGCTCTCATGAGCCCCCGTTTCATTCATGCCGGATGCCGGTGTCGTTATATTCCCCTTGGATGGCCCAGCAGCCCACCAGCCACATCGTCGATGAAATCCTCGCGCTCAAAGCCGAGCGCCGGGCCGCCATTCTCGCACACAACTACCAGCGTCCCGAGATCCAGGACCTGGCGGATGTGGTGGCGGACTCCCTGAAGCTGGCCCGCAGCGCCAACGGGATCGATGCCGAGATCATCGTGTTGTGCGGCGTGCATTTCATGGCCGAGACCGCGGCCATCGCCAACCCGTCCAGGAAGGTGCTGATCCCGGACCTGGAAGCCGGCTGCTCCCTGGCTGCCACCATCCAGGCCGAGGACGTCCGCGCCTGGCGGGCCGAGCATCGCGACGGCGTGGTGGTGGCCTACGTCAACACCAGCGCCGCGGTCAAGGCGGAGGTGGACTACTGCTGCACCTCGGGCAACGCCGTGGCCGTCATCCGGGCGCTGCCGCCCAAGGTGCCGGTGCTCTTCCTGCCGGACTTCTTCCTGGGGAACTACCTCCGCCAGGTGACCGGGCGCGAGATGGACGTCTGGCTGGGCGAATGCCACGTGCACGCCGGGCTCACGCCGGACGCGGTGGCGGCCAAGCGGCGGGAACACACCGACGCCGAGTTCCTGGTGCATCCCGAGTGCGGGTGCGTGTCGAACACGCTGTACAGCATCGCCGCCGGCGACATCCCCCGGGAACGCACCCACATCGTGTCCACGGAGCAGATGATGGACCGCGCCCGGCAGTCGCCGGCCCGGCGCTTCGTAGTGGCCACCGAGACCGGTGTGCTCCACCGGCTCCGCCGGGAAAACCCGGAAAAGGCCTTCTATCCGGTCGCCGAGGAAGCCGAGTGCCGGTACATGAAGATGATCACGCTGGAGAATCTCCGGGATTCGCTCCGCGACTTGAAGTACGAGGTCACCGTCCCGCCGGATGTGGCCGCCCGCGCCCGGCGGGCGATTGACCGCATGCTGGCCATTGGCTGAGTTCGGCCTCGAAGAAGTCCGGCGCGCCCTCGCCGAGGACCGGGCCCGTGAGGACATCACCAGCCGCCTGCTCGGTGCCAACGCACTCCTGCCGGCCTCCGGCCGGTTCGTCGTCGAGGAACGATGCGTGGTGGCCGGCCTCCCCATCGCGGCCCTCGCGTTCCGCGAGCTGGATCCCGACTCGTCGCTCCGGACGTGCGTGGACGAGGGTGACTGGGCGGATCCGGGTGGCGCCATCGCTACGATTCGCACCAGCGGGGCCGCACTGCTTGGAGCGGAACGCACCGCGCTCAATTTCGTACAACGCCTGTCCGCGATCGCGACGCTGACCCGCCGCGCCGTGGAAGCCGTGGCCGGAACCGGCGCCGTCATCACCGACACCCGGAAGACCACCCCCGGCCTTCGCGCGCTGGAGAAGTACGCCGTGCGCGTGGGCGGCGGCGTCAATCACCGCGCGTCCCTCGCCGATGGGGTGCTGTTCAAAGACAACCACTGGGCGCTGCTCGAACGCACCTCGTTGCAGGAGGCTCTCGCCGGGGCTCCCCAAGGCGTCGAAGCGATCGTGGAAGTGGAAACGCCCGAGCAGCTGGAACAGGCGCTGGCGGCCGGCGTGCGCCGCATCCTGGTGGACAATCAGCCGCCGGAGCGGATCGCCGGGTGGGTGAAGCGTGCGGGGCCCGAGGTGGCGATCGAGGCGTCCGGCGGCATCACGAGCGACACCGCGCGCGCGTATGCCGACGCCGGCGCCAGGTACATCTCCATTGGTGCCCTCACCCATTCCGCGAGGGCGGCCGGGATTCGGTTAGAAATACCCCCCCCTCTTCGTTAACCAGCCTTTTGGTGGACCCGCCGCCACGGGGTGTGACCGCCGTCACGGTCCTTCGCGCACGTCGGTTCCAATGGTACCAGAAACGGTCCCACGGGTATAAGGAGCACTACCACGGATGCCTGAGGGTGGTTACCCTAGGCGACGCTTCGTACACACCCAGAGTCAGGAGATGGATTGTATGTCACGCATGCGCTTCTTGTCCGGTTTGTCTGCCGCGCTGGCCCTTGGCCTCGCGGCCTGCAGCGATTTCACTTTCAGCGGTGATCCTCTAGACTCGACCGACGCGACGGAGCTGGCCGAGGTTCTGGTCGGAGAGGGCTTCGCGGGCTTCAGTGAGGTAGCCGCGGCGCCCATGGGTTCGGCCGGGGCGACCGGGGAAGCAGGCGCGCGCATCACCGAGAAGCGCTCGATCGCCTTCACCGGGAATTGTGAGGGAGGGGGCACGGTGGTGCTGGCTGGCTCCATCTCGGTGGATCTCGATTCCGACACCGGCGTCGGTACCATCGGGTTCGACTACACCATCGCCCCGGCCGGCTGCATCGTGACCACCGAGAGCGGGAAGACCTTCACCATCACCGGCGACCCGAACCTCAAGGTGAGCGGTGATTTCACCGGGAGCCAAACGGGCTTCGATGGCGAGCTCACCTACGACGGCAAGTTCACATGGAAGGAATCGACCCGCGAGGGTGCGTGCGGCGTCAACGTGAAGGTCACCTTCGATTTCAACCTCAGCGGGGGTACCCTCACCACCGGCTCGGCGTCGATGAGCGGCGAGGTCTGCGGCGTCTCGATCACGCGGGACATCACGGTCGAGGCTTAAGAGAGCACGGCATGACGGCATGAGAGCACGGCATGACGGCATGGGGGTAGGCTGACTCCACGCCGTCGTGCCGTCTATGCCGTCATGCCGTCCTCAGGTAGGCGTCTTCTTCGCCAGCCACACGCCCGCGGCGCCGAAGACGATGTTCGCCGTCCACGCCGCGAGCGTGGGCGGTAACAGCCCCCCCGCTCCCACCGCCTTGGACAGCTGCACCAACGTGAGAAACACCACGGTGGTGGCCAGGCTCACGCCGATCCCGAACGCTCCTCCGGCACGCGGCGCCGTCACGGCGAGCGGGGCCCCAAAGATCGCGATGATGATGCAGGTGAACGGGATCGCCAGCTTGAGCGCCAGGTCCACCCGGAGCTTCCGCGCGTCGCCGCCCGAGCGTTCCAGCCACTCGATGTAGCGTCGCAACTCTCCGTAGCGCATTTCCTCCGGGTCTTTGGGCTCCGCCAGGAGCGCGGCCGGCGTCTCTACCAGGCTCCGCATGCGCAGCGAGTCGAACGAGAACGTGAGCACCGCGTCCGGGCCCGGAACGATGCGGAACCACCCCTGCTTGAGCACCCAGTCGTGCGTCGTATCCGAGTACCAGCCCCGGCTCGCTTGGACCACCAACGTGGGGTAGGCGGCGCTGGTACCCTCCCGCTCCAGCACCGGGTCATTCATGGTCCGTTGCTCGGCTTCCAGCGACCGGATGGCGTACACCCAGCCCTGGTCGGCGCGGTAGACGAAGTTGTACCGGCTGTTCACCGACCGAATCTCGCGTTCGCCCAGCAGCTCCGCCTGGCGCCGTTTGACGATCGGCGCCAGCTCGCCCAGCCCTAACCCCACGATCGCCGCCGCCACGGCCGCGACCAGCGCCGGCGCCGCCAGCCGGTGAAAGCTCTGGCCTGAGGCTTTCCCCGCGACCAGCTCGAAATGCCGGTTCATGTTCCCCACGCTGAACACGGTCGCAAACAGCACCGCTGCCGGCAGGATGAGGAACACCTTCTCCGGCAACCCGAACACGTAGCTCAACGCGATGGCGCCCGGCTCGATGCCGCGGCTCAGGTAGTCGTCCAGCTTGTCGGTGAGCTCCAGAATGATGGCGACCAGGGGGAACCCCACGGCGCTCAACCCGAAGATCTTGGCCCATTCCCGGAGGAAGTAGCGATCCAGCAGGCGCGCCGGCTTCACGCGGCCTCCGCGGCCTCCTCGCGCGGCGACCGGCGTAGCCAGCGCGGCAGGCGGTCCGGGAGCAGGATGGCGCTGGTCGCCCGGCGCAGCCGCCACAGCCCGAAGAGCCCCACCACCGTGAACAGGACGTTCGGTGTCCACATGGCCCAGAACGCGGGGATGATCAAGCGGTTGGCCAGCGTTTCCCCGGCGATCAGGCCCACGTAGTACACCGTGTACACCACCAGGCTGGTGCCGATCACGAATCCGATCCCGCCGGCCGCGAACTGGATCGCCGCCGGGACGCCGATCAGGACGAACACGATGCACGCGGCGGCGATCGCGTACTTCTTGTGCAGCTCCACCTGGTAGTTGGCCATCCGCACGCGGGCGCTGCGGGAGCGATCCCGGTAGTTCAGCACCTCCGAGGCCCGAGGGCGATCGACCATCCCGGTGGCGAACGCCCGCCGGCCCGGCTCGTTGAAGCGGTTGAGGATCCCCGTGTCGCCGACGCTGGGCGGCCGCCGCCGCTCCTGGGCCTGGAGCTCGGCCGGCAGCAGGAAGCCCGCGAACCGCTTGAGGCCCTGGCAATAGGCGCTGAAGTCCTGGAGCGGCACGACGGTGTCGGTCTGGACCGGCGCCAGGCCGACCAAGGCCCGGAGGCCGTTGGCGCGCGCCGTGGACGCCCGGCGGCCCGCAAGCTCCGACTCGCGCCGGGCGCTGCGGATGATGTTCTCCATCTCGCAAACACCCATCTCGCGGTCCCCTTTGTAGTTGTCCTCCTCCGTCCGGGTGAACAGGTTGCCCACGCCCTGGACGCGGAACACGTTGCGTCGAAACTCCACCTGCTGGAACGTCTTGGCATCCGTCCGGCTGAGCTCGTGCATGGTGCCGTCGTACAGCGTGAGGTACAGCACCTCCTGGTTGGCCGAGAGCCCCATGTACCCGCTGTCGGCGTAGATGATGCGCTTGCGTTCCTGGTCGGCGAGGTCGTAGATGGTGACGTCTCGCAGGGCGAACGTGGCCTGGTTGATCCGCGCGGCCCGAAGGAAGAACCGGTTGCGCTGGACCTCGTTGATCACCTGCTCTTTGAGCGAGAAGGTGGGCTTGGTCCGGCTGATGTCCGTCAGCAGGGTGCGCAGCCTATGATTGGTGCGGGGCAGGACCTGATCGCTGAAGAGGAATCCGATCGCCGCGACCGTGGTGGCCGCCGTGACCAGGGGCACCATGAGCCGGCCCAGCGAAATGCCACCCGCCCGGATCGCTACCAGCTCGCGGTCCGCGGTGAGCCGGTTGATGGCGTACAGCACCGCCATCAGCACGGCCATGGACAACGTGGTGGTTACGATGAAGGGTATGGACAGCGCGAAGACCTCGAGGATCACGGTGCCCGGCAGGCCCTTGCCCACCAGATCGCCCAGCCGTCGAGCGATCTGGTTCAGCAGCTGGAACGCCGTGAGCGCGGACAGCGCGAACACGAACGGGACCAGGTGCTGCTTGAGAAGGTACTTGCTCAGGATCCGCATGCGGCGACGTAACTCGCTGGTCCGCCATCGGGTGGGCCGGTCAGTATAGCATACCCCGGCGTGCGCTCGAAAGTGGCCCCAGCGGTCCTGGCCCTCATCGCCGGCATGGCCGCCGCCGGGCGGGCCCACGCGCAGGACGCCGCCGGCCCCCTCGCCGGGGACACCTCCCGGTTCGCCGGCACGCCAGAGGCCGCCGCGCAACGCTGGGCCGATGAGACGCGGGCCATCGTGGCCCGCGAACGCCGTGCCCGCTGGCTCTTCGCAGGGGACGGCGTCGAAGCGGAGGGCTGGCGACGCGTAGCGAGGCTCCCAGGCGTGCAGGACACCAGCGCGCTCGGGATCGCCTTCCGCGGCCGCTTCGAGCTCAAGTTCGACCGTCTCCAGAACCAGCGCTGCACCGCCGGCGACATCGGCAACCCGGTCTCCGGCTGCGAGCCGGGGTTCCCCACGCCGTTCGTGGATCAGCAGTTCAGGCTTCAGGCCGGCGGCGTCGTGAGCCAGCGGATCCACCTGGATCTCGACTACGACAGTGAGCGGGAGTTCAGCGCCAATAATGACATCCGGGTGTGGTACCAGGGACAGGAGGGCGAGGCGCTGCAACGCGTCGAAGTGGGTAATGTGACGCTCGACGTGCCCGGCTCGCGCTTCATCACCGCCGCGATTCCGGCGAACTCGTTCGGCGTCCAGGCCAGGGCCCAGTTCGGCGCGCTGGAGGTGCGTTCCATCCTGGCCCAGCAGCGCGGCTCCTCGCTCCGCACCCGCGTGTATACGGTGGGCGACCGCGTGACCCAGCCGGCGGATTTCGAGCTGCGCGACCTGGATTTCGAGCCCGGCCGGTTCTTCTTCGTGGTCAACCCCCGGGACCTCCCCGGCTATCCCACCCTCGACGTCCTGAACCTCGCCGGCGTGGCGCTCTCACCCCTGCAGCAGCCGGCGAGTGTCCGGGTATACCGGCTGCGGGCCCTGGGCGGCGCGTCCGGCGCCACCCCCAATCTGGGCGGCATCAACGCGGTGGCCCTGCGGTTCGACAGCCCACAACGGGTCGGCCCGCTTCCGTGGGAACTCCTGGTGGAAGGCCGGGACTACTACCTGGACCCTTCGGCGCTGTGGCTCGCGCTCTCCGGGCGGGTGGGCACCGAGGACTTTCTCGCGGTTTCGTATGTCACCGCCTCGGGCGACACCGTGGGCACGTTCCCTTCGATCGGTGGCGGCAGCGACACGCTGGAGCTGATCTACGAGCCGCGGCGCGGCCCCGAGGTGCCCACCTTCGCCTACGAAATGCGGAACGTGTACCGGCTGGGCGGCCCCGACATCACCCGCCCTTCGCTTCGCTTACGCATCGCCCTCAATCACTCAGAGCGGCCGCTGGGCGGCGGCGAGACCTACCTGGAGACGCTGGGCCTGGCGCTGGCCGCCGACCCTGCCGGGCTGGACGAATACAATCGCGTGTTCCCCCGCGAGCGTGACCCCAACGGCGGCGCGCCGGTCCGCGACCTGTTTGTCGTGTTCCCCCACCTCCAGCCGTTCGCGGACTCGACCCAGCTCGCCGCCGGCGAACGCAACGATTCCCTCTACCGCACGCCCGCCTACCTGCTCCAAACGCAGGGACCGGCGCCGCGATTCCGGCTGCGCATCCAGTACGAAGCGGCGGGACCGGGCGACCGCACCGGCCTGAACCTCGGCGCCATCCAGGTGCGCGAGGGGAGCGAGCGGTTGTTCGTGGGCGATCGCCAACTCATCCGCGGCCGGGATTACGAGGTCTTCTACGACGTGGGCCAGGTGAGCTTCCTGAACCCCGATCAGCTGTTCACGGCGCCGGTGGTTCAGGTCCGGGCCCAATTCGAGGAGAACCAGCTCTTCGACGTGGCGCCCAAGACCATCCTTGGCCTGTCCAGCACCTACCGCCTGGGCGACCGTGGACGGGTGGACGCGCTGGGCCTGTTCCAGCAGGAGCAGAGCGTGTTCACCCGCCCGCAGCTGGGCTTCGAGCCGCAGGCCCACTTCATCGGCGGCGTGAGTACCGAGCTGGCGTTTCAGCCCACCGCCATCACCCGCGCTCTCGACGCCCTGCCGTTCATTCAGACCACCACGCCGTCCTCGCTCACCGTGAGCGGAGAGCTGGCAATGTCCCGGCCCAACGCCAACCAGGCCGGGCAGGCGTACGTGGAGGAGTTCGAGGGAACCACCGGGAGCCGCGTGGTGTCGCTCAACGAGCAGAGTTTCCAGCTCGGCAGCCGACCGGCGTCGGGCCGAGGGTTGGCCGCCGAGTACCTCGCGCCGGACGGTAGCTTCGACCCTCGGGACGCGACGGCCCTGGTGTGGCAGAACGGCGTCCAGATCGGCAACCAGCCGGTGGAGTTCGGGCCGCGCGACATCGATTCGAGCATCGTCCTGACCGGCACGGCGCGACAGATCGAGCGGGTCCTGTGGCTGTCGCTCAAGCCGGATACCGTCGGCGGTGCCCCCGCGCCCGTCACCGGCGCGCCGCGCTGGTACCGCCCTCACACGCCGGGGCCTCGCTGGCGCTCGATCACCCAGGCGCTGGATCGGTCCGGGCTGGGCGTGGACCTCTCGACCGTCGAGTACCTGGAGTTCTGGGTGCTGGAGGACGAGGGCCGCAGCGCGGCCGCGCGCGGCGCCACCTTGCTGCTGGATTTCGGCACCGTGTTCGAGGACGCCGTAGCCCCCGCCCCGGATTCCCTGCGGGTGCTGGGGAGCGACACGGTCTTCACCGGGCTCCGGTTCGTCGGCATCGGCCGGCTGGACACCGAGAAAGACACCCTCTCCAACGTGTTCAATGCCGCGGTGCACGATGTGGGGATTCTGGGGGATCGCCCGGACTCCCTGTGGGACGCGGGAACCGGGGCGGCGGCCGCGCAGGTGCCCCTGTGCCGGGGGACGCTGGCCACCGGCCTTCCCATCTTCCCGCTGGGCGACCTCGCGGCCCGCTGCACCCGTGGGAACGGCCTACCGGACACCGAAGATCTGAACGGCGACAACCGGCTCGATATCACGGTGGGCGGCCTCACCGAAGACCTGGTGCGCTACGTCTTTCCCCTGGGCAACACCCGCTACTTCGTGCGGGACGGGGGAGGCACCACCGATGCCACGGGCCGGCGCCTCACCTGGCGGTTGTACCGGATCCCGTTCCGCCAGGACACCCTGACCATCGGCAGTCCGGACGTCCGGCACATCCGGGCCTTGCGGCTCACCGTGGTGGCGCCGGATCAGGGGCCCCCGGAAGACGAGTTGTTCGTTGCCCTGGGCCGCATGCGGCTGGTGGGCGCGCCGTGGCTCAAGCGCGCGGCCACTCCGCTGGCCGGTCTGGGCGGACGGTTGGCCCAGCCGCACGGCGAGGTGGTGGCGTCGGTGGTGAGCACCGACAACCAGGACCTGGGGTACACGCCGCCACCAGGCGTGCTGAACGAAGCCGAGCGCCGGGGCGTGTCCTTCCTCTTCACCTCGCAGCAGATCAACGAACACTCGCTGCGGCTGCTGGCGCGGGATCTGCGTCCGGGCGAGCGGGCCGAGGCGTTCACCCGGTTCTCGGCGGAAGGGGACCGCAATTTCCTCAAGTACCGGCAGCTCCGCGTGTGGGCCCAGGGTCGCGGCACGGGGTGGGACCAGGGCGATCTCGAGTTCCTCGTCAAGGTCGGGACCGACGAAGACAACTTCTATCTCTACCGCACGCGACTGGTGTCGGGCACCTGGGAGCCGGAGATCGTGATCGATCTGCAGCATTGGATCGCGCTGCGCGGGCAGATCGAGGCGCGGTGGCTGGCCGGCGAAGCGCCCGGCGGGGCGGCGTCGTGCGGCGGGGATTCTACGGCGTTCGTCGCTTGCGACGGGCCGTACCTGGTGCAGGTGCGCGACCCCGGCATCGCGCCGCCCAACCTGGCGCGAGTGTCGGAAGTGGCCGCGGGCATCTACCGGGTGTCCGCCAACGCGATCGTGGACCCGGCCGAGGTGTGGGTGGACGACATCCGCCTGGGCGACGTGGTCAACAACGCCGGCCTGGCGGCGGCGCTGGACCTGCATCTCCTGGCGGCGGACGTGGCGGAGGTCACCCTTGGGCTCACCCGGCGCGACGATCGATTTCGCCAGCTGGATGACGATCCCACCTACGTCACCGACCTCGCCGCGCGTGTGGGATCCACGCTGCGGCTCGACAAGGTCCTGCCGGCCACGTGGGGCATGATGATGCCGCTCAGCGTCACCTACGCCCGGACGTCGGCGGATCCGCTCTACCTCCGCCAGAGCGATCTTCAGGCCGCCGCGCTCAGCGGTCTCCGGCGGCCGCGGAGCGCGGTGACCACGTTCCAGCTGGATCTGCGCCGCTCGGCCAGGGGCGGCGGGCTGGTTCCCGGCCTGCTGCTGGATCCCCTGAGCGTCAGCGGGTTTGCGCAGAACGGCGACGCGCGGGCCGAGCTGTGGAGCACCACGACGCGCAACCGCCGGCTGCGGGCGGATTACAGCATGGCGCCCCGGGCCAAAGGCGTGCGGATCGTGCCGGGGTTTCTGTTGGGCCTGCTGGACGGCCTGCCCGCCTGGGTGCGCGAGAGCGAGTTCGGCCGGGCGCTACGCAACGCGCGTCTGCGTCTCAACCCCGCCCAGGTCCGGCTCGGCTCGACGTTGGTCGACGACGACACCCGCCGCACCACCTTTCGGGTCCCCGTGGCGCTGGCGTCGGACTCACTGGTCCGGGGCCAGCCCGGCCTGCACCACCGGTGGACCAATCTGGCGGGACTGGAGCTCCGGCCGTTCGAAACCCTGAGCCTCCGCGCCGATCTCACCAGCACCCGCGATCTCCAGGACTACGGCGACACCACAGCCGTGCGGCGGTCGCTGACGACCCAACGCGGCACGGTGTTGGGGTGGGACGCCGGGTTCGAGCGCCAGCGCGGGTTCGCTACGGCGGCGACCGTGGCGCCCGTGATCGCGAGCTGGCTCAAACCGCGCTTCGCCTGGGCGACCGGCTTCAGCATGGTCCGCGATCCCAACCAGCGAGTCCCGGTGGTGGTGGGAACGGATTCGGTGGCGCCGCTGGCCAGCGCCAACTTCCGGCGCCGCCAGATCGGCACCGGGCTGGACCTCGCGCGGCTGGTGGGGACAACCGGTGGCGGCGTCTTCGGCGGGGCACTGCGTGCGTTGCTGCCAGCCGATGTGTCGCTCACGCGGGAGCGCCGGTCCACGTTCGACCGGTTGGCCGCGGCGCCCGATCTCCGCTACCAGCTGGGGCTCGGCGAGATGGGGGCGTTTCGGGAGCGAGCTGGCGTGCTGGCCACCACCGCCATGGAGACCCGGACGCTGACCGGGTCCGCCGGCGCGCGGCTGCCCACGGGGCTCACGGTGCGGGGAACCTATCGCGACACGGAGGGAACCACCTGGGTGTTGCAGCGAGACGGGCAGGCGCCGCTGGCGCAGCACACTCGCGAGTGGCCTTCCGGCTCGCTCACCTGGTTGGCGCGTCCCGGTGGACTGCTGGGGCGGGCGGTTTCGAGCCTGAGCGCCCAGGCTCAGTATCGCGTGAGCGAGACCACCGTGCGCCAGGGCGTAGGCGCGGCGGTGGCCGCTCCGGCCCCCACGGCCCCTCCGGCCCTGACCCAGAGCCACGTCCGGCTGTTCACGCCGTCGGTGACCGTCACCTGGACCGCCGGCATCACCACCGGCGCCCACTATGGCGAGAGCCGGACCGATCTCACCGCGGCCGGGAACACCACCCGAAACGATCGCGTGGATTGGGGCGGAAACCTGAGCTTCCCCTTCCGCGCGCCCCGGTCGCTGGTCCGGCTCCCCAACCCGATTCGCACGGTGCTGTCCGGCTCGGCGTCCGACACGCGGGCCTGCCTGATTCGCGCCGGCACCTCCGAGTGCGCCGCCGTGGCCGACAGCCGGCGCCGCCAGCTCGACGCGCGGATGGATACCGGCATGTCCTCCACGGTCGTGGGGGGCCTGAGTTTCAGCTACATTCTGACCGACCAGCGGCACCTGTCCAGCCGCTTCAGCCAGTACGTGTTCACCGTCTTCGCGGAGATCAACTTCGTGACGGGACGTGCGCCATGAGATCGGACTCGTCGATGCGTCAGACGTCGAGTATTCACCGCAGAGTGCACCGAGCGCGCAGAGAGGTTGATGGGATCAATCTCTCCCCAATCATCTCTGCGCTCTCCGCGGTGAACTTCTCGACGCTCGTCCGCGCGAGGGCGCTCATCTTCCTGACCGTGGTGGCTGGCTGTGGGGCTGCCGGGCTCTTCGCCCGGCGCGAGTTCGACGGCCGGCAGGCGATGCGGTACGTGGAAGCGCAGATGGCGTTCGGGCCCCGCGTTCCAAACACGGGTGGCCACCGCCGGGCCGGCGATTGGATTCGGGACCAGCTCGCGGCCCTCGCGGATTCGGTGGAGGTGCAGGAGTTCACCCACGTCACGGCGCAGGGCGACACGCTGCGGCTCAGAAACTTCATCGGACGATTCCGGCCCGAGATCAGGGATCGGGTGCTCTTCCTGGCGCACTGGGACACCCGGCCCCGCGCGGAGAGGAGTCCCAACCTGGCGGATCAGCGGCGGCCCGTCCCCGGCGCGAACGACGGCGCCTCCGGCGTGGCGGTGCTCTTGGGCGTGGCCGATGCCCTGAAGAAGCTGCCGCCCGCCGGCGTGGGCGTGGACCTGCTGTTCGTGGACGGCGAAGACTACGGCGACTTCAACGACGGCCGGGACGTGTTGTTGGGCTCGAAGCACTACGCCACCAATCTCCCGGCGGGCACGCGGCCCTTGTACGCCGTGTTGTTCGACATGGTGGGTGACCAGGATCTACGGATCGAGAAGGAAGGCTGGTCGGCGGAGCGTGCACCGGAAGTGGTGGAGCGGGTCTGGGCCAAAGCTCGTGCGCTCGGTTACGAGCGGTACTTCACGGCGACGGTCGGCGGTGCGATCACCGACGATCACCTGCCCTTGCTCGACGCCGGCGTGCGGGCCATTGACGTCATTGATCTGGACTACCCCTGGCACCACACCACCGAGGACACGGCCGACAAGGTGACCGCCCGGAGCCTTCAGGTCGTGGGGGACGTGGCGGTGGCGCTGCTTCGCTGACAACGGGGGATGGCGGGCGCGAGAGACGGGGGATGGAAGGGGATGGAGGGCGATGGAAGAGGATGAGGCCCTCCGGGCGCATCCCCCTCCATCCGCCCATCCCCTGCCGCATTTGGCGCCGCCCGGCGTTCGATTGATGCCATGGACGAAGCGGCCGGGCCCCATCATGGCGCCATGGCCACGCGCGACGATCGCCGGGCTGCCGTCATCCTGCTGGTCCTGGCGGCCGCCGGGCTGGTGGTGCGTTTCTGGCAGCCGCCGGGCGCGGCCCCCGGAGCGGTGGATTTCAAGGGGACCGGAGCCCGGCCCGATCGGGATTCCGTGGAGGCCCGGGCCCTCCGGCTGGCCCGTCCGCTCGCCAGGGGGGAACGGATTGACCTGGACCGGGCCGGTGCCGACGACCTGGTTCGCCTGCCGCGGATCGGGCCGGCCCTGGCGGCACGGATCGTGGCCTACCGCGACGAGCACGGGCCGTTCGGCTCGCTCGAGGCGCTGGATCGGGTTCCCGGAATCGGCCCTACCCTGCTCGCCGCTCTCCGCCCCCACGCGGCTTTTTCCGGGCGGTCTGGCGGTCTGACGGACGGGTGGCCGGTGAGGGTCGAGACCGGCTCTCCGTTGATCGGCCCTCCGGCCCCCCGCGCGACCACCCGACCGCCCGACCGCCTGACCGTCCGCCCGCCCGAGCGCCCGTCCGCCCCCAAAGTGAGCTTGAACACAGCCACCGAAGCCGAGCTGATTCAGCTTCCCGGCGTCGGTCCCGCCCTGGCGCGCGCCATCCTGGCGGATCGCGCCGCCCGGGGCCCCTTTCAGACCATCCAGGATCTCAAGCGTGTGCGCGGGATCGGCGACGCGACCGTGAACGCGCTCGAGGGGCGTATCCTCGTGCCTTGACAGCACCTAGGGCGTCCGTAGTTTCCGGTTGGCCGTTCACCCTCTCCTTGCCTGGGCAGGTATGGCGACAGTTGCGGCAGCACCGGAACGCCTCGGCGACTTGCTGGTCCGTGAGAACCTGATCACGCGCGAGCAGTTGCAGCAGGCGCTCCAGGAACAAAAGACCAGCGGGATGCGCCTAGGCTACACCCTGGTGAAGCTCGGTTTCGTCCAGGAGACCGAGATCAGCAAGATGCTGGCCCGGCAGTACCGGATGCCCGCCGTGGACCTCTCGCGGTTCGAAGTGGATCCCAAGATCGTGAAGCTGATTCCGGCCGACGTGGCCGTGAAGCACACGGTGCTGCCGCTCAAGCGCGAGGGACGGACGCTCACGGTCGCGATGGCGGATCCCACCAACGTCGCGGTGATTGACGACCTCAAGTTCATCACCCGCTTCGACATCTTTCCGGTGATCGCGGGCGAGTACACGCTCCGCACGTCCATCGAGAAGCACTACGAGCAGACCGACGCGCAGCTCCAGACCCTGCTCAAGGACATCGAGGAGACCGACGACATCGAGGTCGTCGAGGAACAAGAAGAAGAGCAGGCCCCTATGCAGGTGGCCGACGACGCGCCGGTGGTGAAGCTGATCAACGGGATCCTGACCGACGCGGTCAAGCGGGGCGCCAGCGACATCCACATCGAGCCGTTCGAGCAGGAGATCCGGGTCCGCTACCGCATTGACGGCGCGCTCCAGGAGATCATGAAGCCGCCGGTCAAGCTCAAGGCGGCGCTCACCAGCCGCGTCAAGATCATGGCGTCGCTGAACATCGCCGAGCGGCGGGTGCCGCAGGACGGCCGGATCAAGCTGAAGATGGGGAAGCGAGTGATTGACTTCCGGGTGTCCACGCTGCCCGTCATCTTCGGCGAGAAGATCGTGCTGCGGATTCTCGACAAGGGCAACCTGACGCTGGACCTCCAGAAGTTCGGCTTCGAGCCCAAGGCCGAGAAAGACCTGATGAAGAACATCCTCAACCCCTACGGCATGGTGCTGGTCACCGGGCCCACGGGGTCGGGGAAGACCACCACGCTGTATTCGGCGCTGTCGCGGGTGAACACCATCGAGGTCAACATCATGACCGCCGAGGACCCGGTGGAGTACAACATTCACGGGATCAACCAGGTCCTGGTGCGGACCGAGATCGGCATGACCTTCGCCGCCGCGCTCAAGGCGTTCCTGCGGCAAGATCCCAACATCATCATGGTGGGAGAGATCCGCGACATCGAGACCGGCGGCATCGCCATCAAGGCGGCGCTTACCGGGCACCTGGTGCTGTCCACACTGCACACCAACGACGCGCCTTCCACCATCACCCGTATGATCGACATGGGGATCGAGCCGTTCAATGTGGCGAGCGCGGTGAACCTGATCGTGGCACAGCGGCTGGTGCGGCGGATCTGCAAGGAGTGCAAGCAGGAGCACGAGTATACGCCGGAGGAGCTTGCGGCGCTCGGGCTGACGCCGGAGGAGTTGGCCGGCATCACCTTCTACAAGGGCTCGGGCTGCGATACCTGTAATGGGACCGGGTACAAGGGCCGGGCCGGCCTGTACGAAGTCATGGCGCTGTCGCCGGAGCTCCGGCGGCTGGTCCTCCGGGGCGCGTCCACCGCCGAGGTGACGGAGCAGGCGGTCAAGGACGGCATGCTCACGCTGCGCATGGACGGTCTGGAGAAGATCCGGAAGGGCGTCACCACTCTGGAAGAAGTCGTCAAGGAAACGGCGGGGGGGTAAGACATGGAGCAAGCTGCACCCAAAGCGGCGGCCGGAGCCCCCGCGGGCGCCGCGCAAGGCGTCAACCTGCGGACCCTGCTCGAGGAGATGATCGAGCGGGATGCGTCGGACCTCCACATCACCGCCGGCGAGCGGCCCAAGATGCGGGTGGACGGCGACATCACCAACTCCCGGAATGAGTACGTCCTGACACCCAAGGACACGCTCCAGCTGGCCTACTCGGTGCTGACCGAGAATCAGAAGAAGAAGTTCGAGATGGAAGACGAACTGGACTTCTCCTTCGGCATCCAGAACCTGGCGCGATTCCGCGGCAACTGCTTCAAGCAGCGCGGCTGCGTGTCCATCGTGATCCGGCAGATCCCGTTCTCGGTGAAGACCTTCGATCAGCTGGGGCTGCTGCCCATCATTTCCCAGCTGGCCGAGCGCCCGCGCGGCCTGGTGCTGGTGACCGGCCCCACCGGCTCGGGGAAGTCCACCACGCTGGCGGCGATGATCGACAAGGTCAACAAGGAGCTTCGCGGGCATATCCTCACCGTCGAGGAGCCCATCGAGTTCATTCACCGGCACCAGAACTGTATCGTCAACCAGCGCGAGGTGGGGACCGACACCAAGAGCTTCGGCGCCGCGCTCAAATACGCCCTGCGGCAGGACCCGGACGTGGTACTGGTGGGCGAGATGCGCGACCTGGAGACCATCCAGGCGGCGCTCACCATCGCCGAAACCGGCCACCTGGCGTTCGCCACCCTGCATACCAACTCGGCGGCCGAGACCATCAACCGGATCATCGACGTGTTCCCCTCGCACCAGCAGTCCCAGGTGCGGGCCCAGCTGGCGTTCGTGCTGGAGGGGGTGGTCACCCAGACCCTGCTCCAGAAGGCCAGCGGGAAGGGCCGGGTGATGGCCTGCGAGATCATGGTCTGCACGCCCGCCATCCGGGCGCTCATCCGTGACGACAAGGTGCACCAGATCTACTCCGCCATGCAGGCCGGCAAGAAGCACGGCATGCAGACCCTGGCGGACGATCTGTACAAGCTCTACATGGGACGCGAGATCAAGCTG